>NZ_JBYSYV010000004.1:0-238647 GCF_058783805.1 Peribacillus sp. FW305-BF15 | reverse complement strand
CACGTCACCGGTTCCCGCTGAATCTCCTCCATCATGAGGACCTTTATCGCCTTTAGGTTCAGAGAGCTCCTCGGTTTGGACTGACTCGGTGGAGGATGTACCATCTTTCGGTCCTTTTTTCCCTTTGGCGCCTTTGTCCTTTTTCACGTCACCGGTTCCCGCTGAATCTCCTCCATCATGAGGACCTTTATCGCCTTTAGGTTCAGAGAGCTCCTCGGTTTGCACTGACTCGGTGGAGGCTGTGCCATCTTTCGGTCCTTTTTTCCCTTTTTTCCCTTTGGCGCCTTTGCCATGCTTCCCCTCACCGGCTCCCGCTGAGTCTCCTCCATCATGAGGACCTTTATCGCCTTTAGGTTCCGAAAGCTCCTGGGTTTGCACTGACTCGGTGGAGGCTGTACTATCTTTCGGTCCTTTTTTTTCTTTGACGTTTTTTCCTTCTGTTACATCTTGAGTTGCAGGCACTGGCTGATCTTTTTTATTAGATTTTTTCTTCATTTTTTCACCATCTTATTAAATTTATTTTCTTGTTTAACTTATGAAAAAAATCCGAAACTTGATTAGACTCCAACACATTTATTTTTGCTAAGATTTTTGATCCTTATCTAAAAGAGTAATTTCAGTCGCGAAACTTCCTCATCCTATTTAGTAAACAACCATTTGTATTTTCATTTTCCCCTGTCACAAAATCCGTCATGTAATAGGTCAAATATTGAGCATAATGATTGTTTGTAGTTAACAATAACTCGTCCACATAATACACACCGTTAGGTATTTGGTCCAGCAAAAGGACGGTTAATGAAGCATAGATACCGCACGCCACCTGAAAATAAGTCGCATTGGTTTTATATTCTGAAAACACCACATCATTGCTTAATATATTGTACATATATCGCTCCTTGTCTTTAAACACAAGAAGCACCCCCACCAAGTCTTCCCCTTCCATTGGCGCCTCAAGCGGATCAAGAACCTTCATTTCATGGTTCCATAATTCATCAACGTCATCCAGATGGGAACGGATCAACTCAGTGGTATGTTCATTTACTTTATATAAAAAGCCACCTTACACAAGTTGTATAAAAATGAAATAGAAAAATGGTGACAAAACACCAGGTTTTTAGAGTCCATAAAAACACTTTTTAGTTTTGCTGCTTAAAATGACTCCGGTTATGCGCCGGGGTCTTTTTTTTGTAACTCTCTGGGTACATTCGCAGCGATCCACTCTCTTTACCCTCTTGTATTCAATATACTTCAGCTATTTTAAAAGGCGTCCTTGCTTCGAATAAAGTGCTTTTTTAACTATCGATTATTCTGGACATAGAGTTCATTCAGTATTTTCCGTAATGTAACCCCAGGAAATTCAAAAGGTTAGTGTATATACACATTTTTGATGGATTTCAGTGTTATGGATAGAAGTTGGACATTTACCACGACACAATGTCATTCCATGACACATATACATACAGGGTAAATGATTATATAGGAGGCGCAACATTATGAATAAGGAATGGTTAACTAATTTGGTTGGGAAAGTTCTAAAGGTAGATAGAGGAGGGCCTGAATCTCGGACAGGATTATTATTAGGGGTATATGATGACCACTTATCGATTTTAACTGAACAAGAAGGTGTTATCTACTATAAAACCGACCATATAAAAAGTATTACCGAGAATGTAAAGAAGGGGTTCCAATTTCAATTGGAAATTCCCGAAGATTTTACTTTTAAAACAGCTGCAACTTTTAAAGGCTTATTAGATGACCTTAGAAATCAATGGGTAAATATTAACCGAGGCGGTCCTGAGAAGCTTGAAGGCGTACTTCATGATATTAATGATGAATTTGTAACGTTAATACTAAACGAAGAAGTTATTCGCCTGTCAATGTTCCATATCCGCAGTATCAGTTACGGGGCAAGAGTAGAGAAACAAAAAGAAGATGAAAAATCGGATAAAAATAAAAATAATAAAGACGATGGAAAATCGGAAAAAAATAAAGATAATAAAGACGATGGAAAATCGGAAAAAAATAAAGATAATAAAGCTGAAGAAAAAGAAAAATAGTATATCCCATAAATGATGTGTCGCTTCTGAACAGAAGCGACCATCCAACTAATAAGGGGGGACTCATCAGATGAAAAAACAAAATTTTCAAGAGGCACTTCATTCACTGATAGGTTTTAATGTAAGTATCATTTCCGATGATAAAACCGTTCATGATGGGGTGGTACTGGATGTGAAAAGTGACTTTATTGTCATTCAAATGAATCCAGATAAACCATGTTATTTTAACTTAAATCAGGTGTATGCCTTATCAAAAAACACCAAAGAATTCCAGGCCCAAATACTTGACCAAGAACCAACACAAAAACAAAGTTTTACAGAATTAATAAATGAACTCAAAGGTAATTGGGTGACAGTAAAAAGGGATAATAATTTAACCTTTGACGGATTTTTAAGTACCGTAACTAATAATTATATCGTTTTAATAAATAAGGATAAGCAACTTTATGTCCAATTATCAAATATACTTTATATTTTCAAAGGGATAGATAATAAGGAATCATCTGATAACAAACAGCAGGAAAATAAGGACGAAAAAACTGAAAGTAAACAGGCAGAAGGAGATCAAGCTAAGGAAAGTGATTCCAAGCTGATGGAAGTCGCTGAAGTTAATTCCAAAGAGAAGGAAGAGCCGGTTGAAGAGAAACAAGAACAGGCCATTTTAACTATTGGAAAAGAAGGACCAGCTTCACCAACTGAAATAAGTACACATGCAGAAGTTTTATCCGATGTAAGAGAAGAACCGACTGTTCAATCTTCAGTAAATGAAGTGAATAAAAATCAATCCAATGTAAAGAAAAGTACTAATAAATATAAGAAACAAAAATCCACTGAAAAAAACAAAAATAAAAGTAAGAAGGATGTAAAGAAAAGTACGGATAAAAATAATAAACAAAAATCCCATGAAAAAAAGAAAAAAGAAAGTAAGAAGGAAAACCCTTCAGTAACTAAAGATAGACAAGACGAAATCCAAGAAAACCTGACTGAAGTATTCAGGGAATCAAGCCCTCAAGAAATGAACGAACAATCCGCGAAGAAAAATGATTTAAAAGAAAAAAGAAAACTGATAGATAAGAAGTGTTACGAATTAATGAAGTCCACTGAAAAAATGAATACAGACAATGGAAATCAAAAAACTGAATATTATTCATTAATGAAATTTGCTGAAAGAATGCAAGGGAAATTGAAGGCAAAACGGTTAAAGCCTTAAGATACAATTCAAGGCTAATTGAAAGGAGGACATGGAATGATGATTTTGTTTTTTTCTGTAATTGGGGGAGTCTTCTATTCTTTTTTTGTAAAACCTCAAAATCAAACCACTCCTGATACCGTAAAAATTACACCATCCAAAAACAAGGCGGCGGAGGTAAATGCTTAGTTCACAAATTGTCTTGATGACAATAATTTTTACTTTAACAATTATTCTCATGTTATGGAGACCATTTGGGATTAACGAAACGATACCTACTACAATAGGTGCCTTGACTGTATTAGTTGCAGGCATTGTTCCTTGGATGGATGTTTTAAATATATTTGATATTATCAGGGGCGCTTCTTTAACCATATTATCCACCATTATGATGTCTATTGTACTTGAGAGCATTGGTTTTTTTAGGTGGATTGCTTTGAATATCATCATCCGGTCTAAGGGTTCAGGGGTTAGATTATACGTTTACACTAATCTCCTATGTTTTTTCATGACCATGTTTTTCAATAACGATGGAAGTATCCTAATCACAACACCTATCATTATTCACATTGTAACGTTACTAAAGATTAAACCTCACCAAAAAATCCCCTTTCTAATATCAGGAGCTCTAATTGCAACGGCAGCGAGTGCCCCAATAGCAGTAAGCAATATTTCCAATTTGATTGCACTAAAAATTGTAGGACTGAGCCTTAATAGTTATATCAATATGATGTTTGTTCCTTCAATGATAGGGATTTTAACCATCGGGTTATTACTTTATCTCTATTTTAAGAAGGACCTTCCAAGGAAGATTCCCAGTGTACCTGTAAAATGGGATAATACCTTTTCACGCTATGTACAAACTCATCCACTCGATGTAAAACAACAATCCGAAGATAATGATTGGAAATTGTTTAAAATGAGTTTTGCAATCGTCATTTTAACTCGGGCGAGCTTCTTCGCACTTACTCCATTTGGGGTTCCCTTGGAATTGATCGGTATGGTGGGAGCGTTCCTTTTAATAATACTGAGGTGGTATAAAACCAAAACTGGTCTTAGCGATATTGTAAAGAAAACACCGTGGCATGTTCTTTTATTTGCTTTCAATATGTACGTGCTGGTATATGGTTTGAAGAATGTTGGCTTGAATGATTATATCGTCAGCAATTTAAAACCCTTAATAATGGACAGCCCATTCAACGCTACCATGATCATGGGCATATTATTAACGATCCTATCCAATTTATTTAACAATCTTCCTGCAGTCATGATAGGGACTTTGTCGATAACAGAGATGGGATTGGATCCTCACCTTGTACAAATTGCTTATCTTGCTAACGTGATTGGAAGCGATATAGGTGCATTGTTAACGCCTGTTGGAACGCTGGCTACATTAATTTGGATGTATATATTGAAGAAACACTCCATCAATATCTCCTGGGGAAAGTATCTTAGGGTTACCTTTTTGATAATCCCTATAGGGTTAATCGTAAGTTTAATCTCACTGTATTTTTGGACCACTTGGTTATTAAAGTAGGAAGGAGGGGTGATTATGAATAAAATCTTACAAAATCTCAGAGGAAAAACAATTAAAATAGAAATTTCCGGAAAAAAAATCTTTTTCGGTACACTGGTTGATACTGGTATTGATGTAGTGGTTATCTTTAATGGACAGGACTTTGTGTATCTTCCAATAATTCATATTCAAAATTGCAAAGTAAATACTACGGAAAACGAGGAGATTTTCCTTCCAGTAGATTCACCTGGAATTGAATCTGAGGAAGAATTATCACTGCGAAAAACTCTTTTATCCGCGAAAGGGATGTTCACGGAAGTATACGTGACTGGTAACCAGCCGTTACATGGTTATATAACAAGGGTGATGAATAATTACTTTGAATTCTATTCACCAGTTTACAAGACTATGTATATACCTTTAAATCATTTAAAGTGGATTATCCCATATACGGACAATCAAACTCCTTATGGTTTAAGTAACAAGGATCTTCCTGTACATCCATCAAAACATTCAATGGCAAGAACCTTTGACGTACAAATGGAAAAACTGATCGGTAGCTTAATTATTTTTAATATAGGAGAAAATTCCAATTTAATTGGACAAATTAATAAGTTAGAAGATAATTTTGTTGAACTTATTACGGCTAGGGAGGAACCTGTATATTTAAATCTTCATCATATTAAAACAGTTCACCTACCCTGAATGAAAGGCAGCAAATATGCTGCCTTTTGTTTTTCTTCTCTAAAGTGTGAACAAGGTGAGAGAACTTTAAGAAAAACCCACATCTTACATATGAATATTTTTGTGAAAAATAGGTATTTTGAGAGTTGGAAACCATAATGCAGAGAGCAAAAGTTTAGGGATTTTTTAATGATTAACACTTTCTGCATTTAGCTGTCGCTTTTTGAGAAAGAACACCTGAAGCCACCCCTTAAAATTCATATTGAATGCCAAAACTAAAAACTGATAGAGCCGCTCAATTCGAACAGTCCTCTTGGAGAAGATGATAACTGAGAAGGGAGAAGGGAGAAATAAAAACGTTTTTCACGATCTGTCTTTAAGGTATTTTTATCTTATTGAACTAAATGAATTTTTCTTGAAGTAGAAAATATGCTTTGAATGAAGAACAAGAGGGGCGAACTGGCCTATTGGTTTTTTAAAAGCAGACGGTACAGCGGGAATCTTAGAGGTTTTCACTGTACCGTCTTTAATTAAGCGGTGTGAAAAATAAAAATCTTCAAGTTTTTTTGTGTATATGAGAGTTTTCTTTGGGATACGGCTGTATATAGAATCCATCTGTTTCTGACCATTCTCCATATAGGATATCCTCAATTTTTTTATAATTCCTCTTCTGAAGCCCTTCCAGAAGCCATTCTTTTGATTTTTTCACGGATCGAAGTTCTTCCTCTTTTATTTTGCCTTCTTCAATTACTAAGATAGAAGGTGCTTCATCCCTAGGATTGAGGTCAAACATATCTGGTGTGATGCTTCCCGCCTTAGAATGAAGCTTTACACTGATGTCCCCGCCAGGCTCAAGATATAAATCTCGCACTTCCCGGAGAGTGAACACCCCCTGTTTCCGCAGCATGGTTCGAACCTGTTCAATTTCCAGGTGATTTTTTTTCATTTGTTTTATATCCAATTTGCCATTACGAATAATCAAAGAAGGATGTCCTTTGAGCAATTTTTTCATGCGATCACTTTTTTGAGCGCAAATCTCAATGATATAAACGGAAATCCCCCAAAGGCAAATGGCAAATAGAATCTGCCAGATCGACACTTTTTCATCGTAAATGCCTTCTTCCAGAATGCCGCCTAATACTAAAGCGTAAATAAAATCAAAAGGGGTCACTTGAGACATTTCTTTTTTTCCAAGAAGTCTTGCCACTGCCAGGAGTCCAGCCAGCCCAATCACCAGCTTCGTTGCTATTTCCAGATAAATCATTTTATCACCTCACCTTTTTTTTCCTTTCTCCTTTTTAACAATGATTTAAACCAAATTGCACCTGGTATTTATATCACACGGCAGAGTACCGTTTTCTGCATTCTATTAAATAAGAATACCCAACATCAGAGGCGGTATTGTCATATTAAATAAAAGAAGACGGTACAGCGAGAATCTATAGAGATTTTCACCGTACCGCCTATTTTTAAATGAACATAAAGTTGTTAAAGTGCCTATTCATTACCAATCATTTTTCAAAACAATTTTTCCTATCGCCTTGCCTGACTCCAAGTACTCATGAGCTTTTGAGACTTCATCAAACGTAAACATGTTTGGATCAACGAGCGGGCGCAGCTTACCTTCCTCAACCACCTTGGCAACCTTCTTCAAAATCTCTCCATATTGCTTATGCATGTCCTTATTTAATATCTTCAACAACATAAAGGTAACATGGAGGGAAAGTCCCTTCGAATGCACTGGGGAGAGGTCATGAGTCGAACGGGCAGCAATGGCTGCCACCGTTCCATGTACCGCAGCCGCCTCAAAAGAGCGATCAAGGTTTTCTCCCCCTACCGTGTCAAACACAACGTCAAATCCTTTTCCGTCTGTATATTTTTGTACATAGTCATGAACGCTTTCTTCTCGATAATTGATCGTTACATCTGCCCCAAGGCGCGTGCCAATCTCCAGCTTCTCTTGCGAAGAGGCAGTAGTATAGACTGTCGCGCCTTGCCATTTGGCCAGCTGAATGGCAATGTGGCCTACACCGCCGGTTGCTGCATGGATCAGTATATCCTGACCAGGGACTAGATGTGCCCGATTGAATAATGCTTCCCAAGCGGTAATGGCAACCAGTGGTAAAGCAGCGGCTTCTTCCATCGTCAAATTCTTCGGCGTGTGAGCAAGTAAATCAGCATCTGCAAGCATGAACTCTGCAAGTGCACCGCCAGTCCCTTTAAAACCACCTGCGCATCCAAACACTTCATCGCCAACTTTAAACTCAGTCACTCCTTCTCCCACTGCAGATACCAAACCTGCGACATCACCATGTAAAACGGCTGGAAACTCAGGGGAAACGGCTGGAACTGCACCAGCACGGACTTTCGTATCAATAGGATTTACACTTGAAGCCTTGACTTGAATAAGTACATGGCCAGGTTTTAATTCGGGTTTTGAAACCTCTTCAAGCTGAAATACGGATGGATCGCCAAAAGATTGAATGATTTGTGCTTTCACTTTAGTCACTCCTATTTATTTTTATGGGGAATTTCTCATTGCCTATGCCTATTAAGGATCTCAGGGAATAGGATAAAATGTAAGAATATTTAGTCTTTACTTGTAAAATCAATGATACTTTATCTACTATAAAATTAAAAGTTACGCACATTTTTTAAAGGGAATTTAAGAGAAGTCTCTGAAATCATTAAAATATAATATGATTAAGGGCTATCAAGGTATTTGGCGAGGTTTCCGTAATATGTGGAATTGTAATTTTATCGTATGTTAATGAACTAACGGGGTATGTTATCGTGAAAAAGGCCTTAATGATTAAAGGGGGAGAAGGATGGAAATTCGTTCAGTGAAAGGGTCAGATTACTATGCCATATCGCCGCTAATCAATGAATGGTGGGGAGGAAGGCAAATGTCTGATATGCTACCGAAATTATTCTTTGATCATTTTACAAATACAAGTTTCATAGCCGAAAAGGAAGGGGAAATAGTCGGTTTCCTAATAGGGATTCTATCTCAATCTCAGCCTGATGAGGCATATATTCACTTTGTCGGAGTGCATCCTGAATACAGAAAAAATGATATCGGCAGACAGTTATATAATCAATTTTTCCATGTCGTTTATCAAAATGGCCGCAATGTTGTCCGTTGTGTAACGTCTCCGGTCAACAAATCTTCAATCGCCTATCATACCAAGATGGGATTTGAAATGGAAGAGGGAGATACATTCATTGATGGTGTTTCAGTCCACTCTGGCTATGACGGACATAATCAAGATAGAGTTTTATTCGTGATACAGTTATCAATGAACTAAGGTCGACCAGTAAAAACCCGGTCGACCTTTTTCTTATAGAATCCACTAAGGCAGGACTGGACTGTCAGCTAAAGCGGGTTTTATTCATTGCTAATGCTGCCTGGAATAGCATATTTCTCTTTAGAACCTCATAATTATCTAATCTGCTCATTGTATGCCCCTTCATTTCTTCTTCTTAGGCAGCTCTTCTTTTATGGTCCTATAGGGACAGGATAGTTCAACAAGGATAAGATATAATTTGGATTAATATACATAATTTTAAGAAAAATAGAAAGGAAGCATGAATATGACAGAAATGATACCACTGACATCGGAGAATTTGGAGCTATGCATCGAACTCTACATGAACGTTTTTAATCGTGAACCATGGAATGAAAGATGGACCTATGAAACGGCTAAAGAGAGACTTTCCGACTTATTGCATACACCTAAATTTCTTGGGTTTTTATTTCATATTGATCATAAACCAGTTGGTTTCATTGCTGGAAATAGTAAAGTGTCTGATCAAGGTTTAACGTATTATTTGGCAGAACTTTGTGTGAATAATCAAATGCAAGGCAAAGGGCATGGCTCAAAAATGCTTCGAGCTTTAGAAGCTGAACTGCAGAAGAGAGAGATTAAAAGTCTATATCTATTAACGGCCAATGACGGGCTTGCAGAAGCATTTTATCTGAAGAATGATTATGTTGTAAACGAAGATAGGGTGGTCATGAAGAAAAATTTTTTTGAAAAATAGTCAAGGGACGTGATGGAATTGTCGAAATCTGTAAAGTTGTATCAATTAAGCCGAAAAGTACATAAATGGACTGGATTGGTTTTATCCATTTTTTTCATGTTCATTGCAGTCACGGGCCTCGTGCTTGTTTATATGATACCCCTCGGAGTGGCTGATGAGTTAAGGACGGGGAAAGAGGCAAGTCCAGATCAAGCGATACCCATGGAGAAAGTCGTGTCCATTGCTGTGTCTCAGGATCTACCAGGTGCGGATTCGGTTGAAGATATCTTTAGAATTGAATATAGGCCAAGTGCAAATGTGTACCAGGTTCGCTTTAATAACGGTCAAGGTGTTCAAATGGATGTGAGTACGGGAAAAGTGTTATCCACAAATCCGGATTACTCGACGTTCCTCATTACCTTGCATGATGGAACCTTCTTTGGTGATTGGTATAGATACAGTATCCTCACACTGACGGGTTTATCCTTAATCCTGCTGTCATTTTCCGGGTATTACATGTTCGGGTATCCTCTCTATAAGCGTCTAATGGCGAATAAAAGGAAATCTTAATATGAGGTGGTAATGTGTCTATAAAAGGGTTGAATCACTTTTTATTTTCAGTTTCTGATTTAGACAGTTCCATAGAATTTTATCAAAAGGTTTTTGATGCGAAATTATTAGTTAAGGGTCGAACCACAGCCTATTTTGATTTGAATGGAATGTGGATTGCCCTGAATGATGAAAAAGATATTCCCCGTAATGAAATAAGCCAATCATACACACATATCGCCTTTTCCATAGAAGAAGCCGACTTCATGAACATGTACGAGAAAATGATCGAATTGAATGTAAACATCCTGTCAGGACGTCCAAGAGATGAAAAAGATAAGAAATCCATTTATTTCACTGATCCAGATGGTCATAAGTTTGAGTTTCATACAGGGACTTTACAAAATAGAATAGATTACTACAAACAAGAAAAAGTCCATATGGAGTTTTTCGACTGATAAGTAAGCCATCTTCAAATGAAAAGGGGAATGTTCATGAAAACTATTGGCCTTATTGGCGGCATGAGCTGGGAGTCATCGTTGGAATATTATCGAACCATCAATGAAGAGGTAAAAGCCAAATTAGGAGGATTGCATTCAGCCAAATGCATTTTATATAGCGTGGACTTTGAGGAAATCGAACGCTGCCAAGCTGAAGGGGATTGGGAAAGCTCCGGCAAATTATTAGGCGATGCAGCTCTGTCTTTGGAAAAGGCAGGTGCCGAAATGATTCTAATTTGTACAAATACGATGCATAAAGTGATTGGATATATTGAAGAAAAAGTCAGTTTACCGATTTTGCACATTGCTGATTCAACGGCAAAACAAATTCGAAAGTCCAAAATCAGTACGGTTGGTTTACTTGGCACTAAATATACGATGGAGCAAGACTTTTATAAATCACGAATTGAGACTAATGATATCAAGGTCCTGATACCAAATGAAGAGGATAGAAAAGTCATCAATAAAGTGATTTATGAAGAATTATGTTTAGGGGAAATTCAACAATCATCAAGGGATTATTACAAAAAGGTTATCAAGGGGTTAGTTGATGATGGAGCGGAAGGAATAATACTAGGCTGCACAGAAATTGGATTACTAGTAAAACCCGAGGATTCCAAAGTGCCATTATTCGATACAGCTGTCATACATGCCATCGAATCCGTTAATATGGCATTGGAAAAATGAAGTGATCACATTGTGCTTTAAAAAGGAAGGTTGCTGCGGCGGCCTTTTTTTGTGGAGCTGAGCGTAGGTTAATTCAGGAAAAATAACCAAATTAATGTAATTGTGTGTTAAAGTCTTACTAGAAGATATGGTATTCGAATTTAAAGGGAGATAAAGATGCGAAATGTAACATATATATTTATTACTAGTTTTATTTGGATCTTATCAGGAACTTTTTTGTTCATCCATAGTAAGGGTCTGATGAATGTTAGTCCTTGGGGGATGCACACTTTTGAAAATATAACGATACAAATAGCAGTTATTCTATTACCGGTTATTGGACTATTTTTATCAATTCTTATTAAGAAGAGAGTCATAAAGTACGTAATGATTTTAGGGTGCTTAATGAATATTTATTATCTCTCCATTCCATTTACCTTTGCTTGGATACATTACTTTCAGGTCATTTGATACAGTAAAACACTTTTGAATTTATATTTCAGTAAAGGAGACGATGGGATTTGCTTAAGATTGATACAGTTTTTTCATATGTTCTTCTCGGAGTAATAGTTTATTATGCCTTGGAATGGTTAGCTGTTGGTTCAGGTTTCGGGGTACTTGTTGGCGGAAGTTTTGGTTTACTTTTATATATAGCTAATCATTTTAGTAAAAATCAAAAAACAATGGGCAATGCGGAAGAACCAGATGACAAGCAATAAATATTAATATCCTAGGCTTCTTTAGAAGCTTATTTTTTATAAGTTACCTTCCTATATGAATAAAGGCAGCTTTCAGTTTCTTGCTGAAAGCTGCCTTGTTAATATTTTAATTTCACTATATAGGGATATATCTACATTAGTCTAACTATCATAGCTCTTTGCTTGGACTTTTCCGAGACCAAACAACTACAGGAATAAGCACTAGTGACAGAATGGCTCCAGAGAGTGATAATGCTGCAAAACTAGAATGAGCGACTACCATTCCTGATACCCCACCACCAGCTGCTCCTGACAGTGCAAATAGTACATCGACTGATCCTTGTGTTTTTGCACGCACAGATGGGTGCGTTGAATCTATAATGAGAGCAGTCCCGCTTATTAAACCAAAGTTCCAGCCCAAACCTAGCAGTACTAACGCCAGGGTAAGCAGTGGCATTGAACCTACGGGTGCAAAAGCTGCCACCAATCCTGAGGTTAGGAGTGTAGCACCAGAAGCAACAGCCATAGTAATACGGCCAAGCTTATCTACCAGTATACCTGTCAAGGGTGAAGGAAGATACATAGCTGCTATATGGAAACCTATAACTAATCCTACTTCTCCCAAACCATGTCCATGATGTCCCATATGAATTGGTGTCATTGTCATAATGGCTGCCATGACAAATTGAGTCAAAATCATAATTAAAGCCCCTACAACAACACCCTTTTTGTTTATGGTAGCATTCTTTAAGTTTGTCCCTGTCTGTACGCTATCGCCTTTTTTCTTAGCGTTCGCAATAGCTGTAGACACAACCAAAGGGTCTGGACGAAGTAAAATTAAGATAAATAATCCGGCAATAATAAAAGCAGCGGCTGACAAGATAAAGGGGCCAGCCAAGGTTGGAACACCAATTGAATCCGCAAATTCCCCCATTCTATTGACCAAGTTAGGACCAACAACGGCACCCAAGGTAGTGGAAACCATGGCCATGCTTGCAGCGGTTGCTCTTTGTTTATCTGTTGCAAGGTCTGTCCCTGCATATCGCGCTTGTAGATTAGACGCTGTACCAGCTCCATAAATAAAAAGAGAAATAAATAAAAGTGGGATGCTGTTGGTTAAGGCTGCAATTATAACACCAATGGCACCTAACCCACCTGCAAGGAAACCGCCTGCAAGTCCTGCTCTCCGGCCAAAACGTTGCGAAGACCGGCCTATAAGCAGGGCAGCTCCTGCAGAACCTAAAGTAAATAGGGCAGTTGGAATTCCTGCCGCATTTTCAGTCCCTAGCATGTCTTGTGCAAGAAGCGCTCCTACTGTTATACCGGCTCCAAGTCCTGCTCCCCCAAAGATTTGTGAAAGAATCAAAATTCTTAATGTTTTTTTATAAAGGTGTATTTGTCTTTCTGGTGAATCAATATATTCTTGCAACCATATAGGCTGGTGTGTTGAGGCATTTGTATCTTTTGCTGACATTGTCATGAACTTTACCTCCTAACGAAATATCCTTGTAGCTTTTCATGTTTGGATGTCATCCTTGGAACATTTCATATCGTCATTAGAAGAAGCTCATAATTAAATTTCGATAATTATGAGCTTCTTTTATTTCTTATTTTTAAATAGGAACGTGACACTATTTGTCGGTGTTCATATTAAAATTTGTAGGATTCACCATCTTCTGGTACTAACATATTACTTGAGAATCCTTTTTCTTCACTAAAGGTTTTTAATTCTTCTCTAGATAGTGTCCAATGGTTAACAGCTTCCATATGAACAGAAATAACCTTAGCATTAGGAGCCGCCTTGTGTACTTCATAGATGTCTTCTTTTCCCATAATGAGAGAACCATATTCTATCAATTGATTATCTCCGCCATTGACAACAATAATATCTGGTTTATGGGTATCCAATTCTATCTGTACACCTTCATACCAGACTGTATCACCAGCTACGTACAATGTTTTTTCACTTGGATGTTTAAAGACAACGCCACATACTTCCCCCATACTCTTTAATAGTTCTTCTCCTCTTCCATGCTCGCCTCTTGTTTTAACTAATTGGATGCCTTCAAAGACAGTGTCCTTTGTTAATACCTCTACATTGTGGAACCCTGTATTTTGGACTTCCTTTGCATCTTCTTCATTTTGAACGAACATTTTAATATCTTTTCGTAATAGTCTTTGCGCTGCTTCGTCAAAATGGTCTAAATGTAAATGAGTCACAATGACTGCATCAACTCCACTAATAATATCGTCAGCAGAGGTTGGTAAACTCACTGAAGGATTGTTTTGATCTTGCCTAATCGTACCAGGGAAAGACGGGTACGCACCTTTCTCTGCTAACATAGGATCAATTAAAAACTTTTTATTTGCATATTCTACAACTATCGTTGCATTTCGAATTTGTGTAATCTTCATCTTTACAACTCCCTTTCTTTTCATGTGTTCCTTAACAGTGTTAAGTGTATAATATGAGCAGGATTCAAATACACAGATAAATTAAAGTGTTTTAGGCGTTTGACTTTATTATTGAAAGGAGTTGACGTTCAGATGGATCAAACAGATAAGCGAATTATAGAGGAGTTATGTAGCAATAGCCGGATTACGATGAAAGAATTAGGGGAGAGAGTTCACTTAACAGGACCGGCAGCCGCAGCTAGAGTGGAGAAATTAGAGGACAATGGGGTTATTGAGGGTTATAGCATTAAAGTGAATCAAGCGAAATTAGGTTGCTTTACGTATGCCTTTATCAATATCTATATAGAAGGTACACATCATCAACCTTATCTCTCATTTATCCAAACAAAAGAGGGGTATGTCATCAATAATTATAAAATCAGTGGAGATAGCTGTTATCTTTTGGAGTGCAGGTTTCCAAGTAATGAAGCGTTAAATCAATTTTTATTAGAGTTAAACAAGTATGCAAACTATAAATTATCGATCGTTATAAGTAAATAGGGCATGAATAAACATGGATATTTGTGAATAGTCACATTTAAACTATAAGGTGCTTGAATTGAACAACGAAGGCAGCAGGGACACCTCTTTTTCTTATTCACAAGTTAGTATATGAAGAACTGTACTTAAACTAATGGGTGGATTAGCTGAAGATCGGAGCTGTCTTTAAGGCAGCATTTCTTATGGAACTATAGGACAGGTTAGTTGAAGAAGAAAACGAATTGATTGGTGTTGAATTAAATGCCTAACTATATTTTTTATACAAAGATATAACTGCTAGGCAGGAAAAATATTTAGACAGTTGGTCAGAATATATTGAATAAGGAAAAAGAGTCGGCAAAGCGACCCTCCTCTAAGATTCTCCGTATTTAACATATTAAGTATTTATTCAACGCTTGTTGTAAAGTTCCTAATGTTTGTGCCTTTTCATTTAATCTCATTCCTAAGCGTATCATATTGCTAGCCACTTCAGCTCTTAACCCGGTAATCACAGTGGTACATCCCATTAATGAAGTGCCGTCAATAATCCTCATTAAATGATCAATTACCTCAGTCTCCATTTCCATAATTCCAGATAAGTCCATAATCAATGTTTGAATACGTAACTTTCCAATCTCTATTAAAACTTTTTCCTCTAGAATATTCGTTCGGTAAAGATCAACCGCACCAATTAAAGGCAAAATACATATAGTGGGTGTTATTGGGATTATTGGCACAGAAAGATTTTCGACCAATTCTCTTTGAGCCATTATCAATGAATCTTTGTATTGAGAATATGTGATAAAAAAAACATTTAAAAACCTGTCTACTTGATTATTTATTTGTTTTTCTACCGAAAAAAAATCTTCATTTATAACGTGATTCGTTACCTCGTTATATCCTTGTAGGAACTTCCACAAAGTTCTTCGAATGGCTTGCACCCACTCTAATTTGAAAGTTAACGGTATTTCGTGTGTCGCCCAAGCTATACCTTCTTGTTTAGCAAATGATTGAAGCTCTTGTTCTTCACCCTCAATAATGTATCGAACCAGCTTACGGGCATTATTTATCAGGTCAATATTACCGACCATTAATATTTCTTCAATTTTGTCTTTCACATTAGATGCTTCGTTTAATAATGAATCTTCAAAATCCTCGTTATTTTCTTCGATGAATTTCATTAATTTATATATATCAAGTGACAAATCCATAATTTAATCTCCTTTTTTTAAATATGCCAAATCATAAATACCCTATTCTTATAATTACTAAACCCATCTACACAAAAAACTTCTAATTTAAAGGAAAATGGATGATATTTATGTAAATTAAAATTGTGAAGATACTAAAGGGTGCTTTACTTCAATAAGGAAGGTTGCTGAGGCAGCCTTTTTCGTATGGCACTAACGGGGCAGGTTGTTCGATTAAAGAAATGTACATTGGCATATTTTCCTTACATTAGTAGAGAGTTTAGTTGAAGAAGAACTGAATAAATAAAAACAGCCAGGTTCTGGCTGTTTTTATTGTAAAAAATCCGAATGCTTGAAATAAAAACCAAAATTCAATCAGATTTATGGGATAACTTTATTAATTCCAGTTTTTCTCTATAAATTGAACTGCAGGATTTAAATTTGTTTTGTTAGCAATTGAAATGAGAGCTGGAACCACAGAAGGGTCCGTTTTGGAGAAATTAGGGATCCGTGGATTTAACCGAAAAAAACGATCTCCTAGAAGCTGAGAACTGACCATGGATTCATAGTAACCGGAGCCGCTAGCGACAATCTGAAGAAATGGCAGTAAGGGTTCATTGGGAGATCGGTCCAAAAGAACTCCCCAATTTGGGGGAAGGTTCTTCATATTTTCGGGACGTATGTTATCTGCACTTACCATCCCCCACCCCTTCGTATCTCTTCTTAATCGAGTCGGCTCTTCACCTGTTCCAATGGATAATACCGCAATTTGATCCAACGGCTGTTTGGCCTTCCCCACCGCAAATGCGATACTGGCTGTACTGGGGTTGGTTGCTACTGTATACCCATCCACGTAGTTTTGATAGGCTCGTTGCGTCGCGGGAGCACCACTGCTCCGTAGTATTACATCACTCGCTTTCTCATTTAAATAGGGAGAGCCAGGAAAGTTGTGGAATAACACAGGAGTCCAACGATTCAGCTCTGGTGAGAATAAATGAAATGCAGGTACAACAATTCGTCTTTTTAAGTCTTTGAGGAAAAGATCTGATGGGAAAAATGTTTGTACCGCTTTAATGAAGCCAGAATATGGCAATTGTTGGTTGAAAACAGGTCCACCTGGTCGGGAAACGCTGAAAGCCGGCAGGATTTTATCCTTAAAAAACTGGAGTGTCTCCTTCGGCGATCTTCCACTTGCTAACGCAAGGGCAGTGAATGAACCGATTGAATTTCCCGAAAAAACATTGGTTCGACTAATTAATTTTGGGTTTTGCCGAGCCAGTCTGTTCAAAAGTTGTAAACTTAAAGCACCTAAAGTGCCGCCTCCATCAAAGGACATGATCCGATATTTTGTCAAAGCTATTTCTCCTTTCCAATCTGGTCACAAATATCATTCAGTATATGTTTATTTTTCAGGAGCCGGATTATGTAGCTAAACATCCAAGGAAAGACTTCACCGAGTATATAAAAAACTACGACGAGGATAGAGGAGACTACGTTTGAGTGGCAGTACGGGCAAGTCAAACAGAATTATTATGCACGTACTTTGTTTGTAATGGGTGATGAGAAAGACAGAAAGTACAACAAAAAAACTTGAAAGAAAATAAAAAAGCCATAGCGGTAGGCTACGGCTGCCTGTTCCGTCCTCAAACAGGTTCTTTTGCAACCTGTGCACAAAAGGTTATTGATTATTATTAAATATCTTGCGACCCCTCAAGATGGAGATCTTTTTTTCCAACAACAGGATTGTGAAGGATTACACTTAAACTAAAGGGTGCTTTAGCTGAAGATCGGAGCTTTCTTTAAGGCAGCTTTTTCTATCAGTTTAAAAGACTACCATATTCAATTAGGGAGGAGCTAAGGCAGCCTTTTTCTTATGGAACTATCGGGGCAGGTTAGTTGCATAAGAAGACATTTACGGTTCCTTTTGCTAATTATCTTGTGTAGAGCTAGTACAATCAAAGGTTATGAAATGTAGTAAATACAACCAGGAATACTTCTAAAAATGGGTAAATAACCATTCCCTTTTGAACAGAGACACATACACTATTTTTGAAACAATTTGAGGAGGAGTTATAAATAGAAAGAAATTTTTGAAGCTTTGCCTAGAGTATGGGATATGTTGTTAACCATCCATCTTGGAAAATTGAAGCTAATACCATGGTTCTTATAACCCATTAAGTAAAATTTTGCACTTAAACGCACAATAAAAGCTGCTATTGGGGTTTAAGTTCTACTGAAGTGGAAAAAGATTAAATTCACTAGTAACGAATAATTTAATAAGAAAGGAGTTTGTAATATGGATAACCCACAACAAAGAAACAACCACAATTCATCTAAGCTTAGGAAACAACAAATATACTCGAAACCACATATCAACTTGGAACCGCAAAGAATAAAGAACTCATTAAGCTGCTTTGATAAACGATTACCACCGGAGCAATGCGATTTTTTTCCTTTTGATTGTGATTGTCCTCCGGGACCAGCGGGACCAGCGGGACAAGCGGGACCGGCAGGACCAGCGGGACCAGC
Organism: Peribacillus sp. FW305-BF15; assembly: GCF_058783805.1. NCBI lineage: Bacteria > Bacillati > Bacillota > Bacilli > Caryophanales > Bacillaceae > Peribacillus > Peribacillus sp. FW305-BF15. The sequence goes on along the minus strand of NZ_JBYSYV010000004.1, from coordinate 220,112 downwards.
AGGACCAGCAGGACCAGCAGGACCAGCGGGACCAGCAGGACCAGCTGGAGGACCAGCAGGACCAGCGGGACCAGCAGGACCTACAGGTGCAACAGGACCAACAGGGCCGCCAGGAATTCCAGGATCCACAGGAGCACAGGGGCCAGCTGGAATAGCAGGGCCAACAGGTGCAACAGGACCAACAGGGCCACAAGGAATTCAAGGAATTCCAGGCCCAGCAGGGGGATCAGGGGGACCACAGGGGCCACAAGGAATTCCAGGACCTGAAGGACCAACAGGGCCAACAGGACCACAAGGGGTTCCAGGGTTAACAGGGCCACAAGGAATTCCAGGACCTCCAGGACCAGCAGGCGCTACAGGTCCACAAGGAGCTACAGGACCAGCTGGGCCACAAGGAGCTACAGGACCAGCTGGATCAGTATTAGATTTTGCGGATTTTTATGCGTTGATGCCTGGTGATAATGCAACAACAGTTGGAGGCGGTCAAGATGTAGATTTTCCGCAAAATGGACCTACTAGTTCGGGTGGTATTGTCCGGGCTACTGTCGATTCATTTACTTTGTCTGCTATTGGCATTTATCAGGTCTTTTTTCAGGTGAGTGTGAGCGAACCGGGCCAACTGATTTTAACTCTCAATGGCATTGACCTACCCTATACGGTGGTCGGGCGAGCAACCGGTTCTTCTCAGATAGTAGGAATGGCTCTTGTGCAAACGTCAGTCATCAATTCAATACTGACTGTACGAAATCCTGCTGGAAATTCCCCGGCACTCACCATCACTCCTCTTGCTGGTGGAACAAGGGCTGTTTCAGCACACCTTGTTATCACGCGACTCCGCTAGATGGGGAAAATAGAGGTGTAGGCTGGTTTGGTAGTATCTTTCTCAATAATAACTCGTTAAATAAAGTTTAAGAAATCAAACCTCCCAATAATATGAAAAAGGAGCAAATCGGATTAGCCTGATTTATTAGAATCCCAACTGTTTTATATTGAACTTAAGGTTACGAATTCCAAGAAGAAGGCTGCCAAATTTGTTTTTTGAATGTGCGAAATTAGAAAAATCATCTATTTAAGTTAAAGTAAAAAGCACCCTTCTTCAACTAACGGGTGCGTTAGCTTAAGATCGGAGCTGTCTTTTAGGCAGCTTTTTCTTTATGGAACTAACGGGGCAGGTTAGTTTAACAGGGTTAATTCATAATATGTATAGAATATGTAGAGTGTAGGTTCATTTGAAGGAAATGAGGTGGCTATCATAAAGAAAATTCTTAGTTTATTGTTTTTGTTTGTATTGTTTATTGGTGCAGTTGCTTGTAACAAAGATGTGATCAAAGAAAACAGTGAAGAAAAGCCCCTAAAAGAGGAAAATATGGTCAAAGTAGAAGAGGCAGAAATACTATTTAATAACTATAGTAAAGAACTATATACTATTAAAGATCCATCCAATCCCCCAACTTTTGATGAAATCGCAGAAAAGATTAAATTATATTTAACAGAAGAACAATATAATGCTGAAATCGCTAACCGGAAATTTCAAATACCAGAATTGGTATCCAAACAAATTAATAAAAGTATAGAAGTACAAGATGTGAAACTTGAAGAACAAAGAAAAAATGCTGATGGCACAATAGATTACTTATATACAACAACATTAAAAGTTTACGACGAGAATTCATCTAAAATTTATGAAAAAGAAGGAGAATTAACCATATCCACTACAAATAATGAATTAAAAATCGATCGTGATTGGAGTAGATGGGTGAAAATTGACGGTTTAGATGGTGGCCTATAAGAGCTTATAAATGAAGAGTCATATTATGCAAGTGTGCTCTCGTTTTATTTAATTAAAGCGCCCTGTTTGTTGAGGACTATAAAAAATTTAACGCATTGGATTTTGCACTAAATCAATTCAATAAAGTAAGGAATGGAAAATATATTTCATAATGGTTGTTGCAGCACCTTTTCTTTATAAACTCCACAACAATGAAATGCAAAAATTGGGAGCTAAGTATTTCGTATTCCTGAGGAAGGTGAACGCAGTTGATGCAATGTTGTTTTATACCTAAATGACTCTTTAACACAGAAAAAGTTTTAACCTCGTTTATGTTATAATTTCGATTTATACTATGACTATTAGATTGGTTGTTGAGATGAAAAGGAAAAAAAACAAGAAAAACGAATCAAATACAATTAATATGACATTTGGAAAGAATTCTTATGTTAAGGACGATGAAACAGATTTTATATTTGCGTGGTTACATCCTATTATTTCGTGTAGGTTATGTATCAAGTATTTTATAAAATGGATAACGTCTGTGGATTCTTCTTTAGCACCTAATGTTCATCGTTACTACATTTTGTTCTTTACATTGATATTGAGGTCATTTTTGTGGATTTATATTGGGATGGGAATTGGAGTAATCTCAAATGATGAGTCAGATGGTATGAGGTTAGTGACAGAGATTCCAATGGCTTTCGGGATGTCATTTTTATGTATATTTGGACTATTGTTGGTTTTACGGATTGTCATTTCTTTCTTTGAACTGATCAGACTATTTAAAAAAGATAACTTAATTTTGTATGGTTTGGGAGTTACCGTGGTATATGGATTTATTGGCATGGTTATGTTGGGAAGTGCAATGAGGTAGTTTTATACCATGTTATTCTGCAGGTAACGGGTGCGTTAGCTTAAGATCAGAGCTGTCTTTTAGGCAGCTTTTTCTTACGGAACTAACGGAGCAGGATAATGAAAGAATTAATTTCCATTTTTTATACAAACTCCAAGGTGTTAAATGGTATGATTGGAAAATAATTTAATTTTTAGGGGGAAATATATTTTTGAAAGTGGTTAGAACTATTTTAGCGATAGTGGTTATTGTTCTATCAGGTTATAGTCTAATAACTCAAACCTTTGAGTTAATGCCCTATTATATGTTTATCCTTGGGGCATTTATTTTAGTGTCAGGATTTATCGAACTTCAAAAAGACAGAAAAGGATTTTGGGGATATATGAATATTGTTATCTCTTTATTTATTTTCATTTTTTACATACCGTATTTCTTATAGAACTAACTAACAGGGGCGTTTGCTGAAGATCGGGGCTGTCTTTAAAGGCAGCTTTTTCTTATGGACCATAGAGGCAGGATAGTTCCTTGATCATCATGAGCTTAGAGCATGATTTTTACCTTATTTCTAAGACAACTGATAAACATCAGTTCTATAAAAACAAAAAGATCTCTAATCTAAACTTTTAGAGATTTTTTTTACGCAAAAACACAACTTTTATTTAGTTAGTACGTCTAAGTATTGAAAATTTAAGAAAAGGAGGGGTGGAGACTTGTCGGAGTACAGAAAATTAGAAATTGCAGATTGGTATGACCAACATAGTAAATCCATTTTAAGCTTTATTTTATTGATGGTTAAGGATTATCAACAAGCAGAGGATTTGACCCACGATACCTTTGTAAAAGCGTACTTATATCATAATTCATTTAAACAGCATTCCAGTGAAAGAACATGGCTATTCAGTATCGCTCACAACTTAACGGTTGATTTTTTAAGAAAACGTAAACCCAGCAGGTTCTTTAAAGAAGTATTTCTTTTTCAAAAGGACAATACCTCATTACCTGAAGAAATGATTCGAATAAAAGAGGAATCATCTGAACTATATAAAGCGTTAGGGGAAATCAAAGATACATATCGAAAGGTGATCGTTTTAAGAAAAATCAAAGGTTTTTCGATTGAGGATACAGCAAAGATATTGAGTTGGACTGAGAGTAAAGTTAAATCAACTCTTTTTAGAGCTATTCCAGCCTTAAAAAAACAACTAATAAAGGAGGGGTATTTGGATGAAAAAACAATATGAAGATACTGATTTAGATATCTCCTTAAAGAAGTTAAATGCCGATCTACTGTGGAAAACCAAACAAAAACAAGAACTGAAAAAACGAATCATTTCTGATATTGAAAAGTTGGAGTCCCAAGAGAGAAATAAGAATCCTATCCTACCAACTCGTATCAGAAAAGTAAGTCTGATCAGGAAAATAACATACTCTGGAATCGCGTTGATCATATTATTGGGTTTATTTATTGGCTCAGCTTTTATCTCTCCAGCAATTGCAGAGGTTGTATCAAAAGTCTCTTTCATAAATCAAATTGTGCAAAGCTTGAAGGAAACGGATGACAGGAAAGGAAAGCTAGATGCTTTATATGACGAGATATCTAAAAAGTTAAACGAGAATAAGGAGTATGAAGGAAAAGTAGAAGTAGGAATGTCATGGCTTTTTTCCTCCGAGCCTCCTTCATTCACTGTTTGGGTAGGGGATGAAGATTTTAAACAAGAACATGAGGATGAAATTAAAGATATTATTTTTAAATGTGCTAAGTCTTATAAAATTGATGGAGTTGAGGTAGTACTAGAAGTACGGGATAATGTTGAACCAAGTGAAAAAAATAAAGAATTAGAGAAACTTACAGATGAAATACTTACAATAACGCAAGAGGTTGTAGAAGAAAAGGGTTATACCATTTTAGCTAGTGGAGTATCTACGAACCCCAAAAAGGTTACCGTTAAAGTGGGGATTGAAGGAACAGAGCAACATTACAAAAAAGTGGAGAGTCAAATAGAAAAACATGTACATGATGTAATATATGCAAAAAAGCATGAGAAGTTTAAAATTGAAGTCAAAAGAGAAAGTGAAGACGAAATTAAGGGTCAGAGTTGGCAGCCTATTTTTACAGCAGTCATGGAAGAAACACATAAAAAGTTTAAAGAAACAAATGGTTTTGCCTACTCCTTTCATCCAAAACCTCTTGAAATCATTTTAAAGACTTCATTATCCGAAGGAGAGGAGACTGAAGAGCAAGCTGAAAGAATTGAAGAGTATGCAAGACAGGTAGTTGAAGTAAAAAGGAAGGAATTATCCGTTGAAGCAATACCATATAAAGTCATTATACGTGATAAAAATCATAAGAAATTGTATGAGGAATTGCACAATTAAAATATATTGCTTCTTCGACTAACAGGTACTTTACTTCTCTATGGAGCTGGAAACAGCTTCTTTTCTTATGCAACTATCGGGGTAGGTTAGTTGAACACGAATGTAGGTTTTAATGGTGGAATTAACCTGATTAGATTTATTAAGTAGTTTACCTGCAATATAGAAAATAAATTAGGAGTTGTTTTTATGTTTGACATTGCTTTGATTTTGATTATAGCTTCTGCTGGGGAGTTATTGTTATTACCGGCTTCCTCGTTATATTAGGTCGAAGAATTTTAGAACCTAAGAAAGAACTTCAACAAAAAATCGATACTAGAAGAAGAGGTTCAAATATTAAAAAATCACAAATAAAAACTAGCTTTAACGAACTAACGGGTGCGTTAGCTGACGATTAGAGCTATGCAACTATCGGGGCAGATTAGTTTAACAAGGAAAAAGTTCATTTATTGTTATAATCATAAAAAAATAAGGGATGTTTAGTTGGATTGCCAGCTAAAGAATAGGAGTGGTTTGAATTTATGGCAATATCAAAGAAAAGATTCTTCATTATTTGTATAGTGGGTATCATACTCAAGTATCTTGCAAGCTCTGGTCTGCAATACTTCAGGGGACAAACGATAAATTGGTTAGGGAATGTAGCATACGCATTCTATTTCGTAGCATTTCTTTCACTTTTACTTTGGTTATTTGGAGATTCTGGTAAGAAAAAAGCTGATCATTAATACAGTGATTGGCTCAGGCTGTTGAGAAACCCTCGACAGCCTTTAATGAACTAACAGGTGTTATTGTTTAATGGAAAATCTACTAATCTAGTATAATCGTTATTCTTTTGACTATACTGTCTATTAATACGGTATAGATTGGAGAGAAACAGGTATGATCTTAACTGATGTATGGGGTTTATATAAGGCAGATAAGCAAATCCAATTTATCGAGAATAACGGGATAGTATATCCATCAGTTCTTGCTTGGCTGTTTCTACACTTTCTTTTTGGAAATGTTTGTATTGCACTCCGATCTTGGATTCATCCATTCCTGCTGCACTTTCCAAAAACCCAGTAATTCCTCTTGCTTTTCTATCCACTTCGATGAATAAATCTACGGATTGAGCGTCCGCGACGAATCCGATTTCAACCTCATCAAGGCTTCTTTGGAATGGACCGCCCTTTGGCTTGTATTCGAATTCCTGAAAGACACCCGTTTTGCTACGTTTGAAGGGTACATTTTTCACTTTGTTCAAGTAAAACCCTAATGATTCGATTGCTTTTAGGAAGCTACTGACTGTTTCATTTCCAAATACGTTTATATAATCGTTATCTTTAGGGTCCAATGCGAACGTCACATCCATTTCCGTCTTCATCCACACAGACACGTCCCCTATCGTGATTGGCGTTTCGTACGGAAGTTGCAAGGAAAACGGAATCACCTTTTCTTCGCCTTTTTCAATGACGAATGCATCCGAAACCTTTATTTTGTAAAGGGTAACATCATCTAAATACTTACGGTCATCCTGTTCCCTCAAAACCTGTGTCATCACATGGATGTACAGCCCATTGATTTCCTGTTGGGTGTTTCCGCCAAGGACAAACACGTTCCCTTTTACCGTTTCTCCTTGTTTGTATGAATCTTTTTCTAATTTTGTATCCACTTTCGCCGCACCGATTCCGATGCTTGCTTTCATTTTATCAAAAAATGACATGTACCTAATTCCCCCTTTGTAAGTCTATAAATAGCATAGCATAATAGGTTCATGGGCGCCTCTAGAAGGGGTTCAAAGTTCAATGGGCCATGAAAAAGTGTAACCACAAAAATTTATGCATATCTAACACACGTATAGGCGTTTGTATTAGAGTTCATCCGCATGACTTAAGTGGCTATCTTAAAGCTTGGAAAGAATGGAGAGTGTATCTTTCTTCTATTTAAATTTATAATGGTGAAATCAAAAAGACTATGATGCAAAATCATAAGATTGGACTCCAGAAGATCGTTATTAAAGGCGATCTTTTTCTTTTCACCTATTTGAACGCGCACTGTAACCAAATTAATAGTAATAATATTTTATGAATTAGAAAAAGATAGGGTAAGGGAAGGAGGGATTGCGAATGTCAGTGAAAAAGTGGGTAACGGGATTGGTCGTTATGCTTGCAACGGTTGTAGTTGTGACAACTCTAGGATCATTCGGCGTATCTGCCGAATCCCGTGTTGTAGCTCAGCCTGCGGTGAAATCGATTGTGGTCGAGTTGAACGATGATTTCTTTAATCCGGAAGCCATCACTATTCCGAATGGAACAGCCACAACATTGATTTTGAAAAACAAAGGTAAGAAAGAGCACACCTTCACAGTGGAAAAGCTCGGAATAGACGCAGAGGTTCAGGCAGGTAAAGAAAAAACCATTACCGTGCAACCGAAACAGCCGGGTACATATGAACTGATATGCCGGTACCATTTCCAGGAAGGAATGGTTGGGAAAGTGATCGTCGAATAAAAGGCAGGGCCAATTTGGCCTTGTTTTTTATTAGGCAAAGGAAAATCCTTTTTCATTTAAGGATAGGGGTGGTGGTTCATTAATAATGGTTCCACCTCTAATGAATGGCAAATATAATGTAGGGTAACGTATAAACCATTTAGAATGAGGTGGAAATGTGTATTTTTTTAAACCTATTTCTGATGAGGTTCGTTTATCTCAAATCATATTCAATAAACATAAAAAAACGATGAAGCTCATTTTAGTGTCCATTTTTGCTTGCATTGCTGCCATACTTCAGGCTGCTGGTGGCTTTTTACCAGGTATCGGATACTTTATAAGTCCCCTAGCCACTGCGCCCATCCTGTTAGGTTCCATGTTTTCCATTCCATTTGGAGCGGTGAGCTACCTTTTGACAATTATGTTGTTATTCATCCTACAGCCAACTGAACTCATTGTATTTCCTTTTACAACAGGATTGTTGGGACTTGGCATAGGGGCATCTTTTTCTTTTTTGAGGAAGAGATTAAGTGTTATTGCTGCTGGTGCCATTCTTTTAATGTCAGGAATTATGAGTCTACTATTTATTTTTCACTTTCCGGTTTTAGGTCCAGCCGTGCCTGTTTCCTTTACAATTCTGATAACTGGTTTTTTATTAGCTTTCATTTATAGCTGGTTTTGGGTTGAAGTTGCTTTGATGATTTATAAAAGATTAAAAACGATTATAGTTTAGTGAGTCTCCATCACTCGTTTTTAATTTCAATTCATTCATGATTAAGTAGAATTTTAGCTAGGGTTCAACGATTTCAAAAATCGTACCTTGGTTAAAATCAGTCACTTTCATAGAGCCATAGACCCCTAAATATAGTCTGGTTTGATCCAGGTTCGTTCCCAAACTAACATAATAAGCTGATTGAGACCCAAAATCATAATCGGTCTGTATCACACTAAAATCATTTTGTTCACCATTTGGTCTTACGGTGGTATAAGCTAAAGCCCCTCTTACCTGAGGTTGAGATTCTTTCCGGGCAAGATCGGTAAACACAACGCTTCCTGTCAAAGCAGGGATTCTTTCCCCCATATAGGCTTGCACCCCTGTAAGTGCAGTTCCTCCAAACTTATCGGGTCTGGAATCTTCATGAAAATAACTAGTCAAAGGCTGAAGACGGCTCCCTGAAAGCGCAGCTGCTTCATTGTAATAAGCAATGGTTTTCTCATCCAATGCCGGATTATCCGTGCACCTTCTGATAATCGATGCAGGAAAAGCACCTTCCCAGCCTCGCCAGCCCAAGTTAATGAACCCTTCTTTGTCAGGTTCAGAATTCATGAAAGGAGCTTGAACAAGCTCAGTAACCGGTATTGGTTTATACTGAACGAATGAAAAAATCGACTCGACCAAATTCTGGCCGACATTTCCCGCATATTTAATATACTGATTATAAAACCTTTGAAATGAAATGCCTGGTATATTGCGCACCCCTTTGGCCATTACCATGAGCGTTTCCTGAATAGTTGTGGGAAGTTCATTAAAACGTGTGACAATGGGTGGATTATTGTAGGAGATATTCTTATCTACATCCATTTCAATTATCTTACCGGCGATTTCCAGATCGTCCTGGCTTAAGTTAAATGGATCATAGCCTGATCCGCCATCCCCGGTTGTTAATACAAGTTTTCCTGTTTCAGGTGAAAAGTTTAAACTATTGACCCCATTATGATTTAAAAATGGCCGTCTTAGGTTAAGTAAAGTCCGTCGTTTTTGGGGTTGACCATTCGCTTGTAAAATCCATTCTTCAATTGTATCAATATGGTCATATTTAGTTTCTCTATTCATCCACCTTAGGTTTAATGTTTTGGGATCACACGGGTCAGGCTTAAAAGATTCAGAAAGAGCACCTGGTCCTTGTGTTCCGGCCACTGAATAATGAAGATAAAACAGACCGTTATAATAAAATTCGGGATGAAACGCCAGCCCCAGCAATCCCCGTTCATCATATCCGCCACCAGAAGCACCTAGTTTTAGGATTCGCGGGCGAATATCTAAAAAAGTCCTAATCTCTCCGTTTCCTATGTAAAAGATTTCTCCTACCTGGGTTGCAATAAATAATCTTTCAATGGAGTCACCCGGAAGTATAGTCGTTTTCAAAACAGTAGGTAAATTTATCTTACTTACAATGGGCCGTAGACCAACCTTCACTTTTATCAACTGATTTTGCCCCCCTTCTTATTGTTTTCTTTAATAAGAATATGATTAGAACTGTCCGTTAGTACCAATTTAGGCAGGGGGAAACTGATAAGGCAATGCACTAATTTCGCACGAGCGTAAGTAATCTAAAGGGGTGCGTTACTTAACGGGGCTGTTTAAGATGAAAAACTAAAACCAATACTTAAATTATCTGCAATTATTGGAGATCCCGTTCAGGAATAGGTGCCATTGACAAGCAACCATACAGTTGCTTATACTTATTGACATGCAACCATAGAGTTGCTTATAATTGATGTATGTGGGATAAAGACGCTATATTCAAAGCACTCGGCGATTCGACTCGGCGGCTGATATTGGACGAACTATCTGAACGCAACGAGCTGACGTTGTATGAACTTACGGTACGTCTCATTACAAAGCACGACCTTGCCATTTCGCGACAGGCAATCGCTAAACATCTAGCTGCATTGGAAGATGCAGGACTCGTAAAATCAAAACGAAAGGGAAAATATCGAGTACTAATATTCAACAACGAACCACTTAAAGACTTGTTGAAAGGATGGATAGAGTAATTTTATAAAATCGAAACAGGACTTCTGAAGAATGTGTGGGTTTTTCGGCTTGGAACCAGATTGTTTGCAGAGCACCAGCGTGGTAAATATTAAAGGAGGCAAAAGATTATGAAAATCATTGTTACCAGTTTATTCGTACAAGACCAAGACAAGGCACTGGAATTTTATTCAGAAAAGCTGGGATTTGTAAAAAAACATGACATTCCCATGGGGAAATTCAGGTGGATTACGCTTGTTTCTCCCGATGATCATGACGGTACCGAGCTTTTACTCGAACCGAATGAGCATCCTGCCGCAAAGGAATATCAAAAGAAGATAGTAGCCGAAGGCATCCCAGCAACAATGTTTGGCGTTGCAGATATTCATAATGAGTACAAACGGCTATTGGAAAACGGCGTGAAGTTTACGATGGAGCCGACAAAAATGGGAGAAAGCACTATAGCGGTCTTCGATGATACATGCGGCAACCTTATTCAGATAGTGCAGCAGTAATTTTATGTGAGATAGTTTTATTGTAATGTTTTTAAGTTGGAGGAAGTGTGTTCATCTTAAACAACTTTAAGTTAACCCTGTCCTAATTTTAGGACAGGGTTTTATATTTTTGGAGTGTAAAAATATATGACATTGTTGTCATTCTCCAATAGAAATGTAACATCTAAAAAAGTTTATAAATCGAAAAAATAACCCCGAAAGATCGGGGTCATTTTTTATTTACTTGACGTCCACTTTTTTTTGAGCTCTGTGAACTTGTGTTTCCAATTTGAAATTCATTACCTAGTTCAACATCATTTCTTTTATCCTGTTTCTCGATTTGCTTTCTCGTTTGATCCTTGTTTTGCATCCCTTGTTTAGACAATACGTATCCATCTCGCTTTCAATATTATTGTTTTTAATATGCGCAAGTATAAGGAAAATACGTATTATTATTTAAAAAATAATTCTTTTAATAACTTACTAATAGTTCTTATTATATTAGGTGTTTTTTCGTTCTTCTTCGGTGTCTAACTTGAAGGGAGTTGCAGTGAATTTAGCTGCTAATCGGCAGCTTCTTTTATCAAAAAAGAAGAAATTAGTTTAAGTCTGTTAATTATTGTACTTAAACTAAAGGGTGCTTTAGCGCCATAGAGGGCCGCAATTGGCGGCCAGAAAAAGCCACAACAGATCCAGTAAAAACGCTTTTTAAAAAAGGGCTGGGCCTTATGAGTGATCTGATTGAGTTTGGTAAATCGTTAAACAAAAACCTCCAATTATAGCCAATTAAGTAGAGGCTAGCGCGACGACCAAAAAAGGATTAATCTCCCATGAGTGCTACCCATAAAGGGCGCGACAGTCGGTGGTACACCGTGGTCGTCGGAGTCAGACTAACGGATGGGCTCAAAGGTACCATAGTTCAACGACCTTCTTCGCCAGCCATTAAACATAATTGACCCCGAACCCCATTTTCATTCTCTGTGGTGCAGCACCGATTTTGCGCTGCATGGATGGCTAACGGGGCAGGATCGTTAAAGAAAGTAATTTCTGTAAGTTGATTTTAGTCTGGGAATATTTGATAATGTAGGGGTATAAATTCGTTTACAAAAGGATGACTGTCATGAAAAAAGCAGAGGAAATAGCCTCCTAAATCAAATAAAACACTTTAGGAGGCGTTGTATATGAAATTCAATATGATTAATCGTGAAAATTGGGTTCGAAAAGAGTACTTTGAACACTATTTACAACAACAAACAACATTCAGTATAACGAATGAAATGAATATTACTGTTCTTATGGAAAACTTAAAGAAGAAAAATTATAAGTTATATCCCGCGTTTATTTTCATGGTTACAAAAATAGTTAATTCCCATCGAGAATTTAGAACCAGCTTTAACCAAGAAGGGAATTTAGGTTATTGGTCAGAAGTTTTGCCTTCTTATACAATTTTCGATAAGAAGACATACACATTTTCTAGCATCTGGTCACCAAATGCAAGTAGGTTTTCTGAATTCCATTCCCAGTATGAAAAAGATGTAGAAGAATACAATGGTACGGGTAGTTTATTTCCAAAGACCCCAATACCAGATAATCATATTCCGATATCCATGATCCCTTGGAGTTCTTTTACAGCATTTAATTTAAATATTAATAATGGCGGCGATTTTCTCTTACCCATTATAACCGGGGGGAAATATTCGCAAATAAAAGATGAATGGTTCTTGCCTGTTTCGTTGCAAATTCATCATGCAGTTTGTGATGGTTATCATGCAAGTGTTTTTATGAATGACTTCCAGAGGTTTGCTGATGAAAGTGCAGACTGGCTCTAGTTGTTCTCGGGAAAATAAAAAAGGGAACTGTGAAAGCAGTTCCTTTTTTTATAGAATTAAAAAAAGGTTTGTGTACCGTTAGCTCAATAAGTAGATGTTTTTTTGATTTGGTATTATATGGATATAATAATGACTTACATAATTAAAGGGAGATGATTCAATGTCATTTAATATTTTGATACCAATTATTATAATGGGTCTCATAATTCTTTGCGGTTTTGGAATTTTCAAGATTGCCAAACTCATAAAAAGGTGAGGCTAACCGGCTGCCATTACTTATGAAAATAAAGGGCAGGATAATTCCATTGGAAAATGTTTTTTTACTTGGACTAGAAATTGTAATTAAGCGATAAAACAAAAAATCCCTGCAATTAAGCAGGGGATGAATTTTAACTGGTGAGTTGTGTTAATTAGAATATGGCCTCACGCATTTTATGTGTTTCCGTTTTTTATATTTCGGGCAAATAGCCTTTTTTGTTATGGATATATTTTTCCCAATTGCTGTTTGGGTTACAGATTCTGATTAAGATTCTTTCCTTGTACTTTTAAATAAGCTACTTCTTTATATTTTCTAATGCTCTATATGCATTTGCTTCTCCTGAACCAAATAAAGCATCTTGTCCTTTCTTTCCATAGTCAAGAGTGGTTTGCTTAATGCGAGCCGTTACTTGGGCTGGTTTATACTCCGGATGAGCTGCCTTAATAACCCCTGCAATTCCAGCTACTTGAGGTGTGGCCATGGAAGTACCAGCATTAAACTCATAGGAAGTACCTAAATAGGTAGGCCAAGTACTAAGGATTAAGTTACTTGGATCAGCCGCCGCAGGGTCATTGGTTTCTGCATATTCAGGCCCGAAATCCCCTCCGGGAGCTGCCACGTCAATGGCACTGTTTCCATAATTAGAGTAGAAAGCAAGCTGTTGAGTTGACCATTTTGTGGAGGCAGACACATTAATGACTCCTGGCAGCTGTGCCGGTACCACGGTTGCAGGCCCTTTCACGCTCATACCATATGGTTCATACAATTTATTTAAAAATTCGTTAACTCCCTTCTTATCATCTAAATTTAAACTTTCATTACCACTTCCGGCCACTACAGTTACTCCATTCTTTACTGCATATTGAATGGCTCTCTTCCAAAGTAACGTTTCAGCGATCGATTTATAACTTTCTCCCTCAATTGTCATTTTGTTATTATTATAGAAACGTAGAGACATATTAATAACATCTACCTTGTCATTTGTTGCTGCAATGATTCCATCTATAATCCAAGTTGGTAATCCAAGGGCTTGCTCTGAGTATAATGCGCGATAGGATCTGATTCCTAAATCCGGTCCTACACCCTTTACTTTACCATTTGCGCCAATGATCCCGGCAACGTGAGTGCCATGCCCATTGCGATCTTTAATATCAGTGGGATCACCTGTTTCAGATTCATCCATTCCAGCAGGAACAAGGTTACGTCCGCCTAAATTATTATTCTTTAAGTCAGGATGAGACTCATCAATTCCGGTATCAATCACTCCCACCACTGCTTTATGAGTCATGCTTCCATCTTTATTTTTATATCCGCCTGTTTCTAAATCATATGATTTCCCGTCGTTGGTCACCCTTTGTATATCCCATTGGGAGTCCCAATAACTATCAGAATTTTGCTGGCTGATGATACTGGATCCATAGTTATAAGGGCTGACTGCTGTTTTGTCTAAGGTTAGGGGAATTTCTCTGTTAGCAGCTTCTATTGAAGAATGAGCTTTTAAGTTTTTAAGAAAAGAAGGCTCGTCAGATTGAGCTTCTATTCCGCCAACCTCGGGAAGGACTTTGGTTATTTTACCACCGGCTTTCCGTATTACCTCTTGATAATTCTCTGGTAAACCACCTTTAAAGGCTATTGCGTATGAGTCATTCAGCTCCTGATTTTGACTCTTTGCTTGGGCAGGAACATCACCAACGGAAAGTATCCCTGCTCCTACAGCAATCGAAAGTACCGTATGTAGAATTCTCTTTTTCATATGTCTCCTCCTATATAATGGAAAATATTAACCATTTACTATCTTAATATACAACAACTAAAATTCCAAGTTTTTCTAATGAATCTATTATTGAAATTGGCAGCTCTTTTTATTTATGAAATGATCGGGGCAGTTAGTTGAAGAAGGGAATGGTTTTTTTGTTTGGAATATGTATAGTGGGAAATGTGAAAGGTGTAAAAACCCTGTGTCGCCAAAAGGTTTATATATCAATGCAATTCCAGTATCAATCAATATATGAGGAGGTTTCAAATGGAAAAAAGAGTTCAATTTGACTTTGAAATCAAGTTTACTAATGGCGGTGGGCTTCAAGGGCAGGAATTCCGCCTTGATATTGATGGAGATGGCATCACTGACCAAGAGTTAGCCAAGTATATTGTAGAGGATATGAGGTTACTAATGGTTGGAGAAGTTAAGATATTTAATAAAAAGATCATTAATGAAAAACATAAACGAAAACCGGTTGATGAGAACTCTGGAAAGTAACCGGCTTTTTCAGCTAACAAGTACCTTTGTGAAGATCAGAGCTGTCTATAAGGCAGCTTTTTCTTATGGAGAAGGGGCAGGATCGTTCAAGAAGGTATTGGTAAATCATTGACGAAAATATAAAGAGCTTAGTAAGAATTGCTTCAATGAAAAACATGAAAAGTCTAGCTGCCAATAACTTTAGGGGGGAAGTATTGAAACAAACATTACTGATAATCGATGCACAACAGGAATTAGTAGAAGGTAATAAGGAAGAACAAGGAGTCTTTGAAAAAGAAAAAATCGTTACTAACATTAATACTGTCATTGAAAAAGCGATAAATGAAGATATCCCTGTTGTTTTTATAAGAGATTTAGATGTTTCACATGGTGAAGGACCTGGATTCCAGATACACAGGGATATTAAGGTACCATCAACTGCTATCATATTTGATAAAGCTGCCACAAACTCGTTTTATTGCACTCCATTACACGAACATTTAAGTAATAACAATGTAGACCATATTGTACTTGTCTACTCGAGAAGATAAGGAAGGGCCGAACAGATTAAGGAGGACGGTTACTAGGCGTTAGTTATTCTGCGAAGAAGCAAACAATTCCGTATGATGGAAATTATTTAAAGGGAGAAGTGGTGAATAACATGTTCCTTTGAATTTTTCAATCGGTCCTCCATCGCTTGAAGAATTTCATCTTTGTTTATTCCACGAACAGTTAAAATGAAGGGAAAATTATCCAGAAAAAGCTTATATTCTGCTTCTGATAGCTGACTCAATCCAGCAGTTTTTAGTTCACTCTGGGAAAATGAACTCATCGTTTTTCGTGTTCCTAAATGGGGGTGGGCCTGAATTAAGTTCAACTTTTCTTCCTCACTCGCTGTTTGGACAACGTTGACCATCCTCTCCTAAAGCGACTCACAGGAACTAAAAGGACGAAACTCCCCTGCCCTTTGGGCTACCCAAGGAGAGTGTTCAAATATGTCCTTTAACTTTTCCACAAACTCAGACAATGGAATTTCATTTAATGCATTCAAAGTTGCATGTATCATAACCCCTTTATCTTTTTTTCATTAAACATGTGCTTCGTTAGCTTCCTCATGCTGGAGGGATGCTGGAGCTAGAACAGTACGGAAATTAAAAAATAGGTTCATAAAGATAGCAGTTAGGCTTCCGGTAATCACTCCATCGCTAACGATGATTCGAAGGGATGGAGGCAATTGACTAAATAACTCAGGTACGACGGTTGATCCTAGTCCTAACGAAATTGAGCAAGCAATAATAAGTGCATTATGTTGATTGTTGTAATCTACTGAACCTAGCATTTTAATTCCTGAAGACACGACCATACCAAACAACACAACCGTAGCACCGCCAAGTACGGGGGCAGGAATAATGGTAGCAAGGGCCGCAATTTTAGGAATTAAACCAAGAAATACTAGGATACTACCTGCTGCAACCACAACGTTCGTTGATTTGTTTTGAGATAGTTGAACCAACCCTATATTTTGCGCAAAGGTGTTGTAGGGAAAGGCATTAAAGATCCCTCCTAAGGTGATAGCCAAGCCTTCTGCTCGATATCCTCGAGTGAGATCATCTTGTGTAACAGGACGATCACAAATTTCCCCTAAGGCAAAAAATACACCTGTTGATTCAACTACAATGACTAATCCTACAATTAACATCGTCAGTGTCGGAGCGATCTCGAAGGATGGGGCACCGAAATAGAACGGTTGAGGAATACGGAACCATGAAGCTTCTAAAACCTCATGGAAATCAACTTTCCCCATCATCGCAGCTAGTGCTGTACCTGCGAAAATCCCTAAGAGCACCGAAAGAGAGCGGACATACCCTTTAAAGAAACGGTTGATAATAAGAATAATAGCGATGACACCCATGGACAACATCAAGTTATCTAAGCTACCGAAGTCCGGATTCCCTGCTCCGCCAGCCATATTTCTAATTCCCGATGGAATTAACGATAGTCCAATGATCACGACGACAGTTCCCGTGACAACAAGTGGAAAGAACTTTACGAGTTTTCCAAGATAGCGAGCAAATAAAAAAATGAAGAGTCCTGCTACTATAATAGATCCGTAAATGGCAGGAATACCATATTGTGATCCGATAGCGATCATCGGCGACAGGGCAACAAACGAAGCACCCAATACAACGGGTAAACCAATTCCAAAATATTTGTTTTTCCACGCTTGCAGTAAGGTAGCGATACCGCAGGTTAATAAGTCAATGGCGACCAAGTAAGCCAATTGCTCCGGAGTAAGGTTTAATGCCCTCCCAACAAGCAATGGAACAAGAATCGCCCCAGCATACATCGCCATGACGTGCTGGAATCCTAACGAGAATACTTTTGAATTCACCTTTATTCCCCCTTAATTTTCTTTATAAAAAAAGCCGCAGAAATAGAAGGTGTCTCCTCCTATATCTACGGCTCCTAAACCACGTATAACGAAATTTAAGCTCCTGAATCCTTGAAACAAGTCCGTGAAGAAAAAATGATAAATCAAAATTTCTCCAATAATAAGGTTGGTTAGATACCAAGTGATTGTTCTAGGTAAATCACCGTACAAGCATGCTCACTTGTAAAATCGTAATCCTTAAATATGGTCTTGACCTTCATTCCAAATCGCTTCTCAAAGTTTTCTTTTAATCGAATTTTATATTCCATGGCTAAAGCCCCATCGACGGATAAGGTCAGCTCAGAATACCTTTCACTTAATACTGAGATTAAAGGCGAGCGCTTCGTCTGCGCAAAAATGACAATGCGATTATCCTGGATGTCAATTGTTTGCTTACTAACTCCCGCACTATAAATTTCTTGGTTGATGTCATTATATAACTGCGACAGCTGCTTTTTAAAAGAAGAATTCATCCATACTCACCTGCTGCTTCTAGTTCTTGAATTAATCATATAAATATTATTGCCCTTTGTCACTACTAATGTAAGGAAATCTAACATATTATTTTACATTTGCTTACCAGTCCATAGCAGCTCCATCCGTCTTGGGATCAACACCTCCGAAAAAAGAAGCCTTGATCTTCGATAAGAATGGCATTAACATGACCATAATCTCATTCAACTCCTCCAATACTTAAACCTGGATTTACTAAATGCCTGTTGGGGGTTCATGCTTTAATCTAGTATTTTCGTGTTAATCAGAGCTTATGGAAACAATGGAAGTTGCCAAGAACGAGAGTGAGAAAACTCAAAGGACTCGGTGTCCCATTTGGAAAAGTACATGAATGGGGAAAAATACCAGAAGGGGCTATTGGCGCCCCTGCTTTTGGCACTGTAGGCCTTTCGCTTGGCATTACACCGGATTTGAGTACTGCCGGGAAGGTCGTAATCATGACTTTAATGTTTATAGGGAAAATCGGGATGGTTACCTTCTTATTCAGTATGGGGGGCAAACCATTAAAACATGCGTATCACTATCCCAAAGAGCGCATCATTATAGGATAAAATAAAGTACTGCTGCAAATGTTGTTGTCTTTTTCCTGATTGAAGAAAAATTCAAGCTGAGGGGCATCGTACCCAATTATGTACATTGCTTTTATTTTTCGCTAAAATAAAGGGTATAATGAATGCTTATATAGTTTATTGATGATAAAAGATAATGAGGTAGAAAAAAATGATTGCAAAAACAGAAGATGATTTTAATGGTTTGAAGGAAATTGGCAAAATTATTGCCTCCATTAGAGATGAATTGGTACAAAGAACAATTCCGGGCATAACGACCAAAGAACTTGATGATATAGCCGGGGAACGTTTAGAAAAAGCGGGTGCAGTTTCAGCTCCAAAAGGTGAATATGATTTTCCTGGCTATACTTGCATAAGCCTAAATGATGAAGTGGCACATGGCATTCCGGCTGATCGGGTTATTCGTGAAGGGGATATAGTAAACATAGATGTATCCGCTTCAAAGAACGGTTATTTCGCAGATACAGGAATCTCATTTGTAGTAGGCGAAGGAGAAGAAGTATTAACGAAATTATGCGACGTCGCCAAAAAGGCATTTGAAGCGGGTCTTAAGAAAGCAAAACCCGGTTCCAAAAAAAGCAGAATCGGAAAAGCGGTGTTCGAAACAGCGAGACAGCATGGATTCACGGTTATCAAAAACCTTACAGGACATGGTGTTGGACGTAGAATACACGAAGCACCTGACCATATTTGTAATTATTATGATCCATGGGATAATGAAATATTAAAGGAAGGGATGGTTATCGCATTCGAACCATTCATCTCAACCTTTGAAGAAGAAGTATTCCAAAAAGAAGACGGTTGGACCTATGCTACTGAAAAAAGCTATGTAGCTCAAGTGGAACATACGATTATCCTTACTAAAAATGGACCGATCATTGTCACGCTTTAATTCAAGCATAGTCGGAAAAAGTCGCGTATTTCGTCTGAAGTTATATAAACTCGTAACAGTTTAAAAGAATGTTTCTCGCATCTAAAGGAGTTGCTTTTGCAGCTCCTTTTCTTATCGAACTAAAGGGGCAGGTTAAGCAAAGTTTCTTCAAACTGTTTTTCTAACAGATAATTTATTCACCTTGTAATCGTTACTCCATATAATGAAAGTAGATAGGACAACTCTCTCCTGTCCTATTTATTCCCATCCGGTTCATTTGAAGTAACTATTCTTAGCGGCGAATAGTTACTTTTTTAGTTACAAAGAATCTTCGCTAAACAAGTCAATTAGCTGATTTCTCTACCCGTTTTTTTATTAAGGATCATCCACTCCACTATGACAAAGTTGAGAACGAGTCCTGCCCAAATGTTCACATTCAATACTTCCTCGATCATCTTATCTCTTCCTTCTGGAAGCATAAATCCATTAAAAGTGTAATAAGTAATGAGAAGGACGGGTACTAGTACACGTGCACTGACTGCTACTAGAGTTATACCAAAACTGCGCATCATCCATATTCGGTGTGCATGAAATTGTCCATTAACAGCTGTACGGTAACCCTTCCAACATGTGAATAACCACAGAATGGCCAGAGTAAGAAAAGCTGCTGCTTTTGTGAAACTTTCTATATAGAAGACAACGGCAAGAGCAAGAATTCCACTAATAAAAACACTGACAACATAAATCCTCCCCACATAGCGATGAACCTTTGGATTTTTCAAACGAATACGATCCATAAACTGAAGAAAACCTGTTATTAAGGCAATAAAGGCGCAACCAATATGTGTAACCAGTATAGAATATTGTGTTGGCGAATTAATATCTACACGGCTGTTAGCAGGATTTAAAGTTAGATAGGGGATCATGAAAGGAATCATAATCCCAACCGAGACTATAACTAAAATCCACCAACCCTTTTTTTGCATCATACCTTTTTTAACTCCTTTATTATGTTTGTACGTAACAAGCAGAATTTTAGGTGGTTTTAGAGTCATTCGATAATTTTTTCCCTAATGGTGTCAGAATGCCATCAATGGTGGAGGAGTTCTTTTCACGCAAATAATTTTCCAGTTCAGCTTCACCCTTTTTCATGTTGGACCGATTCAATGTTTCACGTTCACTGGAGTAGGTCATGAAGGGGACACTATATCCGCAAGAGGTTTGGACTTTATGAATTTTGGCTAAAATGATTTGTCTTGCACCGGGCATCATTTCAAAATGACCTATCATCCGATCCCATTCTTCTGTTTCAGGCAGAATCACTTTGCCTGAACCATATAAGCGCAAGATCATCGGCGGACCTTCAAATGCACAAAACATAAAGGTGATCCGGGCATTTTCATTAATATGTCCGCTTGTTTCGTTACCACTCCCGGTTAGATCCAAATACGCAATTTCGGTGGATGATAGGATGCGGAGGGTATCATACCCTTTTGGAGAAAGGTTTACATGCCCCGCCGCATCCAAAGGTGCCGTTGCAATAAAAAACAAATGCTGTTTCTTTATGAAGTTTTGATGCTCAGCTAACATTTCCGGAAAATACTTTGCCATCATTATTCCCTCCAAAGAAATCCATTTTAAAATATAAGTTCTCTATTAATGAGTGGATTACCTTTTTCAGCTATACTACCCTGATGAAAAAAGCGATAGCTGCATACAGCGCTCATTTTCCCTTTAAGAATCCGGCTGACCTTTATGAACGATATTAATTTTAGATTACAAGGGTGATTAAGAATTTGAGATTTTCCAGTATTGTACTATGATAAATTTATATTGTTTGAATTTGGAAGGGTATGGGAGGGTGACCATACTCTTACAGAATCATTTAAGGAGTGGTAGAATGGCACGTGTTTTATTTATTAATGCTGGATCAGAAGGACATATCAATCCAACTATTGGAGTTGTGCAAGAGCTTATTTCGCGTGGAGAAGAGGTAGTGTACTTTACGATAGAGTCTTTTCGGGAACGTATTGAGAGGACGGGAGCTACTGTACGAACAATTGACGGTGAAAAATTTATAGAAGCTTTCCTCTCAGGGGGAAGAAATTATTTACTCGAAAGAATCAACGGTCTTTTACATACGGTAGATATCGTCATACCTAGCGTGCTTGAACAGATCAAAGGAGAGCATTTCGATTACATCATCCATGACTCCATGTTTGGCTGTGGAAGTATGCTTGCCCAAATCCTTAAGCTTCCTGCAATCAATTCTTGTACTTCTTTTGCGCAGACAAAAGCATCATTCGATAAAATGCTGGAACAGCTTTCTAAAGAAATCACTCCAGAAATAGGTAAACCTATACAAGATGAATTTCAAAGACTGACGGCAATGGTGAAGGAAAAATATGATGTGGAGATCCATTCTGCTTACGAAGTTTTTTGTAATCCTGCACCACTTTCAATCGTTTATACAACTAGGGAGTTTCAACCTTTTAAAGAAGCATTCGACCAAACTTACAAATTTGTAGGTCCGTCCATTTCTTCACGAATAAAGCAGGATAACTTTGACCTTGCTGATATCAAAGGAAAAAGTCCCCTTTACATTTCGCTTGGGACGGTTTTTAACCGGTCTCTTGATTTTTATAAGCTTTGTTTTGAAGCATTTGGAAATAGCGATCACACGGTGGTCATGTCGGTCGGTCAACAAACCCCGCTAATTGAATTAGGAGAGATCCCCAAAAACTTCATTGTGAAAAAATACGTTCCACAAACGGACGTGCTGAAATACACTAAATTATTTATCACACATGGCGGAATGAATAGTACCAATGAGGGTCTCTACTATGGAGTTCCGCTAATTGTCATCCCGCAAAGCGCGGATCAGCCGATGATTGCAGGGCAAGTTGCCAATATCGGAGCCGGTATTACATTACAAATGCAAAGCTTGACTGCAAATCAGCTGCGTGAGGCCGCAGATCATGTGTTAAACGACCCAACCTTCCATAAAACTGTTTCAAAATTAAAAGAATCCTTTCAAAAATCGGGTGGATATCACCAAGCTGTTGATGAGATTTTTGAATATAAAAGACAATACGATATTTAAAAATGTATGATCGGCGGCATTTTCTTAGCGGGTAAGGAAATCCTTTTTCTTATGGCACTTGGAATGAAGAACGGTGACCTAAAAAGGTATTGTCCTTTTTATAGAAAAATAAAATGGGGGACATATATGGAAATTTGTTTAATTGGTGGCGGAAATCACACGAATAATGAATTACGTGAAGTGTTCCTAGAACTTTCAAAAATGATTAAACCTGAAGCGAAGATTTTAA
Source organism: Peribacillus sp. FW305-BF15 (assembly GCF_058783805.1). NCBI lineage: Bacteria > Bacillati > Bacillota > Bacilli > Caryophanales > Bacillaceae > Peribacillus > Peribacillus sp. FW305-BF15. The sequence continues at coordinate 197,361 of NZ_JBYSYV010000004.1, read as the reverse complement.
TAATCCCTTTTGCAACCGACAATTCCAGGTATGAAAGTTGGATGGCAAGTATTACACAAGCTTTTTCAATCATGGAGAATGTAAGTATTGAATTATTAAATGAAGACCTTTCAGGCAAAGAAATGAAAAAGTCTATAATGGAACATGATATTCTCTATTTTATAGGTGGAAAGCCAGTAAGGTTAATCCATGTAATTGAAGAAAAGGGACTTACCGCAATTATCAAAAACTTTCAAGGTTTAATCATTGGATATAGTGCGGGTTCATTAGCTTTCGGCCATGATTGCATAATCACAAAAGATAAAGACTATCCAGAAACGATAGTGATCAAGGGCTTAGGATTAGTGGGGTTTAGCGTTGAGGTCCATTACGAGGATAATATAGATGGAGAATTATTTCCCCTATCAAATGAACGAAAGATATATGCAATACCAAATGGAAGTGCAGTTTTCTCCAAGAGCGGGGAACTATATAAAGGTATAAATGATATCTATTCCTTTCAAAATATGAAAAAGGAAATAGTGAATTCCAAAGTCTTATAAAACGGGCAGGCGCTTTATCCCAATTGGAGCAAGGTCGCAGGACGCTAAGGATAGAGAAAAGGAGACTGCAATGAAAGTAAATTTAATGATCTTCATTACATCAATAAAAGAACAAGAAAAGAATAGGTTAATGATGAAAACATTTGAATCTGATATTCGTCCTGTTACAGGGGATATAATCGATGATCCCGGGTTCGATCCACGATTTCATAATGGATATGAGGTTGTAAAGGTTACGATAAATTATGCTTCGAATGAATGTCTGGTATCCCTGCACCCGCTTGCGATCGAAATCGAGGAAATCAGGATGGAAACTTATTTGGAGAAACTGGAAGCACACGGTTGGCGTGCTGTCTCAAAAGAAGAATTGAAAAGTATATAAAAATGATATAAGGAGTATGAAAATGGAAAAATACTCGACAACCACTTTAAAGATGATTAGAAATTTTGATGTAATGCCTGAAAGGGTATTTGTTGCATGGGTGGACCCCGGGATGATGAGAAAATGGCTTTTTACATTGGAGGGGACAAATAAAGTGGCACAAAATGATCCGCAAGTGGGAGGAACTTGGGAGATTATTGATCATCGCGATGGAAAAGATTATCGGGCGATAGGGGAGTACCTTGAAATGGACCGTCCCAATAAATTAGAGTTCACTTTTAAAATGCCGCAATTCAGTGAAGCGGCAGATACAATTACAGTTGAGCTGAAAGAACTTCAAAAGGGCTGTGAAATGACATTTTCACAAAACATCACCGTTCCTCATGAAGAAAATTGGACACAATCCGATATCAAAAAAGCTCTTGAAGAGTATCACGATGGATCTGAACACGGCTGGAATTTAATGTTTATGGGACTGAAAGAATTGGTTGAAACTGGACAAGTCAGCTATAAAGGCTAATAGTCGTTGGCCGCAGTTTTTAGACAATAGGAAATCGGAATCGCATCCCGGTGGAATGGATTGAAGAAATCGAACTGGAACGCTTTCTGGAAAAAACTGTAGGCTGATCTCACACCGAAATATGTTTTTAAGTTTTTTTCCAGTAATCCTAAATGAATGGAAGAAATGTGCGACACTCCTGCCGAAAAACTGGCTAGCCGAGACCCCACAGGTACTTGAGCCGAGGAGGCTTGGCAGACAGTCGGCGGAAAGGGAGCGGATTTCCTGAAAGCAGCTGATGTTTTCTTGAAGAAACTATAGGCTGATCTCACACCGAATTATGTATAAGACCTTGTCCTTTAAGTTTTTTTCCTGTAATCCTTATTGGATGGAAGAAATGTGCGACACTCCTGCCGAAAAACTGGCTAGCCGAGACCCCACAGGCGCTTGTGCCGAGGAGGCTTGGCAGACAGTCGGCGGAAAGGGAGCGGATTTCTGAAATCGACTGGAATGTTTTCTTGAAAAAACTGTAGGCTGATCACACCGAAATATGTATAAGACTAGGTCCTTTATGTTTTTTCCTGTACTCCTTATTGGATTTCTGAAATCGACTGGAACGTTTTCGAAACTCAATTATCGAGTTTGTGCTAATAGCCGTTTGCCAATGAAAAGCTCTCCAAATTAACTGGAGGGCTTTTCGGAATGTAGTTTGATATATTGACAATCCCCTTTGAATTGGTAATATTTACTTTATTATTACATATGTGATTTTTAATAGAAGGCGGTTTAATTATGGATGGGAAAAGCAGTTACGACGAGTTTCATAAACTGATAGAAAGTGGGCAATATCGCAAATTGGTCATGTTATTATGACTAACTTTATGTACATATTTTGTTTATTAGTATGGGGTCTTAATTTTATTGCCGTTAAGATTCAAGGTACACCTGTGAGTTTAGAATTATCTTTAACCTATCGTTTAGGTTTGACGGCCATCCTATTTTTCATTTTATTGTGCATGCTTAGACCTAAAGGAAAACCTAAGAAAAAGGATGTTCCATTCATTATTGTGTTTGGAATTTGTAATTTTGCTTTAAGCTATTTATGCCTTTATTACGCCACTATCTTAAGTTCAGCAGCAATGGTTACGTTAATATTTTCATTGAAAGTCATTTTAACGCCCATTGCCCTTCGTGTTTTTTTGAAGGAACCATTGCATTCACGTATCTTAATTGGCGGGATAATTGGTGTGCTGGCTGTTTGTATTGTTATTTATCCGAGTTTACATGATATTCATGGGTTCAATGATATAAAGGGCATCATGATGGCTGTTCTTGGTACCATCCTCACTGCATTGGGCGATGCAAGCTCTGCTAGAAATGCCAGGGAGAAAGTGAACCCAATCTATGCCAATGTACTTGGATTTGCAGCAGGAGGAATTCTTTTGGCGGCCATTGTGTTCATCCAAGGACAAGCAGTCACTATACCGACATCCATTACATATTTATCTGCTTTGTTCTATTTAACTATATTCGCTTCCTTTGGAGCTTGGCTATTTTACCTCAAGCTTGTAGAAAAGATAGGCGGGGCGAAAAGTGGATACATGGTTGCCCTTTTTCCGGCAATTGGAGGTATAGCTTCAGTGATGATTGGTCAATCAGATCCAACCATTTTCTTGGGAGCCGGCTGTCTTTTCAGTTGTTTAGGTGCGGCGATTGCATTAGGTTTTGGCATGAATATTGGTAAAAGTAATTTGAAAGAAGAAATGTAATTCGATTTACAGAGAGGGATGGGACAATGGAAAGTAAATGGCCAACTGAAATGAAAGTAGCGCAAATCCGGGTTGCACGTCCTACTAATCAACTAAAAAAGGTAGTAAACTTCTATTGTGAAGGATTAGGATTGAAAAAAATCGGTTCTTTCGAAGGGCACGAGGGATATGACGGCATCATGATCGGGCTTCCGGATTCCAGCTATCATCTGGAGTTTACCCAACATAAGGATGGCAGTCCTTGTCCTGCCCCATCAAAAGATAATCTGCTTGTCTTTTATATTCCTGAACGTAAAACCATTGAGGAAATCACGAATAGGTTGAAAGGTATGGGCTATGAACCGGTTTCTCCGGAGAATCCATATTGGGAAAAATCAGGTGTTACCGTTGAAGATCCGGATGGTTGGAGAATTGTATTGATGAATTCGCCCGGCATAGGAAATTAAATTTCACAAAGGAAACGACCGAAAAGCACCATGCTTTTCGGTCGTTTTGGAGTTATGAGGACATCGTGATCCCGCCATTGATATGAATGCACTGTCCTGTTATATAAGCACCTTCATCAGATGCTAGCAGCACATAGGCGCCTGCATGATCTGCAGGTTGCCCAGGGCGCCCAAGCGGTGCCTCTGTACCGAACTCGGCAACGGATTGTTCGTCGAACGTCGCCGGGATCAGCGGAGTCCAAGCATTCGGCTTTTTTTTGTGCCATTCTATGGGGAAAGTGTGAAACTCACGAGTAAAACGCTGAAATTCACGAGTAAATCAGCTAAACTCACGAGTAAAAGCGTGAAACTCACGAGTAAATGGCTAAAACTCACGAGTAAACGCCGATTCGACAAATAAAAGCGTGAAAAATTCACGAGTATATGCCCCAATTCACGCATAATAGCCCGAAACTTACTGGAAATGCTCCAAAACTGGTTTGTTTCAATACAATTGGCTGTATAAAGGTGTAAAGGAGATTGAAGAAGGCAATGATTTTCCTTTCGAAAGCAGCTATTGGTTTTGGCGGATTTTGTTTATCGTAATCAGTTTATTCATCATTTTTACGACTGTAAATTCATTCTTTCGCTAAAAAACCCCAATTTTTGTAATGATTTATTTAGCCTTGGACATACTTAATGAAGATATCAATAAGTAATATTTAATTAAGGAGGAATCCCAATGGCTAACGAAAATATCCAAATGAAAATGGAACATATTTGGCAGGATACATGTGGATCATGGGAAAATTGTACGGAAACCACAATTCAGTCATTTTTGGCAAAATCTGAAGAAAGCAATATTGACCCGCAATATTGCATGAGCTGGGTGGAACAACATAAAGCCCAAATACCTGAATGGGATGCCGTTTCAAAAGTATCGCTCGACTGGGTCAATCAACATACCTCAACGGGTTCACCCATTTCAATCAAGGATGATTATTGAAAGGATATATTCTTTCTGCTTATGACTGGTTCGAACTCTACTATGGTTAAGAGGTGAAGATAGTTGTCAAATCATGAGGAACAAAACGGTCAAACAAATCGTCGGGATCCAGATTACAGAGTTAATGAGTGGGATGAAATGAATGGTGAAGATAAATTTGTACAATCAGCCATCCAAGAGGAATTCAATAATCCGGTAATCGAAGAAACAATCTTGAAGTTCAATAAAATAGCGAATGAAGAAGAAAAGGAAACTTGATTTTGGACGCCCCTATAGGGCGTTTTTTTTTTTGAGAAGGCTCTTTTCGTAAAGGTTGTTGTTTTTAAAACGAAACTATCTAAGGTTGATTGGAGCGGAAGTGCGAGACTCCCGCGGAAAGCGAGCATCTGGAGGGGAAATCAACCACACCTCACTACTTGGTAAATAGCAACAGAGTATGTGAAAACAGCCTTTGAGAAAGACGAAGGAGCCGTTAATAAATGAGTATGCAAAAGAACATATCTTTACTTTTTAGATTTATAAAATACAAATAAAGGGAAATGGCATCTTAGTATCGTATAAAGCATAGTATAAATCGTTTTTATTAATAATGTTGGCAATGGGAGTGAAGATCATGGAAGCAGCGGTAGAACGAATTTTTTCTAATGAATTGGTGAAATTGGCGGGGGATTTTTTTCAAGTGAATGCTGGGAATCCGGTTAAACTTGGAGATGCAGAGAACTACGTATTTGAGGTTTACAGGGATGGGACGCCATATATCTTAAGAATGACCCATCAATCACATCGTACAAAAGATCAAGTGCTTGCTGAGCTAAAGTGGATTGAGCATTTACAGAATAATGGGAGTGAAATTCCTAAAGTTCTCTTTTCGAAAGAAAAGAATTTAGTTGAAATTGTAAAGGGTTCGGATGGTACGGAATTTTATTGTTGCCTGTTTGAAAAAGCTCCTGGTGTTAGGATGAAAGTCACTGATGAACATTTCGATGGACCTTTATTTTTTGAATGGGGAAGAACCATTGGCCAAATGCATAAACAAACAAAAAGTTATAAGCCTGAAGCGAAATATAAACGGCTGGATTGGTATGAAGAGGAATTATTGAATGTCCAGCTCTATCAATCCGATGTACCGGAGCAAGTGATACGCCAACAAGAAATAATCAACAAGCATTTAAATGCCCTTTCCGTTCATCAAGATAATTTTGGCTTGATTCATTCTGACATACATAATGGCAATTTCCATTATCATGAGGGGCGGATTCATGTTTTTGACTTTGATGACTGTTCATATCACTGGTTTGCCAGCGATTTGGCGATCCCTCTGTACTATCTGATGTGGAGTTTGGAACGTGAAGGGATAAAAGGGCTCGATGAATATGCTGCCAAGTTCATGAGGGAATTCATAAAAGGGTATGAGACGGAAAATATCCTGGCACCTGTGGAATACGAAACGATTCCTCTATTTTTAAAGCTAAGGGATTTAACGTTATATAACTTTTTTCATAAAAAGTATGATTTGAAGAATGCGGATCGTTCATTATCCAATACCGTTCAAAAAATTGAACAAAGAATCATGGAAGGCCGGACTATTGTTCACTTCGATCCGAACATGGTTCATTAAGGGGGATTGGAATGCCAGGAATGAAAAATAATCGGCTTGCATATATGATCCGGACTGGTGTATTGGAAGATGCGGAAGCGGTTTTGGATGTACAGAATTCCGTTATTTCCGAAGGCGAGTATTTTATTGCCGTATCGGAGGAGTTCAATAAAACACCTGAACAGCAACGAGATTGGATACGAAGGTTATTGGAAAATGAACGGGAAACCATCATCGTGGCCGAAATGAGCGATGAAGTGGTTGGATGGATAGCCTTTCAATCGGAAACTAGGAAGAGAATGTTCCACAAGGGCTCATTTGGGGTGATGATCAGAAAAAATTTCAGAGGGATGGGAATCGGAAAAGAGCTTATTGAGGCGTTATTGGATTGGGCAGAAGCCAATCCGTTGATTGAAAAGGTGAGTTTGGGGGTTTTTTCATCGAATCATCGGGCAATATCATTGTATAAACGGCTGGGGTTTGTAGAAGAAGGCCGTAAAATCAAAGAATTCAAGATGAGCGAAAGTGAATACGTTGATGACATTATCATGTACAAATTGGTTTAAACAGACCGAAAGAGCATGAATGGATTCCATACATGCTCTTTGCGGTTTGGTTATGTATCTATTTTTATAGTAAATCGATATTTATGTCATGCATTATCTAATGACTCTTACCTTCACTTGCTTTCTTCCCCACGTTAGGGCATCTGCTTCTTTCGCGATGAATACATCGATTCTGTTTCCTTTGATCGCACCGCCCGTGTCTGCAGCGATGGCTTGTCCGTAGCCTTCGACTTCCACGATGGAGCCTAGCGGAATCACGTTCGGATCGACTGCTATCAGTTTGGCATCATCATATTTTTCTAAATCGACACCCATTCTTGTATTGCCTGAACATCCTTCGCAGCTTGCTGTATAAGCCGTACTTGTAACCGTCAGTTCTTTAACGGCTGAGCTTGCTGAACTGGCTCTTTGTTCTAATTTACTGAAGGTCCGTGCACCGGCTATACCGTCAGCGGATAATCCCTTTTGCTTTTGAAAGTTCATGACTGCTTGTTTTGTACCTGATCCATAAATGCCGTCGACCGTTGATGAGTAAACATCCCAGGCTTTCAATAGCCTTTGCAGTTCAGCTACAGGTCTTCCCATATCCCCGCTTTTCAGTACCTGTATTTTCTGATTCGTTTGTGTTCCTGATATTCCATCGACTTTCAGCCCTGATTTTTCCTGAAACTTCTTTACGGATTCCTTTGTAATCGGACCGTAGTAACCTGTTGCTTCATGATAGGGAAAAACCCCTTTTGTCAGTAATAATTCTTGTAATTCTTTAACATCACTATTACTCATTCCAAATGAAAGTGTGCGATCCAAAGCAGCGGCTTCGCCTTTAGTTGGCATGCAAACTCCTAGAATGAATACAGTAGCCGTTAGGATCGTTAATAAAATTTTCTTCATGTTTATCCTCCTCGTTGTTTCCTGCAATTAAACCATTCGTTAAACTATCACTCTTTTAGGCGCAGTTAAGGAAAAACACCGCGAAGGCACTAAGTAATTGTTAAAACATGTAACAAAAAGAAAAGAAATGAGGCGGACATCGGGTTACCATATCCTTATCAATTGTCGAATTATGGGAAAAAATCAAGTTTCATATGAAACTAACGGAACCGTTTGGTTGAACAGGGGCATTCATTCATGTACGTTTAAGTTAATATAAATTCTATTGTAAGGTTAAAGGAGGGAATCATATGATTAAGGCAGTTATTTTCGACTTTGATGGCTTAATTTTAGACACGGAAACGGTTTGGTATGAGGCCTATAGAGAAACGATGGCTTTTTATCAATCTGATTTGCCTCTCGAACATTTTATTACATGTATCGGAACCGAAAATACTGAACTAAATCAGTACTTCAAAGATCAGCTGGGGGAAAGGTGTAATATTGAAGAAATTGAATCCAGAGCAAAAAGCCTCCATGAAGTAAAGATGAAAACAGCACAGGCACGTGAAGGTGTGAAGGATTATCTAGAAGAAGCAAAAAGAAATGGATATACAATCGCCCTCGCTTCAAGCTCGACAAAAGAATGGGTCACTCATCATTTGGGGGAACTCGGGCTGTTACACTATTTTGAAGTTATGATCACAGGGGATGATGTTGATAAAGTTAAACCAGCGCCCGATTTGTATGTAAAGGCAATTGAAGTCCTAGGCATTCAGCCTGCAGAAGCCGTAGCATTTGAAGATTCGTTAAATGGGCTTCAAGCGGCCCTGACTGCTGGGTTGAAGTGTGTAATCGTACCAAATCCCGTGACGGACGCTTTAGCTTTTGAAAATCATCATTTACACCTCCGATCCATGGCGGATAAGAGCTTGTCTGACGTTATCAAGCATATTGAGCAATAACAGTTCAACGGTAATTATAGTAAGATGAAAGAATGAAACCGCGCCGAAGATGGCAGAGTCTTCGGTTTTTCTGGTTTTAATGAATGTTATATATTGGTGTGGGGGATGAGTATATGGGATTGCAAACGAATGACGAAGGAGTCCGCCTGCGGGAGGTCAAGAAGAGTGATCTTCCTATCTTTTTCGAGCAGCAATTGGATCCTGCCGCAAACTATATGGCTGCTTTCACATCTAAGGATCCATCAGACAAGGCGGCTTTTTTGACACACTGGAAGAACATCTTATCGAACCGGGATATTCAAAAAATGACCATACTCTGTAATGGGGGTGTGGCAGGCAGCATTCTCAAGTTTGAACAGTTTGGTAACCCGGAAGTGAGTTATTGGATCGGGAAACAATTTTGGGGTAAAGGGATCGCTACATGTGCACTGCTCCATTTTTTGCCGAACATAAAAGTCCGCCCTCTTTATGCCCGTGCAGCCAAGGATAACCTTGCATCCATCCGGGTGCTGGAAAAATGCGGGTTTGAAAGATTCGATGAGGACAAAGGATATTCCCATGCAAGAGGTAAAGAGGTTGAAGAATTCATTTTGAAACTTGAAAGTTAAGATAATAATAACAATATCGTTAAGCCTATGAGGAAACGGGTGACAGACAATGGGATATAAGATTTTTTCCATCATTTTTATTTTATGCGGTCTTTTTATAATGTGGTTCGCCCTATTTGGCAAAAAGAAAGAAATCAAAGAGTTCGGCTCCGGAGTACCCACAAATTTCATCGATGTAATTGTAATGATGATATATAAGCTCTTACCTTCCATTATTAGAAAAATCCTTCTATTTGCATTGGGTCTGGCCATTTCTATTGGATTTACCTATATATTGTATAAATTATGGTGAATTTTCCTTATCGGATAAAATAATCCTGAAACTTTCTCCTTACGTAATCGTATAAAATGGTAACGATATATAGGAGTTGTTGCTATTTCGAAGAAAAAAAGTGAAGGCAGTGTTTTTGGATAATGGGGGCGGGAAGTGGACGCCGGCGGAGGCATTGGTTCAATATACCCAATTGGAAGAATATCAGTATAGTAATAGTATGCATAATATGGTAATGTTGAATTTGTGTGATTTTGGAAATTCATAAAAAAGGAAGGTATTATATGTCTGAATCGGTTCTTAAGGTTCAATCCTTAACTAAAAAAATTGGAAAAGCAACCATCGTAGACAATGTTAGCTTTGAAATAAAAAGCAATGAAATATTTGGTTTACTTGGTCCGAATGGTGCTGGGAAGACCACGATCATCCGTATGATCACAGGTCTCATCAATCGTACGGGCGGTACGGTCATGATCAATGGCAGTGACCTCGATCATGATTTCGAAGGTGCGATGCATGAATTGGGGGCCATTGTTGAAAATCCGGAGTTCTATAAATATATGACAGGCAGAAAGAATATCCTGCATTATGCCCGGATGTCATCCAATGACATATCCAATGAGAGAATAGAAGAGGTCATTAAGCTTGTCAAACTGGATCATGCCATTGATAAGAAGGTTAAAACCTATTCATTGGGAATGCGCCAGCGCCTTGGCGTGGCACAGGCCATTTTACATAAACCGTCGTTATTGATTTTTGATGAACCGACGAATGGCTTGGATCCGCAAGGGATTCGCGAGTTTCGTGATTATTTGAAAGTACTGGCAAGTGAAGGCGTCGGGATATTGATTTCATCACATTTACTATCGGAAATGCAATTGATGTGTGATAGTTTTGCCGTTATCGAAAAGGGAAAACTGATCCATACGAAAGAACATATTGTTGATGAAAAAACCGAAACGATCAATGAAGTGTCATTCACCGTCAGTGATGGGAAGCTAGCTAAAAAAATCCTTCAAGAACAGTTTGCGGATATCACGATCCTAAAAAATGGTGCGAAGAAAATCTCCGTATCGGCCACCAGAGAACAAACAGCCCATATAAACAGGAGTTTTAATGCAAATGATCTGGATGTCTTTGAAATCGGCATAACCAGAAAATCGCTGGAAGATAAATTCTTCGAAATCACTGAGCAGGAAATGAGGGAGTCTGTATGATGTCCTTAGTAAAAAATGAATGGATGAAAATCTTTTCAAAAGTATCAACTTATATATTCATCGCTTTTCTATTATTGGCAGCATTAGGGGCTGCGGTCATCGATTATAAACTAAGTCCTGACGAAACGAATAAAGATTGGAAGCAAGAGATAAACGCCGATATCCAAGAACAGGAAAAGGCTTTGGAAGCTAAGGAAATCAGTGAAGAAGAAAAAGCCGCCATCATGGAAGAAATTACTTACAACAAGCAACTGTTGGCTGATAATATAAACCCTGACTTAAACACGAATTGGACCTATATGGCTGAATGGACTACATCATTAACATCATTTGTCACTTTATTCGTCGTTATTGTTTGCAGCTCGCTCGTTTCCTCGGAATTTTCCGATGGGACCATTAAACAACTGTTGATCAGGCCTTATAAACGTTGGAAGATCCTTCTTTCCAAATATATTACTTCCTTGTTATTTGCAGCGTTATTACTTGCGAGCCTGCTTATATTCAGTTATCTAATCGGAATCATATTCTTTGGCAATGGTTCGTATTCAGACAAAATCATGGATCCTGCATCTTTCGAATTCAGTCCGGTGGTAGTCGGCGAATATTTCGTGGACATGATCGTTTACTGGATACCAGGATTCCTGGTCATCACGACCATCGCTTTCATGTTAAGCACATTATTTAAAAACCAAGCACTTGCAGTAGGTATATCCATTTTCATCCTATTTGCCTCTTCGACATTAAATATGGTCATTCAATCATTCATCGGAAAATACGAGTGGTTAAAATTCGTCCTATTCCCCCATCTCGATTTAAGGGGCTATATTTCCGGAACGATAGACATGTTCGATGGAGCTACACTTGGATTCTCGATGGGTGTACTGGGAATCTATTATCTTATCTTTTTAGCGCTAACTTTCTTCTTCTTCCAGAAAAAAGATATCACTAATTAAATAGAGCGAAAAACCGAAATCAGTGGCTGATTTCGGTTTTTCTTATGTAACAGGAATGTTGCTGCTTTGAATCTGGCATAAAGTGAAACCTTTATCCAAAATTATCCGTATAAGATAATATGAGGATATTCAGTTGGGTTTAGGGGTGGAAAATGAATAAAAACAAGGTTCTATTAATTGGACTTATAGGATTTTCTTTATTTCTAATGGGCATGGTGATATCACAATGGACAGTTGCTGGCGTAGTGATCGGGATAGGCGGAGGGTTCGTAATGGGGATCAGTTCCTACCAGTTTGCTAGTCAGTAGCTCCATGTACATATGAACAATACACTGGTTAATTGCGGACTTCGCGGAAATAATCTGATAGAGATGGAGCAGGTTTAAAGATGGGGAAAATGCATTATAAACGAAAGTTAGTCATTATTTTTACAATTATTGGAATATCGTTAGGGTTCTATGTGTACTCGGCATTCTCTCAAAAATTGACAAAATCAACAGATTTGTCTGATGAATCTATCGGGGGATTTAAAGTGTTTGATAACATATCGAGTCCGGAATTCATCAGGGAATATGGAGAACCCATCGATCAGGATAATAATAAGGCTTATGATTATTATTATTGGAAGGGCGGGTTGAAAACGGCCTCTATCAATACAGACGAGGAAAAAGGGAAAATCATGCGGTTGATCATTTCAAGTACGGACGACGCCCAATTTGAAAACTCCCTTCAAACAAGCAAAGGCATTAAATTAGGAAGTAAGAAAGCGGACGTCCTTTCGAAGTACGGAGATCATTATTATAAAAGTTATGAACAGGGAGCCGATATTATCGGATACATTGACCATAAACGAAATATTACCTTGGAATTCTGGTGTGTACCAGGTGGAAGGGTCGCCGAAATACGATTGGATGATGCAGATGTCATTTAATGATTTCACCAGCGTCCCTGATTATCGGTTTTAGCTGTTTAAGTGAATAAGAAAGCGATGCGATAAAATAATATGTTCATAAAAAATTTCATCTATCATTACATCATTTATCCGATCATATTTGTTGGGGTATATGCATTATTTGTTATTTTTTATAACCCGTTCGGTGCTATGCATATGATTTTAATCTATTTTTTGCAATTAGTGTGTATAATGCCTTGTCTACCATAAAATCTAACCGTAATAAAAAAGGCAGCCAATAAAACAGTACTCAATGGAATTTACATATTTTTGCATGAATTCCGAAACCATTTATCCAGGTTATCCGTATATGTAAGTATGAACGGTTCCGGGAAGCTCCGGTATTTATGAGCATTTATCATTTTAATAAATTTGGGAGATGAAGGATCATGAGCGAAAAGGGTTGTATGAAATGCGGAAGCAATGATGCTGCCAAGAAGGATGTAGCCATGACAGGAACAGGCTTGTCAAAAATGTTCGATGTCCAGAATAATCAATTCACGGTTGTGTATTGCAAGCAGTGCGGTTATTCGGAGTTTTATAATAGGCAATCATCTGCAGGCAGTAATCTCCTGGATCTATTCTTTGGATGATCATCGGCACGACAAGAATCCCCTTTCATGAAAAGAGGATTCTTGTTTTTTTCATACTGCCCATTACCCGATGAAGTGATTTTGAACGACTTTTGTAAATTCCTTGGCGACGGGTGAAAGGTGTTTAGCTGATTTCATGACCAATCCGATCTCCCGGGAAAGTTCCGGGTTCAAGGGCAGGCTTTTGATGCGTTCGGGTTTTTCCGGTAAAGCCAGGTCTGGCATAATCGTGATGCCTAATTTTCCTGCTACCATTGAGAGCACCGTTTGATTGTCTTTAATGTCGTATGAAATGTTTGGTTTTATCTTGGCTTCCAGGAATCTATCTTCTATGAGTGTTTCACAGCCAGATCTCAGCATGATGAATGGTTGATCAACGAAGTCTTCCAGGTTCAATGAGGTTTTCCCTGAAAGCGGATGGTCTTCGTACACGACAGCTGATAGAGGATCTGTTAGCAGAGGGATGAATTCCACGTTCTTTACTGGTTTTGCTGCAAAGCCGATGTCCACTGTTCCTTCTTCGATCCATGTTAAGATTTCCTCATATCCACCTTCATGAATCAGCAAATCGATATTAGGGTATTTTTCTTTAAAGATGGAGAATAGCTTTGGTATGAATCTGGCAGTGAAGCTTGGAAAACTGCCAATCGTTATTTTACCGATTTCCATTCCATTCACAGCTGCAATCTTTTGTTCGATATGTGCAAGGTTGGCAGCAATGGCCCGCATATGTGGAATGACTTGTTCTCCCGCAGTCGTGAGTGTTATACCTTTTCGGTCACGCTTCAATAAAGTCACACCAAGTTCCGTTTCAAGTGCTGTAATGTTATGGCTCACGCCTGATTGAGTCAGTCCGATCCGGTCTCCCGCTTTCGTAAAACTTCCGTGTTCAACAACATGTAAAAAGACTTCCAGTTGAAAAAAATTCAAATGCCCCACACCCTTCTTCTATGAATTATACATGAGAAACTCTAATCCAAGTAATGAAAAACATTCATTTTACTTATGATGTAGTCGAGAATACAATAACATTACAAATTAAAATACGAATGGGTGATGGAAAATGATGAAACGGAAATACGGGCAAATTTTTTCACCGTACACGCTTTGTAATGGAACGGTTCTTAAAAACAGGATTGTAGTTGCGCCGATGACCACTTATTCAGGTCAAGAGGATGGCTTGGTTTCTGACGAGGAATTAGCCTACTATAAAAGAAGGGCGGATGGACCTGCCATGTTCATTACTGCTGCTGCCGCCATTTCCCCTGTTGCGACAAGCTTTCCCCGGCAAATGAAAGTATATGATGAACAAAGCCTCGCTGGACTCACTGAGCTTTCAAAAACCATCAAATCCAAAGGTGCAAAAGCCATTCTCCAGCTTCATCATGGCGGAAGCGAGAGCCTTCCAAGCTGTACAGGCGGAGAAAAAATGGTTAGTCCGAGCGGAATCATTGCAAGTGTTTATAAAGGAATGGGCGAAGAGTACATTCCAAGGTCAATGAGCCACACTGAGATTCTATCCACTATTCAAGACTTTGGAAGAGCCACCCGCCATGCCATTCGTTCAGGATTCGACGGTGTGGAAATCCATGGAGCGAATGGCTATCTCCTGCAGCAGTTTTTCTCCCCCCACTCTAACAGACGGAGAGATCATTGGGGAGGGAGTTTGAAGAATAGAATGCATTTTCCACTTGCCGTCATCGCGGAGGTGAAGCGGATCCGTGATCTATATGCAGACAAGGAATTCGTTATTGGGTATCGCTTCTCCCCCGAAGAACCGGAAGAAGGCGGATTGAAAATGGATGATACAGCTGCATTGGTAGATGAATTGGCAACTCAGGGGCTTTCCTATTTACATCTTTCTGTTAAAAATGTCTGGTCCATGCCTAGAAGCGGATTGAACAGGGGATTGACAAGGACCGAAATTCTCCGCGATGTCATAGCTGGCAGGACCAGTTTCATATCACTTGGATCGATTCATACTCCAGAGGAAGCAAATGCTGTGCTTGAGAAAAATATACCGCTTTTCGCTTTAGGAAGGGAATTGCTGATGGAACCGGACTGGGCCGCCAAAATAAAGGAAGGCAGGGAAGACGAGATCATGACAGCCTTACCGCGCGATAGCAGGTGCACATTAATGATTCCGGATCAAATGTGGGCGAATATCATTACTCGTGACGGCATGCCCGAGAGATGATAGTATGAATGTAAAAAATGGAAATTTCATGAGGGGAAATTAAATGAATAAAATAGCACTTCTTCAACTGTCTCTAGCCATGACAATCTTCGGTTCTGTCGGTTTCTTTTCGGAACTATCAGGACTTCCTGCATTGGAACTGGTTTTTGTTCGCTGCATTTGTGCTGCCGTTTTCTTATGTGCAGCCTGGATGATTACCGGACATTTCAAGAACGAAATATGGAATGGCAGGGAGGTAATGCTCATCATTTTCTGCGCGGTGGCCAACTTGTTGAACTGGATATTCCTCTTTAAATCTTTTGAGCTGATATCGGTGACAATCGCCATTTCGCTTTATCATTTAGCGCCGATCCTTGTACTCATTATAGGGAGCCTCATTTTTAGGGGGAAAATGAATGTATTCTCCATCTTGGCCATTTCCCTTTGCTTCATTGGCACATTACTCATTATGGGAACAGATGGATTTCGATCATCATCCCCTGAATGGGAGGGCATCATGTATGGGATCATTGCTGCCTTTTTCTATGCGGCAACCATGCTTTTAGGAAAGAGCATTACAAAGACCAGTGTATATGCGACCACATTTCTGCAAATGTTCATTGGATTTCTATTACTGATTCCTTTTGTCGATTATTCCGTATATACAACGTTAAAATCTTCCGAATGGTTTTATACGGTGCTTACCGGCATCATCCATACAGGCGTCGTGTATTTGCTGTTTTTTAATAGTATTCGCCATTTGCCTACAAATGTAGTATCTTTCATGATTTTTGTCGATCCGGCAGTTGCCATCCTTTTGGATATTCTGCTTTCAGGATTTAAACCGGACGGGATTCAAATTCTGGGTATTTCCTTGATATTTATTGGGGTGGTCTATTCACTTAAAACGACTGGACCGACTGAAAATGATGTCATGCAAAAAAGGCCGCACACAATGTGAGGCCTTTTCCTTTATGCATGTACCTATTGATTAAATTGATAGACATCCCAAATGTCAGGAGTTTCTGATCCAATGTACCAAGCAGCTGCACCGCCTAGATGATTTTGTTTAACCAGGTCCATACGGAGCTTCATCGATTTCTTATCTTCTATCCAAATTTGATGTTTTTTCCCTTTGGAAGTGTACACCACGTAATTTTGTTGCGTCTGTTTATCCCATACCTTTTTAAGTTTTTGAGTTGAAATGATTTTGTTGACCTCAGCCATGGTACGGTCATGACTTTTCACTTTTTTGGTCGACAAATCGGTTTCCCATTCTCTCGTATAAAATGGTACAGCCAATATGATCTTATGAGCAGGAACTTCTTTCATTAAAAGCTTGGTTCCTTCTTTGATCCAAGGTAACGAGGAAACGGACCCGGCTACTGGGCTCCCTCCCCAATGCTCGTCATAACCCATTATGATTATATAGTCCGCTACTTTGCCAAGTGCTTTCCTATCTAAGCTTTTTGACCAATAAGGGTCTTCATTTTCTCGGGTGACATCCACAGACACTTTAATTCCATGCGGTTTTAGTGCCTTTTTCAGTTCGCCTATGAAAAGTACAAAGTGCTTCTTATTTTTTGGATCGATGTTTTCAAAATCTACATTTATTCCATCACTTTTCGTTTTAACAAGTGAATCGCGTAAAGTTGAAACTAATTTCTGGCGTTTTTTTGTATTGCCTAGTACAGAACCAGTTAATACAGGGTCAAATTTATTCCCGATAAGCTGCCAAACTTGTTTTCCTTGTTTATGTGCAGCTTGGATGTATTTTGTATCTACAGAAACGGAAACGTAATTACCGGTATCCGTCAGCGTATAAGAACGGGGAGATACTACATTCAAATTGGGGTGTTTAAGTTGCTGGGTATAGCTTTCTTTCGATCCGTTATGCTTCCAGCCCATGACGATACGATTTTGCGCCTTATTTTGAAGCTGGGATTTCTTTATCCAGCCCTTTTTTCCGCCAAGCAATTGAACCTGGTAGTAATAATCAGGAACCTTCAATTTTTGGCCCACTTTAAGGGTAACCGTGCGTAAGTTATTTAATTTCGTCAAATCATTTGTTGTTACCTTGTATTTAGTGGAAATCTTCCACAATGTATCGCCTGATACAACCTTATGGATCTTATATTTCTGGGGAATCTTCAGGCTTTGGCCAACAGTTATTTCGGAAGAAGTTAATTTATTTACTTTTTGCAGCTCACTTACTGAAACACCATATTGATTTGCTATTTTCCATAGTGTGTTTCCAGACTTCACTTTATGAATGATGGGCCCCGCGGAATCCCCAACGGAAGAAGAAATGATGGGAAACTCTTCGCCCTTCTTTAAGGTCTTTAATAGAGTGGAACCTAATTTAGGAGAACTAAAAACTTTTGTATTGTCCGCTTTAACAAAACCTATGGATTGGGTTTTACTTGATGAATGACCACTGGTTGGAAAGAGACACATACAAAGAAGGCTTAACATAATAAAACATCCAAAGAATTTTTTCACAATGATTTTATTCCCCTTTGTAAAATTTAACTTTACTAGTTTACTATGGAGAATAGCCATATAAATAGAGGTACATTGTGGAAAGGCATTTCTAACATCGCGTGGGACGAATTATTCCGTAAGAAGGACAAGTGATTTGTAAGTAGAAGGGGAGGGTTTATATGTCAAATTTTGAATTACAGTTTTATGATTTCAACATATGGGCAAATAATCAGATTTTCAACCGTTTAAAAGAGCTTCCAAAGGAAGTTTACCATCAGGAAGTTCAAAGTGTGTTTTCATCGATATCGAGTGTGATGGCCCATGTGTATCTTTCCGATCTGGGGTGGGCGGAAGTTTTTTCCGGTAAAAGCATGAAACATGCATTGGATTTGGCAGAACAACGGAAGGAACAAACAGAGTCAAAGGAATTGGAGGAAATGGAGGCCATGTTTATTGAGCTGTCCGAGCGGTACAAATCGCTGCTTGGCCAAAAAGAAAATATGCATAAACCTCTTATAATTGAGAATCCAGCTGGCGGACAAATGAAAACAAGTGCAGCCGAATTGGTACCGCATGTCGTGAATCATGGAACCTATCATCGGGGCAATATCACGGCCATGTTGCGCCAAATGGGTTATGCCTCAACTTCGACGGATTATGGTCTTTATTTATTTTTAAAAGGAGAGTAACGGGTCTTCATTTGCTTACTGATGGGACTGTAAGCATTGACAGTCCTGTTCTTAAAGTAAGGCCGCCTGTTATTTTGAAGATAAAGAAATCCTATATATGTGTACAGGTTAACCGGTTCTTCCTGGTTGGCCTTTTTTTACGTTTGTCACTGGAATTGACTTGTACATGACATTTGTCATCTTCTAGTCATGACACCTGGTACTAATAAAATCAGGTTGGATTCTTTATACTATGGATAACGACAAAAAAAAGGAAGTGCAATTGAAATATGACCTTGCAAAATACGAAATCCTTGAAAAAACAAATTGCTCCTTTTGAACAATCAACGACAAAGCAAAGTATATGGCAGATCATCAATACTTTGGGGCCGTTCATCATTCTATGGTACCTAGCATATATAAGTCTTTCCGTTTCTTATTGGTTAGCTTTAATCCCAGCTGTGTTTGCTGCAGGATTCTTGACGAGAATATTCATCATTTTTCATGATTGTACGCATCATTCATTTTTCAAAGACCGCCGTGCGAATAGAATCGTCGGTACGATCATGGGTGTTTTGACTTTATTTCCGTTTGATCAATGGGGACATGAGCATTCAGTGCATCACGCAACAAGCGGTAATTTGGATAAGAGGGGTACAGGTGATATTTGGACCCTTACGGTAGATGAGTATTTGGCTGCACCGTTTAAACTTCGTTTTGCTTATCGTTTTTATCGTAATCCATTGGTCATGTTTGGTTTGGGGCCGATTTATGTTTTCCTTCTTAAAAATAGATTTAACCGTAAAGGTGCTAGAAAGAAGGAAAAAAATAATACGTATTTGACGAATGCATTAATCGTCGTTTTTGCGGCATTGCTTTGCCTGGCAGTAGGCTGGCAGTCGTTCCTTCTGGTACAAGGTTCCATTTTCATGATTTCCGGTTCAATCGGCATTTGGCTGTTTTACGTCCAGCACACATTCGAGGACTCTTATTTTGAAGAAAATGAAGAGTGGGAATATGTATTGGCAGCAGTGGAGGGAAGTTCTTTTTATAAGCTTCCAAAACTGATGCAGTTCCTTACTGGCAATATCGGTTACCATCATGTTCACCATTTAAGTCCAAGGGTGCCTAACTATAAATTGGAAATGGCGCATAATAATACGCAGCCTTTAGAGAACGTTCCGACGATCACTCTTGCGACAAGCTTGCGCTCACTCGGTTTCCGTTTATGGGATGAGGAATCCAAGAATTTCGTCGGTTTCAAGGACATAAAATATTTAACGAAAAAAAGTGTTTCCACTCAAGTGAAATCTGAACTGTAACGTTCATGTATCATTCCAGACTCCCTTAATAATCCTCGGATTTGGGGAGTCTTTGTTTCATATAAGGAACTCGATAAAGGAGAGAACTTAAAAATGATTCGAATTGTCATTGCAGAAAATCAGCAAATGCTATTAGAGGCAATAAGTTCTCTACTCAATCTTGAAGAAGATATAGAAATTGTCGGGCAAGCCAGTAACGGAGAAGAAGCGATGGCTATTGTACACCAATTACGGCCTGATGTGTGTATCATGGATATGGAGATGCCTGTAATGAGCGGACTCGAGGCAGCGGAAGCATTAAGGTCATTTGAATGCAAAGTGGTCATTTTAACGACATTTCGAAGGACTGGTTATTTTCAACTCGCATTAAAGGCTGATGTAAGTGGTTATTTATTGAAGGATAACCCGGGTGAAGAGTTAGCCTGCTCGATTCGCAGCATAATGGATGGCAAGCGAATATACTCCCCAGAGCTTATTGATGGGCCTTCCAGCCATAATGGCCGGGAAATGGGAGTGTTAGGGCTGTTAGCCGATGGTCCATCCAATATTGAGCCGTCCAATCAAAGCGGCACAATTGGGACAGTACGGAAGTATTTTACGACGATCAAGGATAAAATGAAGTTACCGGCTGGTTAGGATTTGTTTCTTAAATTCTGTTGACACGTTTTTTTAAATTGTGTACGATGGATTAAATCATAATATTGAAAATTCTGTGATGAAGAGAGTAGTTCATTTGGAAATGGAAAGCGAGTTAGGGATGGTGGGAGCCTAATGCAGGTCGGATGAATGAAGCGCACTTTGGAGAAATTTCTTGAAACGTTCAGTAGGGAATATCGGGGAGTCACCTCGTTAACAATGGAAAGTGGCCGCAATTTGTGGCAACTAGAGTGGTACCACGGGAATTCATGCTCTCGTCTCTTATTTAGAGACGGGGGCTTTTTTGTTTAGGAGGGAAAATGACGATGAATAAACCAATTGCAGAATTGATTTCAACTGCTTTGAACAATGAAATGCCAGCAAGTGAAATAGAAAAATTAATGGAAAAGCCGAAATTGATGGAGTTAGGTGATGTCGCCTTTCCGTGCTTTACTCTTGCGAAAAAATTCAAAAAATCGCCTCAGGTGATTGCGTCGGAAATAGCCCAACAATTAAACAGTACGTTGATTCAAGAAGTGAACGTAGTGGGAGGTTATCTGAATATCTTCGTCAATCAACAGATGGTGACGGAAAACGTGCTGCAAACGATATTAAGGGAAAAGGATCAGTATGGTTCGATGCAGACTGAACAAGGAAATGTCGTGATTGATTATTCCTCCCCGAATATTGCCAAGCCTTTTTCCATGGGACACTTACGTTCAACGGTCATAGGGAATGCACTGGCCAACATTGCCGAAAAAAATGGCTACAATGCCGTTCGTATCAATCATTTAGGAGATTGGGGCACGCAATTCGGTAAGTTGATTGTCGCGTATAAGCTGTGGGGAGATAAAGAGGCAATCGAAGCTTCTCCGATTCAGGAATTATTGAAAATCTATGTGAAGTTCCATGAAAGAGCCGAAACGGATGAATCATTGAATGAACAAGCACGCGCAAGCTTCAAGTCGCTTGAAGACGGGGACGAGGAAGCACTGGCATTGTGGAAATGGTTCAGGGATGCGTCGTTAAAAGAATTCGAGACGATTTATGATTTATTGGGCATCCGTTTTGATTCCTATGCCGGCGAAGCATTTTACAATGATAAAATGGATGCGGTTGTCGGGGAACTAAAAGAAAAAGGCCTGCTTGCCCTTTCAGAAGGTGCCTATGTCGTGCAATTGGAAGATATGCCGCCTTGTTTGATTACGAAAACCGATGGTGCGACACTTTATGCCACACGTGATTTAGCTGCTGCCATGTATCGTAAAAAACAGTATGAGGCAAAGAAAACATTTTATGTGGTCGGAAATGAACAATCCCTGCACTTTAAACAACTCTTTAACGTCATTGAAAAAATGGGGTATGAATGGTCAAAAGACTTACAGCACGTAGCATTTGGCATGATGCTAAAAGACGGTAAGAAAATGTCGACCCGTAAAGGGAAAGTTGTGCTGCTTGCGGATGTATTGGCAGAGGCGATTGAAACTGCAAAGCGCAATATTGAAGAAAAAAATCAAGCGCTTGAACAGAAAGAACTGGTTGCTAGACAAGTCGGTGTCGGAGCGGTAATCTTTAATGATTTAAAAAATAACCGCATGAACGATATTGATTTTTCATTAGAGCAAATGATGAATTTTGAGGGAGAAACGGGCCCCTATGTACAGTACACATATGCGCGAATTTCCTCCTTGCTTGAAAAAGGTGATTTTAAAGAGCAGACCATCCAATATGAAGCTTTAGGCGAATATGCGTGGCCAGTCATCCAGCTGCTGGAGCAATACCCGATCATTGTCCAAAAATCATTTGAACAAGCCGATCCATCACAAATCGCGAAATTCAGCTTGCATGTATCGCGTGCATTCAATAAGTATTATGCACATTCGAAAATCTTAGTGGAAGATGAATGGAAACAAATGAAGCTCTCATTCGCTTTTTCCGTTGCAATCGTATTGAAGGATGCGCTAAGTTTATTGGGCATTTCAACGCCGAATAAAATGTAATCCATGTCTATAAAAGGAGCCATTTTGTTTCAAAATGGCTCCATAATTTATCTATATCCTTGCATGAACGAAGCTCTTTTATTTTAGAAGAAAAGTATCTGTCTTGGGCTGTCCTTTTTTCTCCCATGTAATATGCAGCTTGTACACATGCTCTTTTTTTGGAGGATCACCCAAATAAAAATCCGTTGATAACGGATTTAATTTTGTAACAGAGCCATCTTCACTTTTTCCTTCTGTAAATCCCTTATGTTCCACTACTATTTTTCCATTATCAGTAAAGCTTACTTCTTTTATCTTGACCTTGCAAAGACTTTTGTTGAAGATGTCCAATCCATCCGCCGACTGTTTCATCAGAGTTTTTCTTATAATTTGCTTTCCACATACCATTATCAGATGTTCCTCCAATTGCAATACTGGAATAATTCCAATAACCTCCGATAGCAACACCCATACATATAACTACAACAAGTAACCATTTTGAATATTTATTTTTCATTAAAAAAAGCCTTCCCCTCTCTGTAACTGTTTATATTATACAGTTTAGTTAATATATTTTAGTATAGGGAAATGAAGGAGTGCGGTGAAAAAAGCAACAGGCTGTCAGCTTAGCTACGCATTTTCAGCGGAAGAAAAAGAATTTGAATAAAATGGATTGACATTCATTGGTAATGTGTTAATATTTATAAAAATGGAACCGGTTCCAAAATTCGCGAATGGATGAATGTAATGGTTAAACAAGAAAACGCAAAGGTTACAATTTACGATGTTGCTAGAGAAGCAGGTGTTTCAAAGACCTCTGTTTCCCGGTATTTAGGGGGGAGATTTGATGAACTCTCTGACAAGACCCGTAAGAAAATCGAACTGGCGATCACCAAAATGGAGTACCGCCCAAACACGATGGCAAGAGGGCTCAAAAGCAATAAGAGTTATTTGATTGGAATCATCGTGGCGGACATCAACAATCCATATACGACGGCCATCCTTCGGGGGGCTGAGGATATATGCAGCCAGAATGGATATAATCTGATGATTTGCAATTCGGATAATAACCCCGAGAAGGAAAGAGGCTATTTTGATATGCTTTTATCCCATCGCATCGACGGGCTTATCATTCATACGACTGGCGGTAATCACGACATGCTAAAACAGATGCAAGAGCAAAAGACCCCGATCATCCTTTTGGATCGGAAGGTGCCAGATCTTGAAATCGATACGGTAGGATTGGATAATTTTCAGGCTACTTCACAAGCTGTCAATTATTTGGTTGGCCAAAATTATGAACGAATTGCATTTTTCAGCGAACCTGCCAGCAATGTCAGTACCAGGCATGAGCGGCGGCTATCTTTTCAGCAAACGTTGATGAACCATAGCCATCCGAGTTCAGGTGATGTTTTTGAGGTCAATGTCGATGATTTAAAAGATGTCGAGTCCAAGCTCCAGCATTTTTTAGATGACTCAAAAGGCGTATCAAGAGCTATATTGACGGCAAATAGTGTCGTGCTATTAAAATTAATTTTACTTTTACAAGAAAAGAAACTGTCGGTCCCGGAAGATTTAGCAATGATGGGATTTGATAATCCGGATTGGAGCACCATCGTTTATTCGGGCATTACAACGATTGAACAGCCCACATACCAAATCGGGGTCGCTGCTATGGAAATGATCCTGCGCCGCATTGATGGACAGGCTTCCCCAGCGCAGACAATGGCGTATCAAGCGAAATTGAATATAAGGAAAACGACTCCATTTATACAAAAATCATAAGTCTTCTAAACTTGAAGACTTTATTAACTCACAAAATGGTACCGATACCATTTTGGGGTCAGGAGGATTAATATGAAAGTCTTTGTATGCATGAATTCAATACCGGCCGAAAAGCTTCAAGCGCTCGGACATCTTGAAATCATAAAACTGGTAGCAGCCGCAGGAGCTGATGGAATCGAAATCAGAAAAGAATTATTGACGCCGGATGATTCTCTGGAAGAATTGGGTGCCTTATGCAGGGAGCTTAACTTGGACATTTATTATTCCGCTCCTGAATTCCTGATCGGCTCGAACCATCAAATGAATGAAATAGGTTTTAAACGCTTGGCAAGGGAAGCGGATGAATTGGGAGCGGAATTGCTGAAGATGCCTCTAGGAAACTACGATTTTTTTGAAACAGATATGTTTCGAATGAATGAAGCCTTGGTGGAAAATCTGCAAAACCGTGAAATGAAAATCACCATCGAGAATGATCAGACGCTTGGCGGTGGTAACGTAAACCGGATCGCTCATTTCCTGAGTTGCTCCGAAAAGTTCGATATCCCGATAAGATTGACATTTGATACGGGCAATTGGCTGTATACAGAAGAAGTTCCAATGGAAGCTGCGAAAGGTTTAGCGGGATATGTGGACTATATTCATTTAAAGCAAGTGAAACGCGAGAAAGAGGGTTGGGTGACTGAGCCGGTATCGATGCCGCTGCTGCCTGAGGTAATGGAGTTATTGGAAAAGTTTAATGGCGCTTGTCCGGTAGCGATTGAATTCCCGGTAACATTGGAAAATGCAGCGACTTATATTTCACTTATGAAAATGGAACAGGAGGTCAGCCATGAACGAGCTTAAGGTACTGACGATGGGAGAGGCAATGGCGATGTTCATCGCTGAGGATTCGGGCAGCCTTGATGATTGCATGCGTTATAAGCGTTATGTGGCAGGGGCCGAAACCAATGTAGCGATTGGCCTGTCAAGGTTAGGGATTAAAACTGCATGGATGAGCAAGGTGGGCGATGATTCGTTCGGGCGCATGATTATGAAAACGCTCACAAATGAGGGGGTGGATGTCTCCCATGTTTTGATGGATCCATTCAATCCAACTGGGTTCCAGTTAAAATCCAAAGTCGAACAAGGAGATCCGGTCGTTGAATACTTTAGGAAGAATTCAAGCGCCAGTAAGATTTCCCTGGAGGACTTTCCCCTGGAGAAACTCCCTTCAACTCAGCACCTGCATTTAACGGGGATACCTCCTGCCATTTCCGGCAGTTTCAGAGATCTGTCATGGCAAGTCTTGAAACATCTGAAACAAAAGGGTGTAACCGTTTCATTCGATCCAAATCTGCGTCCATCACTCTGGCCGAATGAAAGGGAGATGATCAGCATCGTCAATATGTTTGCGGAGGAGGCGGATTGGCTGCTTCCCGGAATTCAGGAAGGTGAAATTCTTACAGGATACAGCAACAAAGAGGATATCGCCAGTTACTACCTCGAACTCGGTGTTAAGCTTGTGGTGATTAAACTCGGGGAAGAAGGAGCCTACTTTGCAACCCAAGATGAAAGGAAGGAGGTACCGGGTTTTACCGTAGCGGAAGTCGTGGATACCGTAGGGGCAGGGGACGGGTTTGCTGTCGGGGTAATCAGCGCTTTACTGGAAGGGGCATCGAATGAAGAAGCAGTTTTACGCGGAAATGCGATAGGGGCCAAGGCCGTGATGTCTTCCGGAGATCACGAAGGCCTTCCTGATATGGAAGAGCTAGAACACTTTATGAAAAAAGGAGTGCTTCAATCATGTCTCAATTACAAGTAGCTTCGAGAAAAAGGTGGATGAGATTGATCCCCTTAGTGTTCATCACATACAGTCTCGCTTATCTCGACCGTGCCAACTATGGGTTTGGCGTAGCGGGAGGAATGGGGGAAGACCTTAATATAACAGCTGGGGTATCCTCCTTTCTGGCCGCGCTGTTTTTCCTTGGTTATTTCTTCTTTCAAATTCCAGGTGCACATTACGCAGAAAAGAAAAGTGCCAAAATCCTGATTTTTTGGAGCTTGATTCTCTGGGGAGGACTGGCGACCTTGACGGGGATGGCGACAAGTGTGGCATGGCTCTATCCGATTCGCTTCTTGCTTGGTGTTGTTGAAAGCGCTGTTATGCCCGCGATGCTCGTCTTCTTAAGCCACTGGTTTCTAAAAGAAGAACGCTCCCGGGCCAACACCTTTTTGATTCTGGGGAATCCAGTTACTGTATTGTGGATGTCGATCCTTTCCGGCTACCTATTGAAGGCATTCGACTGGAGATGGCTGTTCATCATTGAAGGACTTCCGGCTGTCCTGTGGGCGTTTATCTGGTATAAGGTCGTCAATGACCGTCCCAAAGATGCCAAGTGGCTTACAGATCAGGAAAAGCAAGATATGGAAGCGACCCTCCAGAAAGAACAGGCCGCATTAAAACCTGTGAAAAATTATCGGGAAGCTTTTAAGTCAAAGCAGGTCATCGTCCTCAGTATCCAATACTTCATGTGGAGCATCGGGGTTTATGGGTTCGTCATGTGGCTGCCGTCCATTATTAAACAAGCATCGAGCATGGATATCGTGGCAACGGGCTGGCTTTCAGCCGGACCTTATTTGTTAGCGGTCATTTCGATGCTGGCACTATCCTATTTTTCGGATAAAACATTGAATCGAAAAACGTTCGTTTGGACATCGCTGCTTGTGGGGGCAATCGCATTCTTCGGGTCCTTCATGCTCGGCACATCGAATTTCTGGCTTTCATATGCCCTGTTGGTCATTGCAGGCGGTGCGATGTATGCGCCATATGGACCGTTCTTTGCCATCATTCCTGAAATTCTCCCAAGGAATGTGGCAGGCGGAGCAATGGCCCTGATTAATAGCATGGGAGCGCTTGGCTCATTTGTAGGTGCTTATTTCGTCGGATATTTAAACGGATTGACCGGCGGGCCTGGAGCATCCTATATTTTCATGGCGGGATCGTTATTGATTTCAGCGTTACTCACATTGATGGTTAAAAAGCCTGCGGTTACGTCAGTCAAGCAAATGAAGGTGGCTTCGTCATGAAAATACAGCTGGCGTTGGATCGCATGAATATGGAGGAAGCCATTGAAATGGCACGACGCGTGGAAGCCTCGATTGATTGGATTGAGGTGGGGACTTCCCTGATTAAAGAGTTCGGCGTGAATAGCATCATAGAAATGAAAAATCACTTTCCGGATAAAAAAATCGTTGCCGACATGAAGACGATGGACAATGCGGCTTATGAAATGGATCTTTGCTTTCAAAGCGGGGCTGATATAGCTACGGTAATGGGAGCTGCATCGGATGTAACCATCCAAAAATGCCTGGAAAAAGCGCGTGAATACAAGGGGCAGATCATGATTGATTTATTGAATGTATCCGATACCCGGCTTGAGCAATTACGGATTTACCGTCAGGCGATATTCTGTGAGCATGTAAGCAAGGACAGCCAGGAGAATTCAGGTCACGCCATGATCAATATGAGAAATCATGCTGGGTCCATGAGGGCTGCAGCAGGAGGGATCACTCTTTCGTCCTTGCCTGTAATGGTCAGGAAGGGGCTGGATGTCATCATCATTGGCTCGGCGATTACAAAAGCAAAGAATCCAGCAGAAGCTGCCCGTCTATTTAAGGAAACGGTGAATGGAAAGAAAGGTGTGAAGGAAGTTTGAAGAAGGAAATTGGGGTTATTTTAGAAGAAATGAACGGTGTATTTCACAAAATGGACGAAGGGGTAACGGATGTGCTCCTAAAAAATTTACGGACCGACACCAGGATCTTCATCGTTGGTGAAGGCAGATCGGGCTTCATGGCCAAAGCCTTTGCGATGAGATTGATGCACCTTGGCTTAAACGTCTATGCAGTCGGGGAAACGATTACCCCTTCTATTTCGAAAGGCGATCTGATCATAGCCATTAGCGGGAGCGGCTCGACCAAAAGTGTGATATCAGTTGCAGCAAAAGGCAGGGAAGTGGGATGCAAGGTGTTTTCGATCACGACGAATGACCAATCGGAATTGGCGAATGTCTCTCATGAGGTCTTGGTGATACCGGCAGCAACGAAAAATCGCTTGGAACATGAAACGAAAAGCGTCCAGCCGTTAAGTTCTTTGTTTGATCAATGTGTACATGTTTTATGTGATGCAGTATGCTTGGACTATTCATTAACCGAGTCCATCAGCCACGAGCTTACTTATTCCAAACATAGTAATGTAGAGTGAAATATGGCGGGACCCCTTCAGCGGGTGCCCGCTTTTTTTGATATGAAAAATGCCCTTACTCCCAAACGGGAATAAAGGGCATGCACCGTGAACATGTCACGGTGATCATGAATTAATAAGCCAGGCTGAATAGGGCTTTGATGTGTGATAGGTAGCGAACATTACTTGCTTCTTTCATCAATGTAGCCGGAAGGCCTTTAAGGGACGTGTTATTGGCCCCAACGGTTGCAACTGCATCCTTACGGCCAAGGCTCGCAAGTGTACCTGAGTTTACAGGTGAGAATTCTTCAAGCTTCTTGCCTTCAAATGCTGCATATAGGTTGTATCCAACAAGCTCACCCATTTGCCAAGCATTTTGTGCAGTAGGAGCATATGGACGGCCGCCTTCTGGAGGGAAAGCAACGGCACTGTCGCCGACAACGAATACGTCTTTATGGGATTTGGATTGCAAATACTCATTGACGGTTGCTTTGCCGCGATCCACTTCAAGGCCTGATTCGCCTACGATAGGAAGAGCCGCAACTCCGCCTGTCCAAACAAGCGTATTGGCCGTTATCGTCTGTCCGTCTTTCAATTCGATTTGATTTCCTTTAACACCCGTTACAGGCAGACCTGTCAGGAATTCAACGCCGCGTGCTTCCAAGCTTGTCATGGCACGTTCGATTAAGTGATCAGGCAGTACCGGAAGGATTTTTGGACCAGCTTCCACAAGCTTGATTTTCAAGTCCTTGAAGTCCACTCCGAACTTTTTGGCGATTTTAGGGAAATGATCCACGATTTCACCGATTAACTCAACGCCCGTCAATCCGCCGCCGCCAATCACGATGGTTGCGTCCGCTTCATTATTCGTTTGAGAATATTCGCGAATGCGATCTTCGATATGTTTGTAAATCTTGTTAGCATCATTAACGGATTTCAAGACCATGCTGTTTTCCTCAAGTCCCGGAATGCCGAAGAATCCTGTTTGGCTTCCCAAAGCAACAACCAGGGCATCATAAGATAATGTGGAACCATTGGCAAGTTTCACTTCTTTATTATCGACCGAGAATGACTCCACTTTGGAAATGACAAGGTCGATATCTTTTCCTTTGAAAAGCTTTTCCAAAGGAATGGAAACGGCTTGTTCAGAAATGGATCCGCCTGCAAGACGGTGCAATTCAGTGATGATTTGGTGCGTTGGAAATTGGTTCACCACTGTAACCTGCACTTCATCCTTTTTGTAATATTCACGTACGGATAAGGCAGATAGTAATCCTGCATAACCTGCACCTAAGATGACGATTTGTTTTGACATAGTTAATCCCCCGTTCTTACTGATTGAAAGTTCATCAAATTATTTTTGGTTTTTACGTTCTGCAGAGACTTCAAGAAATGCTTGGGCGAAACGGAAAAGCTTTTGTGCTTCCGGATCTTTCATCATCCTTAACAGACCAAAAAGACCGATCACATCATTATTCGCTTCTGCACGATCCTTAGCCTCGATGGCATTAGCAGCAAGCCCTTTCACTGAATGGACCACAGGTGTCGCGATCTCCGAAATTGCGCTGACCGTATCATTTTTCAACACATCATCAGTCGCAACCGATTGAGCGAAATCATAAGACTTTGTTAAAATATTCACTAACTCAGTTAGTTTTGGTAACTGCTCGACTAAAGTGTTCAATGATTCCTGAACCTCAGGCTTTAATAATTGGTCCAGTACATCTAATTGTTTTTGGCGGGCATTAAGTTGTTCAGTTTGTGATTGGGTAATCGTTTCTGACATATCCAATTCTCCTTTGCAATAAGCATTTTGTTGATGTAATTAGAAAAACTTGTAAAATATTACACAATGTGAGACGAGAAAAAATACTAACAAAAATGTAATAAAAGCTAAACTATAGTATATCCCTTTAGTGGCTTGAAAACAGCTGATTTTTTAAAAAAGATTCATAAAATCATCTTTTCCTGCTTATTTGAAGTACAGATATTAATGAAAGTTACCTGTTTTTACCTAAAGTATACTGTAAGAGGGTGTCTGCCATCGACGCCTGTCGTACATATTTCCATCTTGATTTGCCATCCTAAATGATGGAGGTGAAAAAATGTGACGGATTCAGAATCTAAACTTACAGAAGAGAATAATGATAAGAAGCTTCATAAACTGGTTGGCAGTATGGAATATACTAAAGCGCAACTAATCGAAGGTATGAATGGAATTTCTGAAGTTTACCTCAAAAACAGCGAGGAAAGCACATCGGAAACACCTGATAAATAATATTGTTGTGTAAGCATAGCCACACAGTTATGCTTACTTATTTTTGTAATAAATCGACTCCTCATTCTCAAAGTATAGTTGTTTAAATATTCTAAAAATACCCTTGACTTTATCATGAATTGACGTAAGATAAGGTATATAGCCATGGTGTAAACAGGTAGTTTTCTACTCTGCCATCGCCTAAAATGGACTCGGTGACTTAAAAGATGAATCTATAAATAACTGTCGAATCTAATAGACTTCGCTGGCCAGCGAAGCTAATCCTAGATCAAAAACCAGTTATATCAATTATTTCTCATTGATATGACTGGTTTTTTTTATTTCATCATTCACCTTGTCCCGTTTTTGGCCTGAGAAAATCCAGCGGCTGGCTACTACTCATTCACACAGTTGTATTTAGCGATGCAAATGGCGAGAGGCAATGTCAAAAGGTATAAAGTATTTTAAATCTTGTAGCAGGGGTGGGAATTATATGATAGGTACGAAGCAAACTAGGCTCGCAATTGATGTAGGCGGAACATTTACGGATGTTTTCGTTTTTGATGAAAGCACGAAGGAAATTTCCATTACGAAAACGTCGTCTACTCCTCTGAATCCAGAGGTCGGTATTTTGGATGGAATTGCGAAAGCGGAAATCGATTGTGAAAATATAAAAGTTTTTTCCCATGGTACAACAGTGGGCACCAATGCCTTGATTGAAAGGAAACTGCCAAAGACAGCATTGATCACATCCGCTGGATTTCGGGATGTATCGGAAATCCGCCGAGGAACCAAGCTTGAGTTATGGGATACATATGATGATGTAGCCAAACCGTATATTCAAAGAAGAGACCGTTTTGAAGTGGAAGAGCGCATCGATTTTGCTGGGAATGTCTTGACGGAAATCAATGAAGAGGAAGTACGGTCACTGGCAAGGAAATTAAAACGACGCGGTACCGAATCCATTGCGGTTTGCTTCATGAACTCGTATGTAAATGGAAGCAATGAAGCGAAAGTGAAACGAATCATCCAGGAGGAACTCCCGGATGTCTATATATGCATTTCAAGTGAAGTCCTTCCTGAGATTTTTGAGCATGAGCGCATGAGTACGACGATCGTCAATGCCGTTTTGGGACCGACTGTCAGCAACTATATTAAAACCCTTGAAGGTGAAATGAATAAACGAGGATATGAAGATGACATATTAGTGCTTCACTCAGGCGGAGGGGTGATGACATCCCAAACCGTTCCCCGTTATGCGGCAAGACTTGCAAGCTCCGGAATCGCTGCAGGTGCGATTGCCAGTAAACATATCGCCCAGCTTTGCGGCTTTAATAATGCCATTGGTCTGGATATGGGAGGAACGAGCACCGATATTTCCTTGATGCATGAAGGAGATTTGCGAATTACCAAAGATTGGTATATCGAGTATGGATATCCGATTGGGTTCCCAAGTATCGAGATCTTGACGATAGGAGCAGGTGGCGGAAGCTTAGCTTGGGTGGATGAAGGCGGTTCTTTACGCAATGGCCCTCAAAGTGCAGGCGCGGTTCCTGGACCTGCTTGCTATAGCAGGGGCGGCGTGGAACCGACCAATTCCGATGCAAATATTGTTTTGGGACGGCTTGGCACAAAGCTACTGGATGGACAAATGGAACTGGATAAACAAAAAGCGATTGAAGCCGTGGATAAGATTGCCAAGAAATTCGATTATACGATTGAAGAAGCGGCGAATGCCATCACACGTGTGGCCAATGCCAATATGTGTGATGCGCTAAGGCTGATTTCAGTCAGAAGGGGATACGACCCCCGCGACTTTGCACTTGTGGCTTTCGGTGGGGCTGGACCTTTGCATGGGGCATACTTGGCCAAGGAAATGGAAATCCCGACTGTCATCATCCCGCCGCATCCGGGTGTAGCCGCAGCAATGGGATGCTTGCTGGTCGATGTTCGTCATGATATATCCAAAACCTATGTCAAGAACGTCAAGGATGTATCGGTAAAGGATTTAGAGAAAGAATTCATCGAAATGGAAAAAGAGGCGGCTGAGTTATTGCAGGAAGAAGGGGTCGCTAAAGAAGCTTCCACATTGATGCGCTATATTGACATGAGGTATATGGGACAGTGGCGTTCATTGGCGATAGAAGTCGATTGCCCGATTTCTTCATTGGAAGAGACCCTTGACCGTTTCCATCAAGAGCATGAACGCGAATTTTCGTTCTCCGATAAAGAACAGACCGTGGAAATTTACGGGCTGCTCGTTACCGCTATCGGAACTGTGCCAAAACCTGAATTTCCGACTTATGAACCTGGGGGGACACTTGCTGATGCCTTGAAGGAAACGCGTGATGTCTATTTCGAAGAGGAAGGGTATGTGAATACGAACGTGTATAACCGGGAACTCATTCCGGCCTTTTCGGAAATCAAAGGCCCTGCCATCGTGGACCAGCTTGATACAACGACTGTCATTCCACCAAATTTCACGGCTAAAGTTGATAAATACAGAAACTTGATTCTTTCCCAAAATAAATAAGAAGAGGTGGATTTCATTGTCGAATAAACAATTGATTGACCAATCTGGAGTTGGAATAGGTTTAGATCCGGTGACATTTGAAGTGATAAAAAATGGCTTCGTTAACCTTGTAGATCAGATGGCTGAACAAATCCTTCGGACATGCTATTCCTTCGTCATTTATAATCGGGATTTCAGCTGTGCGCTTTGTGATGCAGAAGGAAATACAGTCATGCAAGGAACGCAGGATATTTCGGTCCATGTAGGCACACTGCATCTAACGGCAAAGGCGGTGCTAGAGGACTTCGAGGGTGATATCCACCCTGGGGACGTTTTCTTGGTCAATGATCCGTATCGGGGCGGTACTCATTTCAATGACACCCGGGTTCTCCTGCCTGTTTTTTATGAGAACAAGCTCATTGCGTTCATGCAGACGAATGGCCACTGGGCCGACATGGGCGGCTCGACACCCGGCTCCTTTGATATCAATGCCAAGGAACATTTCGGCGAGGGAGTAAGGATTCCGCCGCTCAGGATATATAGTAAAGGAACATTTTTAAAAGATGTGGTCAATGTGCTCGTTTCGAACATGCGCGTTCCTGAAGAACGTGTCGGTGATCTGCGTGCTCAAGTGGAAGCGGCCAAGGTAGGCGAGCGCCAGTTGTTTGCCATCATCGAGAAGTATGGAATCGATACGACTTTATCTGCCTTTGCGGAAGTGCAGAATTATGTGGAGCGTTTGGCAAGGGCCAAGGTTGCAGCTTTACCGAATGGAACATGGGAGACTGTTGATTATATTGATATGGACCCGGAAGCCGGAGACGGTCTGATCCCGATCCGGGTTAAGATGACCATCACGGATGACGAGATCCTTTATGATCTTTCTGGATCGCATTCTTATATCGGCTGCTTTTTGAATGCTGGTTTCGGAGCTTCTTTATCAGCGGCATACTCAGGAACCAAAACATTCTTTCCTGAAATACCCCTGAACTCCGGTTTTTACAGAGTGGTGAAGATCGAACTGCCGGAAAACTCCGTCGTCAATGCCCCGGCACCAATTGCCGTAACCGGTTTTTGTTCAGGGGCCTATGAAAAAATCATGAGTGCGTGCTTTGAACTTTGGTCCAACATCATGCCGGAAAGAGCGATCGCATGCTCATTTAACCTGGAGTATTTACTGATCGGCGGTTGGGACCAACGCCAGGAGCAGGATAAATACTTCATGTGGTACGACTGGATGGCAGGCGGACATGGAGGCCGCTATGATCGGGACGGTGTGAACGCCACTTCGCCGACATTCGGTTTGGGGCTCAGCGTACAGCCCTGCGAAGGGCAAGAAAGATTGTCGCCTGTCGTGACGATGAAGCACGAAATCATTACCGACTCTGCCGGGCCGGGTAAATACCGCGGCGGGTGCGGTGTAGAAAAGGGCGGTACACTCACGAATGTCAAAAACACCGTCATGTCCTATTGCTGTGACCGTTCTCGTTCAATAACTTGGGGGATTTTTGGAGGGCTTCCTTCATCCCCGCATGGAGCATGGCTGAATCCGGGCAAGGAAGACGAACGATATTTAGGTGCGATTTTCTCCAATGTAAAAGTACAGCAGGGAGATTCATTTGTACGACCATCAGCTGGGGGCGGGGGACTGGGAGATCCGCTTGAAAGAAGTCCCGAAGCTGTTTTGGAAGATGTTATCGATGAATATGTTTCAATCGAGCGGGCTAAAAAAGATTATGGAGTCGTGATCAAGGAAATCGATAAAGATCTGGATTTATTCGAAATAGATTTGGAAGCAACGGAACAAGCTAGGTCTTATATCAGGAACAATCGCAAACAATGGCTTGAGGAAAACATACAAAGCGTGGAAGATAAATTCGCCAATGGCGAGCTGGATAGTCTCGATGTCATTCGCCGGTATGGTGTCATCATCGATTATGCAACGAATAAAGCCTTGCCGGAATCAACAAAACAGTTCCGTGCATCCATGAAAACCCGTTCATTGGCTTATTGGAAATAACGTGAAACAGGTTCCGAATTCACTCGGAACCCCAGACTGCAGAACATCTCGAAAAAAACGAGTTTGCCTGCAGTTTTTTTTCAGTTGATTTCAGAAAACCCCTCCCTTTCCGCCGACTGTCTGCCAAGCCTCCTCACCGCAAGCGGCTGCGAGGTCTCGGCTAGCCAGTTATTCGGCAGGAGTGTCGCAAATTTCTTCAATCTTTTAAGGGTTTCATCCGTATAAAATAGTAAAAAACATAACCAAAGGTTTCTTTTAAAATTATGGTTTGGATTTAGACCATTCCGTACCTCTTTTTGCCGCTGCTTTCTCGGTCCGTTGTACTTCATAATTGCTTTGATATCTTCCATGTTTCAAGTTTTCATCCTTCTAAAAAGACTGTAGGCAAAGAGTTCGGAAAACGTATTTAAATAATGTTCTTGAACCAACTGACCTAAAGTATTACCTTCGACTCCAAGTATGATTTCCATCTGTATTTTGTAACAAAGTGCGACTCCCCGACCGCCCGCGGATAAGCGAGTTTCTTGAGCGGAAATCAACATCCCAATCGTGATATTCTTAATGGAAGCCCATCAATTCCTTCACATGTTCACAATTATCTTTGGAAGTGAGCATTTCCAAGAGCGTAAAGGCAACATCGAATGCTGTGGATGGATTGTAGGATGTAATGATATTGTCCGTGACGACAATCGGTTCGTTCACGACAATCGCCCCAAAATCTTTTAGCTGCCCCTGTCTCTTACTGGTTGGGTGGTTGTATGTTGTGGCTTTTCTTCCATTCAATATCCCGCTTTTTCCTAGTGGGAGGGAACCTACACAAATGGTTGCGATGATTTTGTTCTTATTATGAAAATGCTTGATCACATCAAGAAACCTCTGATCATAGGCATCCTCATAGAAACCGGCTTCTTCAAAGCCTCCTGGAATGGCCAGAGCATCGTAGTCATCAAGGTTCACTTGATCGAGGGTCAGTTCGGGCTGCACGATGAAATTCCAGGTGCATTTTAATCGTTCGTGAAGTCCCACCGTAACCAGGTCAGTGGTGCCATCGCCCTCTAATTTATTCCACCCCAATACATCTGTAAACACACTTGCTTCAACCGCTTCGAATCCATTGGATAGCAGCATCAATACTTTTTTCATAACAGCATCCCCCTTATTTATATTTGAATTAATTATATAAAAAGCAAATCCCTTTATACATACGATTAATTACGTATTCATCACATTTCTTTTTATTTTATAATGTATTTGAAAGGATTCTGTTAATAATAAAAAGTGGGGGCGATTGAGTTGGATCGAACGGATAAAAAAATACTTTCCTTGCTGGAGAATAATGGGCGCATGTCCATGAAAGAACTGGCGCAAGAAGTGTCCTTAACGGCACCAGCAACGAAAGAACGTGTGAATAAATTAGAGGAAAGCGGAGTGATAAAGGGGTATAAAACGGAAATATCACTTGAAAAACTTGATAGGAGCATTACGGCATTCATATTATTCGAAACGGATAGATGCAAAGATTTTTATCAATTTAGCTTGAGCCACCCGGAAGTATTGGAATGCCACCGGTTAGCCGGTCAATACAGTTATCTTATTAAAATAAGTACATATTCGATGGAAACGCTGGAAGACTTCGTCGATGAAGCCATTAAATACGGGAAATCTTCCACCCATCTGATCTTTTCTTCCGCATCGAAAAATGTTTTTTCAGGAGAGGAGATTTAACCAGCTTCAACACCTTCTCTTTAATATATGAGCGATTAGCAGGAAAAAACTCCACACATATAGAAAGTAAATAGTAACAAAAATCACAGTTGGATGTTCAAAAAGGGAGTGGAGAAGAGTGAGTTTTGTTTATGATGAAGATAAAATAATGGAATTCCTTTTGCAGAATAAAAGTGAGTTTGAAGAATATCTTTTATCAGCAGCGGTCAATGTCAGGGATAAAATCGAAGAAATCCTTCTGATTGGAAATGTCGACCTTTTGAATAATGCACATAAGCTCGTCCGTTATATAGTGGAGCAGAATGAAACGGATTTGATTGCCTTTGCCGAACAAGAGGGAGTTACGTGGGCAACCCACTCCTTGACGCTTTCATTCAAGCTGGAATGGATTCAGGCCCTCCGCAGAACGCTTTGGACCTTTCTTTATAAGTTCGAACAAGAAAAGAAAGCGTTTATTGAGGATTCCAAGGTCTTTTTTGATTTAGAAAAAATAGTGAATGAAAAGGTTGATGAATTTCTTAAATCCTTTTTCGTCAGTTACTCCGATTACAAAGACAAATTGATTCTCGCTCAGCAAAACTTGGTGGAAAATCTGTCCGTCCCGATCATTCCCATCACTTCCACCACCTGTGTCCTTCC
The DNA here is from genome assembly GCF_058783805.1 of Peribacillus sp. FW305-BF15. Lineage (NCBI taxonomy): Bacteria > Bacillati > Bacillota > Bacilli > Caryophanales > Bacillaceae > Peribacillus > Peribacillus sp. FW305-BF15. Next base: position 159,721 of record NZ_JBYSYV010000004.1, on the reverse strand, counting down.
GTTAATTGGGACAATCGATTATTCACGGATACAGATAATCGAAGAAAAGGTATTGATGGAAATAGGTAAACTTCGGATACAAACCTTGATCTTGGATTTGTCCGGTATCATCGAAATCGAAGTTGAAATGATCACTGATTTGATGAAAATCCTCGATGGAACGGCAATGATGGGGTGTAAAGCTGTGGTGACTGGATTACGCCCAGAGGTTGTTACGAAAATGATCCGTTCAGGGATTCAGCTCGATAATAAAGCAGAAACAAAGGGGACGCTGCAGCAGGCCTTGAAGGACTATCTTGTAGTCACCTAAATCGTGAAGTGGGAGTCGCCATGTTTTGGTGGCTTTTTTTTGTAGGTAATTTGGAATATTGAGGAAATTGTTTTGCTGTTTTTTTCGACTAGAATAAGTAGATATGTATAGAACAACGATACATTTATTCATTATAAGTACAAACTTTTACTGATTCTCGAAATGTAGGTATGTAGGAAACTAGGGAGATCACAGTAGATCAAGATCAAAGGATCGTTTGTAGGTGTGAAAAATTCCTAATGAAGGTTAGCCTGAAGCAGGTTAACTTTTTTATTAATCGTTAAGTAGCGGCCGCCTATCCGCAAACACCCTCATTCGTATATGGTTTAAGATCCATTTCTGAATCTCCATCTTCTAAAAAAAAAACTTTGTGCCGACTTCTTCCCCTTTCATTCCAACCAATAACCCCTTTCTATAATTATAGCGAACTTTCTTTCTCACTTGATGCATAAAAAAACAACTTGTAAGTCACTAAAGAAAAGCAAAATCATGAGTTTCTTACATGAGTTTCTTAAATGGAAACGCAAAATTCATTATTGAAACAATGTTTTAATTTTTAACTTATATAATGATTTTCATGAAGTTGAGCCAAGTAACCGTTCTTGTTCCGTACCCTTTCTCGATAATTTGATAACTTAGGAAACTCATTTTTATTAAGGCAAAAATATTCTAGTGATTGGCATTTTATATGTATGAAAGGTATTGGTAGTCCCAGCTATTGATGCTGCAGCCTATCAACAGGAGAAATGGAGATGGTGAAAATATAAGAGGTATGTTCATCGTTTTAAGGGGTTTCTAGAGGGATTCAAGAAAGGTATTGTTGCAACTTCATTTAGTAGGCATTTAAATCTTCATAAAAATAAGGAGGAATTGAAAAAATGAATGTAAAAAAGGTTCTATTTAAAGGACTGGCAGCGACAGCCTTGCTGGTATTCGTGACGCCTGCATTTGCAAGCGCGGTTGATCCAACTGAAGTATTAGGAAGTGAAAACGGTAAAGGAGCCACTTCACATGGCCATATCACAATAATGCCAGCAGATGAAACAACAGGTCCAACTGACCCAATCGTTCCTAGTGAACCGGATGGGGAAACAGGAAATACAGGGGCGCTAACAATTGATAATGTCTCGCCTTTAGAATTTAATACCCACCAATTATCCGGTGGAGCTGTGGAATATTCAACAACTACAAAAAATCCAAACGTCCAAATTACGGATATTCGTGGTACTGGTGCTGGCTGGACATTACAGGTCTCCACTTCACCATTCAAGGGTCTAACTGATGAATCGATGATTCTAAAAGGTGCCACTGTTACACTTCCAATCGGGACTGCAGTTACAACTCCAGGAAATGTTTCACCTGCACCAGAATTAAGGGAAGTACAATTAGGTACTGATTCTGCAGTAACTGCACCTCAAATCCTTATGTCTGCTCAAGATTCAAAAGGAATGGGAACGTGGGTAGATCAATTTGATCCTAGCAGCTTGAAAATAAATGTTCCTGCAGGAAACTTAGCTGGAGAGTATGTCTCAACATTAGCTTGGAGTCTATTGGATGCACCACAATAATATAAAAAACCATGAGGTGAGGAAGATGAAAGTAATTACCCTGTCAGTGGCAGGAAGTATGATTCTGGCTGGATTGATCTTTTCGACAAATTCAGCGGAAGCAGCTGTCGTGAATAGCGCTATTTCAAAAAATTATATTGATTTTATTCCGGATGAGGGTATTACCAAGCCGGTGGATCCGGTTAATCCAGATGAACCAGATCCACCAAGTCCGGTAGATCCTATAGATCCAGACAATGGCGGAACGGGAAATAGTGGATCTTTAACTTTGGACTATGTCTCCAACATCCAATTTGGAACCCAAAAAATTATGAGTGGGAACACTACATATAACGCAAATAATAAAGACCCATATGTACAAGTTTCAGATAAACGCGGAACGGGCGAAGGATGGGTTTTGACAGCAAAGGCTTCTGAATTAAAAAATAGCACTGGGGAGTCTTTACAGGGGGCTGAGTTAACATTCAAAAATGGACAAGTAAAATCACAATCATCAAATGTTTCCGAACCGCCAACGGCTTATGACGTTACATTTGATAATAGTGATTCAAAAAAATTCATGGAGGCACCTTTAGAAACTGGCCGCGGAACATGGCTGGACGTATTTTCAGGTTCTGACGGCGATAATAGTAATGTGCAACTAAAAGTTTTGGCTGGTTCAGCTGAAGCCGAAAGTTACAGCGGTACTGTAACATGGGAATTAACCGACGCACCTAGCTAAATACTCAAATAGGGCTTGGCTTTATAAGAAATTATGTAAGCCAAGTTCCATTAATATATATCACATCATGTTGAAACTAGAGGGGGATATAGATGAAAAAAGGGCTATTTATTTTGATTGTGTCCTTATTGATTGGATTAGGAATCATTTCCCAGAATGAAACAGCCTTTGCTGGGACCATGGAATATTCAATCAAAGCCAATATTCCAAAAAACCAAATCAATAAGAAGTTGACTTACTTTGACTTGTATATGAAACCGGGGGCCGAACAAACGATATCTTTAACAGTGAAGAATAACTCGAGTGAAAAAATCGACTTAATGATTGAACCGAATACAGCCGTAACCAATCAAAATGGAGTGATTGATTACAGTAAAAATAATCAAAAAAAAGATCGTTCATTAAAGTATGCATTTTCTGATCTCATTTCCCCAAAACAAAAAGTAACGTTAAAAGGAAATCAAACGAAAAAAGTGCCTTTTACGATTCAAATGCCAGATGAACCATTTGATGGAGTGATTTTGGGTGGATTCTATGTGTACGAAATAAATCAAGGTGCCAAAAAACAAGAAGATGATAATGTTCAAATCAACAATGAATTTTCGTATGTGATTGGCGTCAAATTGACCGAAACGGATAAAAGGGTAAAACCCGATCTAAAGTTAAATAAAGTTCAAGCAGGATTGATGAACTATCGCACAGTGGTGACTGCGAATCTGCAAAACACGGAAGCTATGATTGTCAATAACTTGGAAGTGAATGCTCGAATTACGAAAGAAGGAAACAGGAAGATGCTTCACTCTTCAGAGAAGAATGGCGTATCCATGGCACCGAATTCTAATTTCGATTTTCCTATTAGCTGGGATAATCAAGCGTTAGAGCCTGGCAAATATCATATATATATAACGGCAAAAGACGGAGATCAAACCTGGAAATTTGATAAAATGTTTGAGATTAAAGGTGAGGATTCAAAGAAATTAAATAAAGAAGCAGTTGAATTGGAAAAAGACTATACACTTATTTTTGTAGGGATCGGCGTGCTAATTGCGGTATTAATCATACTGGTCATTATTCTACTAAGAAGGAAAAAAAGCGGGGAAAAGCATGAAGAAGAGTAAAATATTCACTAGAATCACTTTCTCATTTCTCATTATTATGGGCTTGTTTTTTTCAAGTCTTCAATGGCTGGGGCCAGTGGACATTCAAGTGGAGGCAGCCGGTCCATTAGAAGATAATCCTCCATCCGGTATTATATTGGATGGCCTATTTACCACTCCATCAACAGGATCAAATAGCTCCATCATTAACAGTCATCTGGTTTCAGTAACCCCCGGAACCACAAATCAAAAGGGGGCAATTTGGTCGATCGACGATCTTAAAATGGATTTAACCAAAGATTTTACAGCCACAATGTATTTGTATTTTGGGAATAATGGGGCTAATGCGGCAGATGGTATGGCATTTGTGATGCATAATGATTCAAGAGGTGTAAATGCTATAGCAAAATCTGGGGCAAGCTTGGGGGTTTGGGCAGACGAAAGCTATAATGGATCAAAAACATCTGGCATTCAAAAAAGTTTTGCTGTTGAGTTTGATACCTATAAAAATGATGGTGGAAGCAGCTATTTTGATACTAATGTTAACGATGACCATGTTGCATGGGGGTATCCAGGGAAAGCCGATACTTATATAGATTATTCCATTGGTGTTTGGCCGGTACAGAGTAATAGGAGAACCATGAAACATAATAACGTAGATGGTAATACTGGCGTTCAGTATCCTGGTCTGTTATCAAATGGTACATGGCGTAAATTCGAAGTGACATGGGATGCTGCAAGCCAAGCACTCACGTATCAATTAGAAGGAGTAAATCCAGTTACTGTTGCTGTAAATGTACAAGATGTTTTTGGCTCTACAAAAGTTTATTGGGGATTCACTGGTTCAACAGGCCCTACTTACAAGCAAACCAATCGTGTCGCTTTTGATGAAATACCGGATTTAGTAAATGCAGAAGTTGAGCAAACGATAACGAGGCAGGATGATTCTGTTGTTGGGGAGGGCTCTTCAGTTTTTAAAGGTGATGTATTAACCTATACGCTTTATGCGAAATATAACGGTGGTTTACAAAATTGGAAAAATATCATCTTGAACACGGTCTTGAATGATCATGTTACGTTTATCCCAGGCTCCATGACATTGACAACCTCTGGTGAGACTGCCGCATTAGATGATAATTCGTGGTCAGGGCAATCGCTGGCACTTAGTATTCCAAATATGGATTCCACTCAAAATGCAGCGACGGTCTCTTTTCAAGTGAAAGTCAATGCAACAACGGAGGCTGCCTCAGTTACCGAAACAGCTAGGTTTAATGGAGATAACATGGTGATTGATACCAATTCAATTGATTATGTCATCCAGCCTAATCAAGCACCAGAAGTAGCAATAAATGATGCTGGCCCTGTTTATGTATCCGAAGGTGAAGATTATGAAGTGACAGGAACCTGGAAAGACAGTGATGATTCCAAAGGCACTTTTTACTATGAATTGAATTCAGAGGAAATCCAATCTGAAGAAAAAGAGAAAGATGTGTCTTCCGATAGTGCCGACTGGAGTTTTCTCCTTGCAAAAGACCAATTAAATATGGGGGAAAACACTTTTGAAGTGTATGTAACGGATGAAAATGGAGGAAAGTCCAATGTAGCAACGCTGCAAATCATTGTTGTAGAACCGCCATCACTTACACTTGTTGATGCTGATACGGAAATACCTATTGATTTAGGTAGTGGCTACACAATAAAAGGGACATGGAGTGATGCAGATAGTGACAAAGTGGACCTATACTATGTGTTGGATAAAGGTGAGCCAATTAAATTTGCATCTGGTGCAGCAAATGATACTGATAAAGGGGAAGAAGTCAGCTACGAGCATACCATTCCAGCAGATGAATTATCAGTAGGGACACATACTGTATATGTTTACAGTGTGGATGATACTGGCAGACGATCAAACGTGGAAAAACTCACCTTGAACGTCATTGGACAAGTTAGTTTCACCAATGTCGCTACGGATGTTAGTTTTGTAGACATGGAAATTCCTAATCAACCGACATTTGCAAAACGAAATGCCGATTGGGATATTCGCGTGAAGGATACTCGTGGTACCGGCAGTTCGTGGCGGCTGACGGCTACTTTAAGTGAAGATTTTTCTGATGGAGCTGGACATTATTTATTAGATGCCTTAACTTTTGTTGATGAATTTGGAAAAGAAGAAAAAATGGTACTAGGGGTTGCCATGAATGTTTTTGAACATACAACCAAAAGTATAGATGAGATATCCATACATTGGCGAGAAAATCAGGGGATATTATTAAAAATGGAACCTTTTGTCTATATAGGTGATTATAAGGGGAGGATTAAATGGGGTTTAGTGGATGCGCCATGAGAAAAAGCCTATGGTTAATCATTTTTTAGATGATCGAATAAAACCAAATCAAACGTGTTCTTCTCCTTTTTTAAAGTGACGATAAGTCAATTTAAATTGAACAAGCCGAAGCGGAAAGAACATTGGCTATCGTTTGAATGGACGACTTTACAAGGCTCAAGGGATGACCTATTGGGATGTATTTGCGTCAGGCATGCCCGATACGTAGCTAGCTAAAACAGCCTGTCAGTTAACCCATCCGTGCTTATGATTGGTGTCTAGTTAAAATCGGGCATGTGTACCTGGTAAAATGCTCGGTTTCGCTTTTTCTTGTACACTGGCTCCTAATAGACAGCTCATTTTCGTTTTAACAAGTTGGTAAGCCCTTCGATGCATACTGGCTTCCTCTAAACGTGAATGAGGCTTTTTTTGTATATTCCTTTTCTAAAGAAGTGAGTATAGGAAACCTGTATAGCCCTTATGATCGTTGTGGAAGCCGTAGACCCTTCAAAATAGGTCAATATTATTTTCCTTTTTCTTACATATAGATCCTTACTGCGCTTCTCTAAAATGTTCATAGCACTTAGTTCCGGAGAAAGGTTTTAAAAGTCTCTTTCTTTATGATCTTTAAACATTTAATCCAATTATTTAGATTCGGGTTTGGAATAGAGGATTCTTTTTCTTCGCACTACAAATTTAACAGCAGAAAATCATAATAATCCTTATCGGGGAGAGTTCAAAAGCTGTATATACCAATTCTTATTTGAACTAGTGTTCCAAAAAAAAGGTTTAGATAAAAAACGGGACTATTTAGGGGGTTTACTAAAGTATTTAATGGGTAAAGGGTAAATGAATTTAGGTCTAATGTCTTATTAAGTGGACAGGGAAAGAGGTGATAGTATGAATCGATTTTATAAACGTTATTCAGACGTGATTTTTCACTTATTTAAAGATAATAAATGGATTAATTTGACTGAATTATCCGATAAAACAGGGTATTCAAAAAGTACAATCCGACGTGATTTAAAATTCCTGGAGACTTTAATCCCCGAGGGATGGGGTTTTGAGAAAAGTGAAAGTCTTGGAATATGTCTTATTAAACCTGAAAATGGTACTCTAGAAAGTTTATTGGTGCAAATAAGAGAGAAGAATTCCTATTTTCACATATTAAAGTTAATCCTTTTGAATGATGGTGTTGATATTTCACAGATTTCTCAAGAGGTGCATATTAGTCGTTCCACCGCATATCGTCACCTTGAAAAATTACAGGAGGTAGTACGGGAAGCAGGTGTTGACTTATCTGCTAGCCCATTCAAATTAGTAGGAGATGAAAAAAAAATCCGACGCTTTATCATGCAAAATTTGGATTTTGCGACATTGGAAACCTATCCCGATAAAGATTCTCTCGATGAAAAGGAATTTCAAACAACTTTACTTCAATTGTTTTCAAAACATTCGATGTCATTTCGGACTGGTGCCTTACACCGACTTACAATGATTTTATATATATCTAACCTTCGTGTTTCCATGGGTTATTTCGTTTCATATCCAAAATCAGTCTTAATTAATTATGAAGGCAGTAAGTATTTTGAATTCTCCAAGGAACTAGGACATTACATGGAAAGATGCCCCACAAGAGATATCCAGCTTCAGGAAATATTTTACTTAGCGATTTATCTCATGAGTGAGGAAAAACCACTTAATAGATCACAACATCTTCGATACCTTCGAAACAGGATGAAAAGTAAACGAGGGTTTCCGTTAACTCAATTTTTAGACTCCCTTTCTGAATATGTTTGTTTTAATCTATCACAAGATGATATCTTCTTGTTTCATTTATACCAAACATTAAAGAGAATATCACTTGAAACAGAATTTGAAATGGAGACTGTAAGGAATTCCATGTTGCAATATCTTCCATATTTCGAGTATAATCCAATTTTTCAGACCATTGAGGAGCTGGCTACTAAATCTTTCTTGACAGTTCCGCTTAAAATTAAGAAGCTGGATGTTTTGGAAATATTCTCGCTCCTTCAGGCAGCCATTTTACGAAATAAGAATCAACACACAATAATAGTTGCTTTAGTATGTCGTACATATACCGAAAAAGATTATATAAGGGAAGTGTTAAAGTATCACTACGGAAGTCAGGTTAGAATTTCAACATTCGATCCCTCCAGCAAAGAATTGATTTACAAGTATGAAGAGATTGATTTAATCATTTCGACGGAAGAAGACACTGGTGTATTTCAGAAAATTCCGTTAATTAAGGTATCCTCTTTTCCAACTCCTTCGGAATTAATGCAAATTAAACAATTTTTTGAAGATCATTTTTTTGACCAATTCAGTATGGACCCGGGATTGATTTATCCATATGAAAAAATGAATGCCGTTGTTAAATGATTCACTATGCAGAAAAAACAGATTCGACTTTATTTTGCACAAACGAATGCTACCAATGGCAGGAAAACGTTGGTAAAGGGAAGAACCTAAGAATATCGGTTTCTGGGGTACTCCCTCTTTACCAGGGGTTTCACTTCAGCAAGGAATAGACATATGTATCATGAGGGATCCCGTTTTGGTACATATAACTCCTTAATACTCCTTCCTGGATGAAACCCAGCTTAAGCAAGAGCTCACTTGATGGCTGATTTTCCAGAAAAACGACCGCGCCGATACGGGTTAAATCAAGGTCGGTGAAACCGTAGGCGATAGCTTCCTTAAGCGCTTCTGACGCAAATCCTTTGCGCCAATGTGCTGGATGGATTTCATAACCGATTTCGGCCCGTCTGTATTTGGGACTGTGGGCATGAAAACCGATGGTGCCAATCAATTCCTGTGTATCTTTTCTTTCAATTCCCCATCGAATTGCTCGTTTTTCATGATAGTTTTTCGCAAAGGCTGCTACAATATCCTTGGCCTGTTCGATATTTTCCAATGAATCCTGGCCATAATAGCGGGTGACTTCATCTTTTGATAAGCATTGGAAAAGAGCTTCCGCATCACTTTCACGAATTTCCCGTAAGCGTAACCTTTCTGTGTTCAATACAGGAAACATTTTTTTCCTCCTCATAAATCTGTTTTCTATCTATTCGGTCCCCACAAAGGGTTTTCCTTTATTATGAAGTGCTTATTTTGCCGGTATTATCGGTGGTAATCGGACAAGCTAACATTAGTTCAATTTTAAAAAAACATTGGATGAAGGGGAGATAGATCATGGGAAAAAAACATCGCAACCGCATCGCTTCACCAAAAAAGAATAACCATATACCGAAAGCGGATATCATTGCAGAACATGAAGCACACGGTAAGGAATATTCTGCAAATAAACGAAAGAACGGTCCTGGTTCCAATACAGATTGAGTAAACGTAGTGACCGCTCCTGCCTTTAATGGCTGGGCGGTCTTTTGTGTTTCTTGCCAACGAAGGGTCCATCCTATATCTTAAAGAATGAAGATACATTGAAGGGAGTTAGGATGATGAAAGCACTTGTCTTTGATGATTTCGGCGGGCCGGAAGTTCTGTCTGTAAGGGAAATTGCAGAACCTGAACGTTCAAAATCAGCCGTGATCGTTCGAATGAAAGCAATTGGATTGAATTTTGCTGATGTATATAGAAGGAAAGGGAATTATCATTTGGTGGGTGATCCCCCATTCATTCTAGGGTATGAAGGGGCAGGGGTCATCGAATATGCCGGGGAAGATGTCCATCATGTGAAAGCAGGAGATCGTGTCGGGTTCGCTGATGTTCCCCATGCCAATGCGGAGCTGGTTTCAGTTCCAGCTGATAAGCTGTTGCCGCTGCCTGAGGGCATTACCTTCGAAACGGCCGCTTCCGTTTTACTTCAAGGATTGACTGCCCAATATTTAACGCATGATAGCCATCGAGTTAAAGAAGGGGAAACCATTCTGGTCCATGCCGCTGCAGGCGGAGTCGGTCAATTACTGACACAGATGATCAAGATGAAGGGCGGTCAGGTCATTGGGTTGACCTCATCAAATGATAAAGCGGCTGTTGCCAAACAAATGGGTGCGGATCATGTTTTCCTTTACGGATCGGACTGGGTGGAGTCCATTAAGGATGTTACCGGCGGTAAAGGCGTTGATGTCGTTTATGAATCAGTGGGCCAAACCTTGATCGATAGTTTCCGTGCGACCAAGACTGGAGGAGCTGTCGTATTCTTTGGGATGGCAGGCGGTGATCCAGAGAAAATCGATCCCAGAATGTTAATGGATACATCCAAGGCATTAATTGGCGGAGACCTTTGGAACGTCCTGACTACCCATGAAGAACGGACAAGAAGAACAGCAGAGCTGTTTCAATGGATTCTGTCAGGGGAAATCCGCATCAAAGAACCGACTCTTTTTTCGTTGGAAAATGGGGCGGATGCACATCGACTTCTTGAAAGCAGGAAAAGTTCGGGGAAACTATTATTAATACCATAACAAATCATGAGGGCTTTCCATTCTAAATGGGGGCCTGTTTGTCTGCCGAGATTCAACCCCTTATTCATACTGATGATTAAAACCTTTTTCAGTTCCTTTATATAAACCAATGCTTAGACCCTTGGAATAACACCATAATAAATGCCCCTGCCATTACAAGTGTTATGGCCTGCCGTCAAAACAACTTGCTTCCCAAGTCCCGTTATCCACAAAAGCCATATGCAATACACGAATTCAGAGGAGAAATCCACAGTGCGCCAATCACCAAACCACAATCGTCATTCTGCAATTCACAGTCGGCATTTGTTACAAGCAAAAAAAAGAGAACGGATCCGTTCTCTTGGAAAACATATTATTTTAAGACGAAATGGAGAGAACATCGAGACGCTCCTTTTGGATCGCGAAATAGGATTGGAGGGTTTCCTTTTTCTTTGTGAGAGGGAAGTTCCGGACGTCCGGGGCCACTGCATGATTGCCGAATTGGAGAAGCAAGGTCAACAGCCTGTCCAACTGGCCATATGCATCGTTTCTAATGCGGGCCATATATTCGGCCGCGGCCTGTTTATCTTCGGTATTTTTCCCTTTTCCTTCCGCCCGGAATTCATCGGTCACTGTCTTTACACGGGAAATGAGCCATGTTTCGCACCAGTCGTTCAGCACATGGCGGATGAAGTCCGCTTGATGGTATTTACGGAGAATGGGCTCGATATGTTCATCCATTTCCAAACCATTCACTTCCCGGCGGAGAGCTTTCTCAGAGATGTTTCTATGAAAATGGTCGCGTTCAAGCAGGCTTTTGATGGATTCTGCCTGGTGGGCATACTTGACCATCTGTTCCAATGCTTCATTGTACATGATTTTGCTTAAATAAGCAGAGGCTTGTTTTGGGGCTAGAAGCAACTGCTTATTGGCAGGTAGAGCCTGGCCAAATTTCTTAAGGGAATGAGAATAGATGAAACGGGCTAATTTCTGCAGTTCCTTTTGGATATCATGGGAGATGTTCGTCGCTTCTTGCAGAAATGAACGGAAAATATATTTGCCGACCCGTTCCAATTCCATGCATACAGAATCATTGATATGCCCAAGGTAGCCAGAGTTAAAAATCGTTCTCCGCAACAAAGTCCGTTCCGCCCTATTTTCCTTATACTCATCCAAGATGCCTTCGGTAAAGGTGAATACCAGAACTTCTTTTTTTGAAAAAGCCCTGCTCGCAAAAGAAATCTTTACGATATGGCCTAAAGCGTCATGGATGGCAGCGACTGCATCCAATAAGCGCTGCCTTGTGAATGGCGAGCTGGAATCAGGAACGATTTCATGATAATCGAACAGGACTTCTTCAGACTTCAAAACGGACATTCGGAAGGCACCCATAAGCAGCAGCCGTTTTCCATGAATCGTCAAGGCTTTGAAAGCAGCACTATAAAAGAAACGGTACTTTTTGCAATAACGGTCCGTCTTCCTGTTATAGCCAAGATTACTTGCAGGACCAAGGTTAAACTTGTACAAAACATCTTCACCTAGATGAACAGGCACAAACACTTTTTTTAGTGATCCTTGTGGTGCGGTGAATTTATGGATGATCTGCCTTAAGTACTTTTCTGTCGTTCCGACTCCCCGGGCCATCATATGAAGCGGGCTCTGAATGACCCCATCCCAATCACTGTGGAGCAAGGCGTACAAACACGTATCGAATTCAGTGGAGGATACATTTCTTAATAGGTATCGGTATGTTTCTTCATAAATCATAAGGCTTCGCCCCCTTTGGCATCGATTCTTTTCTAGAGTCTATATAAACACTGAATCGGAAAAAGTAGCATCGGTGGAGCAAATAGTTTTGACGTAATTTCGCTAGATTTAAAAAATAGTAAATTAGTTGCACAAAAGTGGTAAAATGGGTAAATAGGAACATACATGACAAGGAGAGATTTTTCAAACCATGATACTTTCACTACTCGGTTTCATCTTAAAAGGAATTTTAATGAAAATACCATTTGCCATATTGGGACTTTCCTTGATTCCGCAGAGATGGACGAACGCCATCACCAAAAAAGATATACCTTTTTTCATAGAACAAGTGCTGAGACTTTTAGTTTCTGCTGCGATATTGTTTTTCGTTATCGATATCATGCTGCTGGATCTTACTGCCGCTGCATTCTTTTCGTGTTTTGCCATTATTCTCGGGCTCTTTCTCATCATCGATTCAAGCATGTATATGTACAGGGCCACTGAATCTTCAAGCACCCGACGGAATCGGAGGGGAAATGAAGCGGCAAAGCAGCCAAAAACACCTTGGAACGTACATTTCAACAGTTTGATGGGTGTCGTGTTGATTGCCGCATGGGTCATCATGCTGTTTTACCCGCTCACTTTTGCCGCAGATCTGCATGGATTGGCGAAGGTCGATAAGAAAAAAGAGCTGGAAGAAGTTCAAGATATAAAAACCATGCCGCTCGTTACAGTGAAAATGGCTGACGCAAAAGGCGATGCGGCGATTAATAAAATAGAAAATGCATCATATTTCACTGAAGGCGAATACCGTCTGACCAATATCAATGATGAATTGGCTTATACATCACCCATTGAAATGGACGGGTTTTTAAAAGCCGGGAAAGCGGAATACACGCCAGGTTATAATCTGATTTCCGCCATATCGACGGATAAAGGGGCAAGTACTGTCAAAGGGAAGATGCTGTATGCTCCCTCACAGTACCTTGATCATGATTTGGAAAGGACCATCCGCAAGGCATATCCGAATAAAATCATCCATGATTCATATTTGGAACCGAATGAAGATGGAAAGCCCTTCTTCGTAGCTTCAGTCGGACATTATTTGAAATACCGCAGCGGTCCCGTGGTGGACGGGGTGGTATTGGTGAATCCGGAAACGGGGGACACGAATTACTATCCAAAAGGAAAAGAACCTAAATGGGTAGATCGGACATTCACATTGGAAACAGCCCTGGAATATTGGACTTACTGGGGAAAATATGTTCATGGTTGGAAAAACCAGTCCCTGATTGGGCCGAAGAAAGATGTCCTGATTCCTAATGAGGATAATATGCAGGTTACGTTTAACGAAAAAGGCGAATTGATTTATGTAGTGGACTTTACCCGGGCTAAATCAAAAGGCAACTCCAAAACCCTTGTAGGTTATGGTGTTTTCAATGCCAAAACCGGTGAAATGACATACTACAAAGGCGTCACGTCCGTTCTGACTGGAAAGGAAGCAAAATCCAACGCCAATGCGAGTGAGTTTTTGTCCAAATATCCAGGGTGGAAAGCCACTAATGGAATTTTCTATACGATCTACGGTGCTCCCACATATGTGATTCCGGTTACAAAGGGCAGCAAGTTCCAAGGTGTGGCGATCGTTTACGCCAATAGCGATAATCCCCAAGTGGTCTTTGGGAAAACGAAAGACGAAGCTTTCCGCAATTATAAAAAGCTGATTGCCTCATTAGGGAAGGTGAACGGTGTGACGCCTCAAAAGGGATTTGAGATGAAAGAAATAAAGGGGAAGGTAATGAGGATCAATGATGCCAATCTCTCGAATGGATACGTATTCCATTTAATCGTCGAAGGCAATGCCAAGAGGTTCTCGGTGGACCCAGGTGTCAATGCGCTATCTGATGTGGTGTTGACGAATGTAGGAGACCGGGTTGTGCTGAAGGTGATGGATATGGAAGAAGACATCGTTCCAGTCGATGAATTCACTAATCTGGATTTGCCAAAGAATTGATAATGGACCGTGGACATATACACTTTCCATATCCAATATAACATGAAAAAAAGCATTGTTATCCACAATGCTTTTTTCATGTTTTCGAATGATTGTCATGATAAGTCCGATAAATTGAATGAATGGATGGATTCCATATAATATCCCTTTTGAATGACGGCTTTTATGGCAAAGTGCCCATTTAACCGTTTCCGCACGCGATACAGAAGTGAAGCGATTTCCTCTGCCGTCACAATTTGCTCGGGATCCCCGACTCGCTCTGGCCAGACTTGTTGGACAATTTCTTCCTTTGAAATAAGATTGTCCAAATTTTCATATAGCAGCTTAAAGCAATTGAATTCCTTGGTCGGCATTTTAATGGGTGCTTCTTCATTGATGATCACGGTCTGAAGGTGCTCATTGATAGCGACGGTTTGCAGGAATTCGGCGGGGTTCACCGGCGTGAAATCCATTGTTAAATCGTTGTCGATGGAGATTATGAATTCAATCAATCCATTGACCAACGTAATCGAATCCCCCGGTTCAATGTGACAGGGATTGCCCGGTACGAGCGGCATCTGGTTCACGGAGGTGCCGTGTTTACTTGCCAAATCTTCAATGAGGAGCTGCCCTTCCTCCATATAAATCCGGCAATGTTCCCTGGAAACAAAGTCATTGTAAAGCCTGAAATCAGCTTTGGAGTGCTGGCTTGCCCGTCCGATCAGCAGGCTTTTCCCTTCATATACATAGGCGAATTCCTCGGTTTGGCCTTTGTGCATGGTCCTCAATACAACCTTGAAAGTTTTATAGATCATTCACTTCATACCCCTTAAAAAATCTGAAAATTTAAATTATTTTCATGAATTTATCATTTTGGCTACATGGCTGTTTAGTGGGTTCAATTTTATAATTATAAATTATCAGTCGCTTACTTACTAACGAAAAATGAAAAAAATCCAAATTAGGCACACAGCCATTATAACAAAGAGGAACGAAGGATGAAGAAGAAACTCTATTTTTGCTGATGTTCGCTTTGACTGTGGGAGAAGTGGTTCCTCAAAGCCGGTCAGGCAGCACCGGAAGAAGTTTGCGATGAAAATGTACCTTACGCTTGTGGAAAAGGAGTTGACCAAAGGTGAGTATGTGGAGAGATAGGATAAATGCCTTCAGCATCCTGCTGATGATCATCAGTATGATCGTATATATTATTTTTCCCCAGCCCTTTACCCTCATTCTGTACTGTATATTTGGCATTGCCTTTATCAGCCTGACTTTACTGAATTAAGCATATCCTTGAATGGGTGGAGGACGGAACCAATAAGAAGAGAAGAAACAAGCCTGCCGAATCAATGGCAGGCTTTTTTGATGCATAATGTTTCATAACAAAATTGATTGGAACGGAAGGCGCGAGACTTCTGCGGGATAAGCGCATCGAGGGAAGGCCCCACAGGAGTAAAGCCAGTGCCTCGGGTGGAATGATTTTCATCGGGTTTGTCTACAGTATGAAGCAGGAACCCATTAAGGGTACCTGCTTTATTTCATTCTAAGGAACCGCAATCGGTTTATGAAATCATTTAACACGACTTTAAAAGAGCCATTTTTATGCAAAAAAGGTATAATTAATTGTTAGAAGCAGACATTAAAAAATGGACTGCAACTTAGTTTTATCGCGTGTTTTAACTGAATCTTGAGCGAAATATCTTTTATAAAAAAGTCAAAATAAGAAAAGGAGAAACCATGACTAATGAAACAGGATGGAATTTAGACAATAGCTATGCACGTCTACCGGAAAAGTTTTTCACGAGCACGAACCCGACTCCTGTACGTTCACCGGAGTTGATCATTCTCAATGAGGGTGTGGCGGATTCTCTTGGTTTGGACATGAAGTCGCTGCAAAGCGAAGATGGTGTGGCGGTGTTTGCCGGAAACGAGATCCCGCAAGGTGCTTCGCCTCTTGCCCAAGCATATGCTGGGCATCAATTCGGTCATTTTAACATGTTAGGGGACGGCCGGGCGATATTGCTTGGCGAGCAGGTGTTGCCAGAAGGCGGTAGGGTCGATATCCAGCTGAAGGGTCCAGGAAGAACGCCATATTCCCGCGGGGGCGATGGCCGGGCTGCACTTGGACCGATGCTGCGCGAATATATCATCAGCGAGGCGATGCACGGGCTCGGCATTCCTACCACCAGAAGTCTGGCAGTGGTGACGACCGGTGAAACGGTGCTCCGTGAAACAGGGCTGCCTGGTGCCATCATGACCCGTGTGGCTTCGAGTCATCTTCGTGTCGGAACTTTTCAATTTGCTGCAAAATGGGGCACGATCGAGGAACTCCGGACACTTGCCGATTATGCCATTGAGCGTCATTTTCCAGACATTGAAGCAGATGAAGGCCGTTATCTTTCACTGCTGCAGGAAGTGGTCAAGCGTCAGGCTGAGCTCATTGCCCAATGGCAGCTGGTCGGCTTCATTCATGGAGTGATGAACACCGACAACATGACGATCAGCGGGGAAACCATCGATTATGGCCCTTGCGCCTTCATGGATGCCTATGACCCTGCAACCGTATTCAGTTCAATTGATAGGCAAGGTCGCTATGCCTATGGAAACCAGCCGGTAATTGGAGGCTGGAATCTTGCACGGTTCGCCGAATCCCTATTGCCGCTGTTGCATGATGACGAGGATCAGGCGGTTACACTGGCCCAAGATAAGATTTCCGTTTTTAATGATCTGTATCACTCCAATTGGTTAGCGGGAATGAGGGCGAAACTGGGGATATTCAATGAAGAGACTCAGGATGAGGCCCTTGTTAATGGCATCCTCAGTATGATGAAGAAGCATGGTGCCGATTATACCAATACTTTCCGTGCTCTGACCTTTGATAAAATGGAGGATACGGTCCTTTTCGGGACACCGGAATTCGCCCAGTGGCAGGAGCTTTGGCAGGCGAGGCTAGGGAGGCAGAAGGAATCGAAAGAGTCTTCGAATCAGTTGATGCAGAACAGCAATCCTGCAGTGATTCCGCGGAACCACCGGGTGGAAGAGGCGTTGGAGGCGGCAGTGGAACAAGAGGACTACAGCGTGATGGAACGGCTGTTGAATGTTCTTGCAAATCCTTATGCACACTGCGAAAAACAAGCAGAATACGCCGCACTGCCTGAGTCAACAAAACCTTATCGGACTTTTTGCGGTACCTGATAATAAAACATGCATGGAGATAATGTAAGAGCTCCCGCGATTGAAGTCGATTCTTCGTCAACTTCAATTGCGGGAGCCCTTTTTGTGTTCATCAGTAAAAAAGTTTTGTTTGAAGAATGTCCAGGGCACGGTCAATCTCCGCTAAATCTTCCTTTGATGCATGTTGCAGCCGGCTTTGAAAACAGGATTCCACGATTGCAAAAGCCTCGTTCATCATCATTTCCCCTTCTTTGGAGAGGCGGATGTATTGTTTCCGTCTATCTTCCGAATCACTTATTTTTTCAATTAAATTCTTTTCGCTTAATTTTTTCAGTTCACGGCTCGTGTTAGGCATGGAGATATGATGACAGTCACTGATTTCACTTGGTGTGACAGGCTGACTGACGGTTATATATTCAAGAATTTTATATTGTACCGGCGTGATGGAATCGGATTTGGCGTTTTGTGTCAATTCGTGTGTCACTTGATGTACGGAAGTTGTAAATGTGACCATTTTTTCAAAAAGAGCTTTTTTGTCCATAACTTTCACCTCTTACTGAGAAGATATCAAAAATATTATCAAAATACAATTATCATTTGACAATAAAAAAGATGGTGTTATATGATTGTTATCAAATGATAAGTAAATAGGGGGTACGTCATGAACATGCTGGTCATCTACACATATCCAAATCATAAAAGCCTAAGCTATGCTTTTTTAGAAAAAGTCGTCAAGGGAAGTAAGGAGAACCCGAACATAAAGGGGCTGCAGGTCTTGGATTTATATGAAGAGGGCTTCAATCCGCTCTTGGAGTTCAATGAGCATAAACGAAGGCGTGATATGCATCGTGATCCTCAGTTTGAAAAATATAGAAATCAAATTATTTGGGCCGACAAGATTGTCTTTGTCTATCCGATCTGGTGGGGGAGGCCACCGGCCATGCTGATGGGATACATCGATCAATTATTTTCTGCGAATTTTGCCTACAGGGATAAAAAGGGCTTGTTCCCGGAAGGCCTTCTGAAAGGAAAGTCGGTCGTATGTGTGTCCACGATGAAGGGACCTGCAAAGTATCCGCTTCTCTGGTTGAATGATGCGCATAAAATATTGATGAAAAGAGCACTATTCAATTTTGTCGGAATCAAGAAGGTGAAGTTTTTCGAATTCGGTAATATGGAAAGCCCAAAGGGGAAACAAACGCAAAAGCTAGAAAAGGTTTATCGGTATTTCAGGAAGGTGGCTAGCTAAGTTTTTACGAGATTAAAGAAGAACCCCATTCATGCATAATGAATGGGGGGTGGCCGTATTCATGGTTTTGTTTTCACGATCCTCCATTTGTTCTTGATAAGGGTAAGGATCGTACAAATCAACAGGATCGTCAATGAAGCCAATCCGCTGAACCATATGCTTTGGAATTCACTTACATGAGGCTGGATGATATATGAAGCCACAATCGCCAGGACCGCGCTTATCGGTATGTAATCAGCGACTTTTCCTTTACTGAATACGATAACCAGGATTGGAGCCAGCAATGCCGAGTATATATTGCCTGAATAAAATAAGAGCTCCAATAGGTTTGGGGAATAGAAGAGTGTGGCAACGAAAACCAATCCTCCAATACAGATCGAAAGCAGGCAGGCCATCCTTATTTTTTGCTGGTCGCTTTTTTTTGTTTGTAATGGTTCAAGAATATTGGCTACGATCAGGCTTACCAATGAATGCAGGCAGGCACCGAAGGTTGAGGTGATTGCACTGATGGCGCAGAGCACAAAAAGGATGAAAAAGAATGGTGTCGTTATTTTATTTGCCAATCCAGCCAGAATCGAATGTATATCAGTGAAGCCGCCCGTAAAGATTACCATGATGAACAGGGATGAAAAGGAGAGCGGGAATATGATCCATATAAGGCCGGATAAAGAGAATGTCAATCGAACCTTTTTCATTTCTATCATGAATAATCGCTGCCACGAAGTCAGGTCAAAGAAAAACTGGCCGAACCCGACAAGAAGTCCTGCAAAAAGAAAACGCCATAAATCATACTTATTGATTACGAGCATGTATGGATGGTATAAACGAATCCCATCATAAACAGGCTGAATCCCTTCCTTGACGAAAAAGTATAAAGGAATCAAGATAACTGCGGCAAACATGGATATGACCTGAAAAGCTGCGAATCCATGAATGAGCTTTAACCCGCCGAATCCAGCATAAAGGACACAGAAAGCGAAAAAAAAGAACAGCCCGACATAGAGGGGCGTATCGAAAAGAAACTGACATAGGGTGGACGCGGCCATTCCCTGAATGAATAAAATGTGTAAGCTGGTTATGACCAGGATCACGATCAATATCCAATATCCGAGGGGATGGAGCCGGGCTTTTAAATAGTCCCCGATGGTCAAGCCCTCGGGGAAATCCTGCCGGACCCTCTTCCCGATGAAGCTGAACATGAACAGGGCGATCGCTCCCATCAGGGCGTATCCGATCCCTCCGAAAACTCCATACTTCACCATCGATTCAGGGGAGGATAATATTGTGGTGCCTGTCACCCAGCGTGCCAGGAGGGAGATGATCCCCAAGCCCATCCCGACTTGAATGGGGCCTTGTACGTATTCTTGAAATGTACGTGATCGCAATGTTCATTTTCCTTTCTCGCGGAACTCCTTGGGCGTGATTCCCTCTATCTTCCGGAATAAAGTGCTGAAATAATGCTGGCTATTGAAACCCGATTTTTCAGCGACGTCTGATATGCTCCAGCTGGTGTTATTGGTCAAGGCCCTTTTTGCGGCCTTTATTCTATAGTGCATTAAATATTCCGAAAATGAAGTGCCGACTTCTTCATGGAATTTCCTGCTTAAATAAGTCGGATTGGTATGCACTTCACGGGCGATGTCCGAAAGGGAGAGTTTTTCGGCATAGTTTTCATGAATGAATGAAAGCGAATGGTGAATAAGCGTTGAATAGTTATGGGAAGATTCCCTTTTGTCATACTTGGCAAGGACTTTATGCAAATCGCTTTCTATTACAGGTTTCGTTAAATAATCAACCACGCCTATCCTGATGGATTGCTGGGCATAATCGAAACTTTGATGCGCGGTCACCATGATGATTTCGACTTCTTTGTTCAGCGCCCTTAGGTCTTCACCAAATTCAAGACCCGATCGCCCCGGCAGATTAATATCCAGGAAAGCGAGGTTGATTTTATGATTTTGGTTGAGGGTCAGTGCCTGACAGGCATCAGCAGCTTTGTGAAATTTCCAAAAAGGGTAAATGGACTGAATCATATATTCCATTTGTTCAAGGACCAATGGTTCGTCATCAACTAATAATACATTCATTCCTCCGCCTCCTCCATTTTCCTATCAAAAACCAGCGGCCATGATACCTCTACCTTTGTTCCCGATTCATTGGAAGCTATATGTAATTGTGCACGGTCATTGAAATACAAATATAAACGTTTTTGGATATTATCGAGGCCATGGCCGCCATCGTCCGTAACGGAAGATTCATTTCCCATCAATCCATTGTCCGCCACTTCCAGATACACCATCTGCGATTCCAGGTAGAACCGGATATGCAGCAGGGCTTCACCCACTTTTTTTTCCAACCCGTGTTTAAATGAATTCTCCACCAAGGTCTGGAGAATGAAGGGGGGGACCAGTGCGGTTGATAACGGTTCCGGGCACTCCATATCAATCTTGAGCCGATCACCGAAGCGAAGGGTCTGGATGTCGAGATAATGCTGGGTATACTGGATTTCCTGGGAAAGGGGGATCAATGGTTCCGATGCTTTATACTTGAATTTCAGGAATTGCGAAAAAGCCTCTAAGGCCCGTATCAATTCTGCCGTCCTGTTCAGGCGGGCCAAGCCCAGAATGACATTCAGGGTATTAAACAAAAAGTGCGGCTGGATCTGCTGGTTCAATTTATTATATTGTGCTTCTTGCAGTGCTTGCTCCAGACGGATCTCCTTGTTTTTATTTTCAAGAAGATCGATCCTTTTCTCGAATATGAATAGAAATAAAAGAGCGATAGCTCCCATGATGGGAGCTAAAATGAAGAGCATGATAATTAACGTGAATCCCTCGTAACTTAGCATGGAGAACCTCTGCTTGTTATATTTTTAAATAACTTGAATGATTCTGTTTATTAGTATCATACTAAAGACCCCTCCGGAAATCTACAGCTTAAGACACAATGTGACAAGCCACTTGATGGTTTTGTGCCGATCGTTTCAGTTCGGGCAGCTGTGTTTTGCAGATATCCTGTACAAACGGGCACCGTGTATGGAAGCGGCAGCCGTTTGGCGGGTCGATGGGTGACGGGACATCACCCGTCAATAGGATCCGTTCCCTTTCATGTACAGGATTCGGTACTGGGATGGCCGATAGCAATGCCCTTGTATATGGATGCTGCGGCTGTTCGAAAATGGACTTTTTATCGGCTATTTCGACTATTTTTCCGAGATACATGACCATGACCCGATCCGAGATATGTCTGACCACACCTAAATCATGCGAAATGAAAAGAAAGGTAAGGTCGAATTGGCGCTGCAAGGATTTTAATAAATTCAGCACTTGCGCTTGAATGGAGACATCCAGTGCAGATACAGCTTCGTCACATATGATCAATTTGGGGTCCACGGCCAGAGCCCGCGCAATCCCGATCCGCTGTCTCTGGCCGCCGCTGAATTCATGCGGGTATCTTTCCATGGATTCAGGTCTCAGCCCGACATGTCCCAATAATTCTTCAATCCGGCTCTTCCGGTTTTCTTTAGGGACTACATTTTGGATTGCCAAAGCTTCCCCGAGAATTCTGCCGATCGTCTGTCTTGGGTTGAGGGAGGCAAAGGGGTCTTGAAAAATAACCTGCAGATCCTTCCTGGTACGCCGCATTTCTTTTTTGCCTAAACTCAGTAAATCCCTATCCTGAAAGTGAATGCTCCCGCTCGTCGGTTCATCCAATCGAAGGATGGCCCTTCCGGTAGTCGATTTCCCGCAGCCGGATTCGCCGACGATGCTTAAGGTTTCACCCTGTTTGATATCGAAGGTAATGTCATCAACGGCTTTTACATGATTGATGGTCCTTCCGAAAAATCCACCCTTTATCGGAAAATATTGCTTCAATTGATCCACTTTAAGCAGAACCTTTTTCTCTGCAGCTTGTACACCCATCATTAAATCCCCACCTTCTCTTGAGCTTCATATGCCTTTTCCCATTGGGGGGTGAACATCCAGCAGCTGACCTCCGTGCTTGGGCCGATGGCTTGGAGATCCGGTACGGCTTGTTCACAAATGCTCTTGGCATGTGCACAGCGGGGAGCGAAGCTGCAACCCTTGGGCATGTTGTAAGGGCTTGGAACGGTCCCGGGAATTGTGGTCAGTTCTTCCTGGTCCATGTCCAGACGGGGAAGGGAGTTCAATAAACCAATGGTGTAAGGATGTTTAGGGTTTGTGAATATTTCCTTGGCCAAGGTGTATTCAACAATTTTCCCTGCGTACATGACAGCGACCCGATCACAGGTTTCGTATACGACGCCCAAATCATGTGTAATCAAAATGACAGCCGTCCCGAAATCCTTTTGCAGCGTCTTGATCAGTTCGAGGATTTGGGCTTGGATTGTCACATCCAGTGCTGTTGTAGGTTCATCTGCTATTAAAACCTCAGGGTGGCAGGCAAGTGCCATGGCAATCATGACCCTTTGCCTCATTCCGCCGCTTAGCTCATGCGGCTCCTGTTTTGCCCTCTTTTCAGGTGAAGGGATCCCGACGAGCCGAAGCATGTCGACGGCTTTATCCCATGCTTCCTTTTTTCCCAGCTTTTGATGGAGCCGGATCGCTTCCGCAATTTGCTCGCCCGCAGAATATACGGGATTCAATGACGTCATCGGCTCCTGAAAAATCATCGAAATTTCATTCCCGCGTATGGACCGCATCTGTTTTTCAGACTTTGTAAGCAGATCCTCCCCTTTAAAAAGGATGCTGCCGCCGGCAATCTTGCCGGGTGGCGATGGAATGAGCCTTAACAATGAGAGCGATGTTATGCTTTTCCCGCTTCCCGACTCCCCGACGATTCCAAGCGTTTCCCCTTTATTGAGGGAGAAACTGATCCCATTGACTGCTTTACTCGTTCCTTCATCAGTGAAAAAGTGGGTCTGCAGATTTTTTACCTCCAGTATTTTATCAGCATCCTGATTCATCATCATACCTCCTTAGTTCAAGTCTATTCTTTTGTTAAAGTACCGATAGAGGACATCCACTGCCAAGTTCATGAATACGAAGATGACGGAAGCGATGAGGACCCCGCCTTGGACCATCGGCAAATCCCTCGTCCTGATTGCATCGACTATCAATCTTCCAAGTCCATTGATGGCAAAAACGGACTCTGTCAATACCGTGCCTCCAAGGAGTGCACCGAACTGGAGGCCAACGACGGTAATGACGGGGATGAGTGCATTTTTCAGGCCGTGTTTATAAATGATGATATATTCTTTCAATCCCTTGGCTCTCGCGGTCCGGATATAGTCCTGGCGAACGACTTCAAGCATGCTCGACCTGGTCATCCTGGCAACGATGGCCGCTCCGCCGGCCCCGAGGGTTATGGCTGGGAGAATCATGTGTCTGAATGTTCCCCAACCTGAAACCGGAAACAAATGAAGGTTCACGGAAAAGAAGTAGATAAGCATGAGACCCAGCCAAAAACTAGGTAACGAGATTCCCAATAAAGCAACGATCATGATGGAAATGTCAGCTGCCGAGTATTGCTTGGTGGCCGAGATGATTCCTGCGATCATTCCAAGCACAACGGTTATGAATATGCTGGCAAGTGCCAGTTCAAGGGTGATGGGCAAGCGGACCATGATTTCGTCCAAAACTGGGCGGCTGCTTCGGAGTGATTCCCCAAAGTCACCTTGAACGGCATGAAGGACATAGTCAACATATTGATAGAGGATTGGACGATCCAAGCCAAGCTCATGCCGCAGCGATTCAATCGTTTCCTTGGTCGCTCCTTCACCTGCAAGCAGTGTTGCCGGATCTCCCGGGACCATTTGCATGATGAGGAAAACAACAAGACTTACTCCCAGTAATACCGGTATCGTTTGAAGTACCCGCCGGATAATGAATACGAACATTTTCTCTCCTCCTTATTTTTTCATTCTTGGATCAAGGGCATCTCTAAGTCCGTCCCCGAAGATGTTGAAACCAAGTACCAGTGTTGATATCGCTATCCCCGGAAACAAAGCGATGTGGGGGGCACTGAACAAATAATCCCGTCCGCTGCTCAGCATCGCTCCCCATTCTGGTGAGGGCGGCTGGGCTCCCAGTCCCAGGAATGACAATCCGGCTGCCGACAGAATGGCCGTTGCCAGACGTAATGTAGCTTGTACGATGACCGGTGATAGAATATTCGGAAAAATATGCTTGCATATGATCGTGAAGTCAGTCGCTCCCAAAGCACGAATGGCATCGATATATTCCAGCTTTCTGACTGACAATGTGGAACCCCGTACAATCCGGGCAAACATCGGTATCGAAAAGACGCCGACCGCTACCATTACATTGATCAAGCTCGGACCAAGGGCACTAATGATGGCAAGAGCAAGCAGTATTCCCGGGAAAGCCAGCAGCACATCGACAATCCTCATAATGACGGTATCGATCCATTTCCCGTAATAACCAGCTGCTAACCCGAGGAGTATGCCAATGAACGCCCCGAAGAAAACAGAGACAAACCCAACCGTTAATGAAAGCCGTGTTCCATATAACAATCTGCTTAAAATATCCCTTCCCTTATCATCCGTACCCATCCAATGTTCGGCTGATGGAGTCTGGAGTTTGTTGACCAAATCAATTTCATAGGGATCCTGCGGGGAGATCAAAGGGGCAAAGATAGCCAATAAAATATAAAAAAGTACGATGTACCCGCCTACCAATGCCAATTTATTTCGCTTGAATTTTTTATAAAAGGCTTTCCAGTGTCTTAGTTTCGGAGATTTTCTTTCTTTTACATTCAATTCGGTATTATTGATGACGACCTCTGGCTTCATTGGATTTCCTCCTTTTCTTTCATTCAATTTATTCAAAAAAAGGATTGAAGTAAATATGATGCGGAAAAGCAGTAAAGATAATTAAAAAAAGAGTAAAGATTCTGAAAATATAAAATTCGGTTTTTTTTTATAATTTACAGTAAGCCCGATGTACTCATAGCTGTAAGTTACTTGGAGAAACAAAGGCAGGTTAAAAAGGGAGGAAATAGAATGAGAAAAGGTATGATTGGGTTGCTTTTTGCTTCTTTATTAGGCATCTCATCCGTTTTATCAGGGTGTGCAACAGAAGAAACCGGCAGTAAGGAAACAGTAGAAAAAGCGAAAGAAGGAGGTACGCTGATCGTCGCGCGCTTATCCGACGCGACCACACTTGACCCCCATTTCATAACAGACATTCCATCTGCAAACGTCGTTTATGAAAAGGTTTATCAAACATTGGTCGTTCCTGACAAGAACATGGATCCTAAACCGCTGCTCGCAAAGGAGTGGAAACAACTGGATGATGTCACTTGGGAGTTTAAATTGCAGGAGGGAGTCAAATTCCATGATGGAGCTCCATTCAATGCCGAAGCGGTGAAAACCAATTTCGACAGGGTACTGGATCCGGCAACAGCTTCTCCGCAGGCTGGTAAATTGGAAATGATCAAGGAAATTAAAGTGATTGACGAAACGACCGTACAATTCAAGCTGAAATATCCTTATGCTCCGCTGTTATCGATTTTAGTGAGTAATGAAGGAAGCATCATCAGCCCTAAAGCGATTAAGGAAAATAGTGACAAACTGGCTCAAAACCCCGTTGGGACAGGGCCATTCGTTTTTAAATCGTGGAAGCCTGGTGAGGAAATCGCCCTTTCGAAAAACAAGGACTATTGGGGGAATAAGCCTAAGATTGATGGGGTTGTATTCAAGGTGGTCCCTGAAGATGCCACGAGGATTGCGATGATTGAAACGGGTGAAGCGCATGTGACCGATCAAGTGCCAGTGACGGAGATTGATAGGATCGAAGCGTCGGGCACGATGGATTTATATCGCACAGAGGGACTTGCCGTTGAATACTTAAGCTTCAATGTTAAGAAAAAGCCCTTTGATGATGTAAGGGTCCGTAAGGCGGTCGCTCATGCCATCGAGGTCGATTCCATCATCAAAGGGGTTTATAACGATGTCGGCACGAGGGCAAATTCAACAATGAGTCCAAAGGTGTTTGGTTACGATCCGGATATAAAAGGCTATGACTATGATATTAATGAATCGAAGAAGCTCTTGACTGAAGCGGGAGTCAAGGATGGTTTGGAGTTTACCCTGACGACGAGTGACCGTAAGGAAAGGATCAATATGGCCGAGGTGATTCAATCCCAGTTAAAAGGAATTGGAATTAAGGTCAAGATTCAAGTCCTTGAGTATGGGGCTTACATTGATGCGACAGCCAAGGGCGAGCACCAGGTATCGATAGGCGGCTGGGGCAATGCTACCGGGGATGGAGATTATAATCAATTCAATCTTTTCAATAGCAAATCCCAGGGTGCTGCGGGAAATAGTTCATTCTATAGCAATCCGGAAGTGGATAAATTGATTGAAAATGCACGTAAAGAATCGGATGGCGATAAACGTAAGGAACTATATTCGAAGGCACAGGCAATTGAAAGAGAAGAAGTTCCATATGTTCCTATCCGTAACTATGAACACTTGGCCGTATATGGCGGGACAGTTAAAGGACTTTGGCTGAATCCGGCAAATTATTTAATGCTTGATGACGTAACCGTGAAGTAGGAATTCATCACAAAAGGAAGGCAGCATAAGGATGTTATGCTGTCTTCTCAATTAGGAGGGAAAGTATGATAGATTTACTGCTAATCAATGGGACCGTCATTACCATGGATCAAAACAGGAGAATTCTGCAAGATGGCGCCGTCGCCATACATCAAGGAAGGATTTTAGCTGTAGATGCGACCGAAAAACTGAAATCGAAGTATGAGGCAGTAAAAGTCATCGATTGCAGCCATCAGTGCATATTGCCCGGATTGATAGATGTTCATGGGCATGGGGGACATTCCATGTTCAAAACGATTGCCATGGAGAATATTGATTTTTGGATGCCGATCATGACGAATACGTACAAACATTTTGTAACGGATGAGTTTTGGTATTACGAAGGAAAGCTATCCGCCCTTGAGAGATTGAAGGCTGGCGTGACGACTGGGGTGAGCGTGTTAGGATCCATGCCGCGGTCCGATGAACCGATTTTCGCCATCAATCATGCAAAAGCATACGCCGAAGTGGGAATCAGGGAAGTGGTATGCACGGGTCCTTGCAATCCTCCATGGCCCCATTCATTCAGCCGATGGATCGACGGAAAGAGAGTGGTAAAGGAAGTTACCTATGAAGAAGTATTACAGGGGGCCGAAGCGGTGATCGAGGCGCTGAACCATGAAAATGAGGACCGCACGAGAGCCTTCATTACACCATTTGTTATCGTTACATCGGTGGATCCCTCCAATCCGACATCTCCTGACAGGCTTTATGGGCTGACCGACCATGACCTGTATCAAGCGAAGAAAATAAGGGAGATTGCCAGGAAATATAACACACGCATTCACTCAGATGCCTTTGGCGGGATGATCCATTTAGCGATACAGGATAAGGAAAATGCCCTATTGGGTCCGGATGTCCATTTACAGCACTGTCGGGGCATTTCCTTCGATGAAGCAAGAATACTGGCAGAAACAGGTACCAACGTCAGTGCATCACCTGGATTTGGCCAGGTTCATGCCCGTACCCCGATAACTGAATTATTGGAGATGGGTGCAACTGTGGCAATCTCCACTGATGGGACGTCCCCTTCGACAAGTTTCGATATGTTTCAGGCAATGAGGAAAACACAGTTCGTTCACCAGGCCGCCCTTAGGGACTACTATTATTTACCGCCAGGCAAGCTGTTGGAAATGATCACGATAGATGCTGCGAAATGCATTGGCTGGGATGATGAAATAGGCTCCCTCGAGATCGGGAAAAAAGCGGATGTCATTACGGTCAATCTTCATCAGCCTCACCTGACCCCTGAATTCATGCATGTTCACCGGCTTGTATTTCAAGCTGTGGCGAATGATGTGGAGCATGTCATCGTGGATGGGAAATTGATCATGGAAGGCAGGAATGTACGGACGGTCCATGAAAGTACAGTGCTTGATGAAGCGAATGAGGAGGCCTTTTCAACGATAAAGCGTGCAGGGCTCGAAAAGTATATGCAGCCGACTAAATATTTCTGGGGCCATGCCAGGGCCTATGTAGATGAAAAGCGATATGACGAACGCGAAGACGCTGCCGCGATGGTGAAAGGGGAATAAGATGAAAACCAAACTTAAAGGAAGATATGTAATCGGGTATGATGGGTGCGATCATGTCATTTTGGAAAACGCGGAGATCGTTTATGAAAAAGACACGATTTTGTATGTCGGAAAAAATTATCCAGAAGAAGTGGACGAGGTAATGGATGCCGGTCATGCGATTATCAGTCCCGGGTTCATAGATTTAAATGCATTAGGGGACATTGACCATGATATTTTACATTTTGAAGCCGGTGCCGACAGACAGAAAAACCTTCTTTGGTCGGAGAATTATATAAAAAGCGGACATCCCGAATTAATGACCAAGGAAGAAGAAGCTTTTAAATCACTATATGCTTATTCACAGCTCATACTGCATGGCGTGACGACGGCGATGCCCATTACTTCCGTCTTTTATAAAAGCTGGGCTGAAACCTATGATGAATTGGCAGCTGCCGCAGAACATGCCGCTGGCTTGGGGTTAAGGATTTACCTTGGCCCGAGTTTCCAATCAGGAATGAGAGCCGTCCAGCCTGACGGGAAAATCAAACTGCATTGGGATGAAAAAGCCGGTGAAGCGGGGTTACGGAAAGCGGTCGAGTTTGTGGAAAAGTTCGATGGAGCCCATGAAGGCATGGTCAGGGGGATGCTTGCTCCAGAACGGATTGAGTCTCAAACGGCCGATCAATTAAAACAGATTAAATATTACAGCGAAAAATTGAATGTACCCATTAAGCTTCATGCAGCACAAGGAAGTTTTGAATTCAGCACCATCTGGGAAGCCCATCATGTTACACCGATCAGATATTTGTATGACCTTGGCTTTCTCGGTCCAAGAACAGGGATCCCGCACGCCCACTTTATTTCAGGATACAGTAAAGCAAAATATGGCCAGGGTGATGACTTGGCGCTGCTTGCGGAAACGAATACAACGGTGATCCATTGCCCTCTGATCATCGGGAGGCATGGGGAAGCGTTAGAATCTTTTGCCAAATATAAACGGGCTGGGATCAATATAGCCCTCGGAACGGACACATTCCCTCCTGATATGTTCCAGAACGTCAGGACAGGCAGCATGCTCTCACGGCTGGCGGCAGGAGAAACGGAAGGCTCTGTCTATGCCGATTTCTTCCGGTCAGCCACACTGGATGCGGCCGCTTTTCTTGGCAGGAACGATCTAGGACGCATCGCTGCGGGGGCCAAGGCGGATATCATCGCGATTGACCTGGACGGTTTCCATATGGGGGTAATCGATGATCCGATTCGAACCATGTTCGCAAGCGGATCCGGGAGGGACGTTAAATTATCGATCATCAATGGAAAGGTGGTCATGAAGGATCAAATAATCCCCGACCTTGATTTAACGGAAATCAAATATAAGGGGCAGCAATATTTCAATAAGATGAGAAGAGGCTATATGGAAAGGGACTATCAGGAGCTTCCCGAGAATGAATTGTTTAAGCCATCATTCAAGGTCGTTGAATCGGTAAGCGCTGCAGAAGCCATTTGTGAAAACAAGTAAAGAAAATGAAAAACATAGTAAAGATATTCGAAAGAAATAGTCAGAATATTTCCTATAATTAGATAAATGTTCGAAAAATGAAATTGGGAGGTAGAAGACCATGGGGGTAAAACGTGGGGCAGGAAAGCTTTTTCTAGTCATGATCATGGCTATCATCATTACAGGCTGTTCTTCTAACAATGACGTAAGCACAACAGAAAGTGATCCGAACAAAGCATCAAACGAAGGGGGTACATTGGTCATTGCCCGCCTATCCGACGCTGAGAACTTGGATCAGCAGTTCATGTCCACGATTAACGCCGCTAGCGTCACTCACCATAAAATCTATGAAGGTCTTGTACAGCGGGATGAGAATAGTGAGATACAGCCAATGCTAGCAGAAAAATGGAAGCAAATAAATGACACGACCTGGGAATTCAAGCTTAGGGAAGATGTAAAGTTTCATGATGGCACACCATTTAATGCAGATGCGGTAAAGAAGACGTTTGATCGACTATTGGATCCGGCGGTCGCTTCTCCCAGAGCGGTAGTATTCGATATGGTGAAAGAGGTGAAACCGGTTGATGAATTTACCGTGCAATTCATCCTGAAGGAGCCTTTTTCCCCTCTCCTTTCCATATTGGCGAATCACGAAGGCGGAATCATCAGTCCGAAAACGATTGAAAAGTACGGCAAAAAGATTATCCAGGAACCGAATGGAACCGGTCCTTTCGCTTTTGATTCATGGTCCCCAGGCCAGGAAATCACATTGACGAAAAACGACAGCTATTGGGGAGACGAGCCAAAAGTGGACAAGGTCATCTTCAAGGTCGTCCCGGAAGACTCCACGAGGATATCGATGATAGAAACCGGTGAAGCGCATATCGCCGAGCCGCTTCCTGTAGCGGTCATGGATCAGGTGGAATCATCACCGTCAATGGATGTTTACCGCAGTGAAGGGTATGGTACCGAATATTTAGGGTTCAATGTCAATAATGAACCGTTCAATGATGAAAGGGTCCGTAAAGCCATTGCCCATGCCATTGAGATGGACTCGATTATAAAGGGTGTCTTCAATAATGTGGGAGTAAAGGCGAACTCCTTGATGGGCTCTAAAGTATTCGGGTACAACGAAGATCTCGAAGCCTATGATTACAACTTAAAGGAAGCAAAGAAACTGATGGCCGAAGCAGGATATTCAAAAGGCTTGGATGCGACCATCCTGACAATGGACAGTAAAGAAAGAGTCAACTTGGCTGAGGTGCTTCAATCCCAACTGAAAGGGATCGGGATTAATTTGAAAGTGCAGGTCATGGAGTACGGTTCATTCGTGGAACAAGTGAATAAAGGACAATCGGAAATGTTCATCATCAGTTGGAGAAACGCGACCGGGGATGCTGATTATAATCAATATAACCTTTTTCATACGGAATCACAGGGAGCGGCAGGTAACACATTCTTTTACAGCAATCAAAAGGTTGATCGTTTAATAGATGCCGCCAGGAAGGAAAAAGAAGAAGGGAAACGCAAAGAACTATACGTAGAGGCACAGGAAATCGAAATGGCTGACACCCCGTACATTCCTGTAAGGGTCATAGAAAATGTTGCTGCAGTAGCCAAAGAAGTAAAAGGATTTTCAATCAGCCCTTCAGGCTACCTGGAGATAAATGACGTAACGATCAAGTGATGTGAGATAAGAAGAAAGGGTTCATCCATTAGGGTGAGCCTTTTTCTTTGGAACAATAAGTAAAAATAACATAAAAACGAGTAAAAATACTGAAATTATTTGTTGATCTTTAAAACTATAATGAAAGTGATGCATAGTCAATCTGGAATGAAAGGGTGAGTGTAATGTCTCAATCGTATTGGTTAACGAATGTCCGCTTGGAAAATGGTTTTACTTATAATGAAAATGAAACGATCACCGGCACTGAAACCGGCAATTACCACATCAAGATTGAAAGTGGGAAAATTTCTTCCATTTTATCGGCGAAGGAATCGATAACGGATCAGGATCCGCAGCATGATGTTCACGGTCTCCTGATGGTTCCCTCGTTTAAGGAAATGCATATCCACATTGATAAAACGTATTATGGCGGCCCGTGGAAGGCTTGCATGCCTGCCATTAATGGCGTGAAAACCCGGATAGAGGAAGAGCAGGTCTTGCTGCCCGAATTATTGCCTACCGCTAAAGTCAGAGCAGAGAAAATGCTCGATTTATTATTGAACTTCGGATCTACCCATATACGCACACATTGCAACATCGACCCCGTCATCGGACTGAAGAACTTGGAAGCGACCATTCAAGCACTGGAAGGCTATAAGGATAAATTGACATATGAAATCGTCGCATTCCCACAGCATGGACTTTTACGCAGCGATTCCGTTCGGTTAATAAGGGAGGCCATGAAGAATGGGGCGAATCTGGTAGGAGGCGTAGACCCCGCCACCATTGATGAAAACATAGAGCGGTCACTTGAAACGATCATGGATATCGCGGTTGAATCCAATTCCGATATCGATGTCCATTTACATGATCCGGATCACCTTGGTCTCTTCACCATGCAGCGACTTGCTTCACTGACGGAAGACGCAGGCTGGCAAGGAAGGGTCACGGTTAGCCACGCCAGCGGGTTGGCAGATCTTTCAGTCCCGGAGGCTACGGGCATAGCCGAAAGGTTTTCGGAAACAGGAATATCGATTACATCCACAGTGCCCATCTTCAGAACGATCCCCATCCCCCTGCTTCATGAAAAAGGGGTGAAAGTGGAATTGGGTAATGACAGCATCACTGATCATTGGACACCCTTTGGCATCGGGGACAATCTGGAAAAGGCCAGTCGCCTTGCCGAGAGGTTTCGCATGATTGAAGAACGTTCCTTGGCGCAAAGCCTGCAATTCATAACAGGAGGGAAGACCCCATTAAACCAAGACGGGGTCAAGGCATGGCCTAATGTCGGGGATGAGGCGAATATCGTGTTGCTTGAAGCCAGCTGTTCTGCGGAAGCGGTGGCTAGAAGGGCAAAGCGTGCAGCTGTCATCTTCAGGGGCAATGTTGTTAGTGGATCCATTTCACCTTTTGAGACGACAGGTGTTTAATTTTCTATTAAAGAGAGTGATTGGATGAATGAAGCATACTGGCTTACAAACGTTACGCTTGATAGTGGATTTGTTTTTGAGAATGAACGAATTGATCGGACGAAAACAGCTACATACAACATGTATATAAAAAATGGGATCATAGAGGACATGCAATTGGCTTCAACTATGCCTTTGAAAACGGATGGTCCTGTTCACGACGCGAGAAAGCTGCTTGCACTTCCTCCTTTTAAAGAGATGCATAACCATCTCGACAAGACGTATTTAGGACTGCCATGGAAATCATGCACTCCGGTTCCGAACTTAATCGAACGCTTAAAATTAGAAGCAAAAGAGCTTGCAGAACTGGCTGAAACTGGACAGCTCCGGGCTGAACGGATGCTTCAACTATTGTTAAGCGGCGGAGCAACACATGTAAGGACGCATGTAAATATCGATCCATACATTGGTATGAAGAACTTGGAAGAGATTCAACGTGCCCTATATCGTTTCAAAGGGAAAATGACATACGAGATCGTGGCTTTCCCGCAGCACGGACTGCTAAGAACGAATTCAAAAGGGTTGATGAGACAAGCGATGAAAGAAGGGGCGTCCTTGGTGGGCGGCCTTGATCCTGGAGGGGTGGATAATAATATAGAAGCTTCCCTGTATGAAATGGTCGATTTGGCTGTTGAATTTGATGCAGGTATTGATATTCATATACATGATCCCGGTCATCTTGGTTTATATACGATCAAGAAACTGGCTTCTTTGATCGATGAAGCAGGCTGGAAAAACAGAGCGGCCATCAGTCATGCTTTTGCACTTGGTGATGTTTCAATAGGAGAATCGAATGAACTGGCCAGTGAATTATCAAACATGGGGATAGCGATCATGTCTACAGTTCCGATCAACCGGGTCATGCCCCCGATTGATTCACTGCATGAGAAAGGTGTCCATGTTGCTCTCGGTTGCGATGGCTTTTACGACTCCTGGTCCCCATTCGGTACTGGGGATATGCTGGAAAAGGCAGGCCGATTGGCTGAGAGGTACAACTGGAAGGACGAGTATGCATTGTCTCAATCGCTCCAATTCATTACGGGCGGAGTCAAGACATTGGACGATGAAGGAAATCGTTTATGGCCGAAAGCGGGAAATGACGCAACTATGGTTTTTGTGGATGCATCATGTGCTGCCGAAGCAGTTGCCAGGAGATCGACGCGGGCTGCGGTCATGGTCGATGGAAACCTGGTTTATGGCGGACTTGATCGCGAATTTGCCTTGAAGTCGAATTGAAGATATGGTTCAAGAAGGGAGAAGATCATGAATAGAATCTATTGGTTAAAGAATGTTCGTTTGGAATGTGGTTATCGAAAAGAGAATGAAAGAGTTACAGGAACGATCACCGGGTTATTTCATCTGTTGATGGAGGATGGCAGGATCACGAAGATAGTCAAAGATGGGGAAGTCGTACGTGATGATTTACCAGTGGAAGATGCAAAAGGATTGCTGGCGCTTCCATCCTTCATTGAAAAGCATGTCCATCTTGATAAGACGCTGATGGGGGATGCTTGGAGAGCGTGCACTCCTTCTTCAAGTGTCATTGAACGCTTTGAAAATGAGAAGAGGGTTCTGCCTTCCATTGCAACAAGTACATGTAAACGTGCAGAATCTTTACTGGAAATCCTGTTAGCTTCCGGATCTGCACATATTCGGACTCATGTTGATATCTATCCGGAAGCGGGCTTGCAAAACTTAGAGCAAGTTCAGCAGGCGCTTGCTGGCTATTCCAATCGACTCAGTTCAGAAATCGTCGCATTTGCGCAGCACGGTTTGCTGCGGTCCGGCTCTGTCAAGCTTGTCAGGGAGGCATTGCGAAACGGAGCAGGAATCGTCGGGGCGGTGGATCCGGCCACTGTCGATAACAATATTGAAGCATCGCTCGTGCAATTGATGGATTTAGCAGTGGAAGCTAATGCTGATGTGGACTTGCATTTACATGATCCCGGCCATCTGGGCACGTTCACCATGAAACGTTTGGCAGCTCTGACCAAGCAAGCGGGCTGGGAAGGAAGGGTGGCATTAAGCCATGCGTTCGGAATCGGGGACGTATCCAGGGAAGAAGCCTATGAACTGGCTGACATTCTTAGGGAGGCGGGGATTTCCATCGTCACCAGTGTCCCGATCAACAGGCAGATGCCCCCTGTTGATTTATTGCATGAAAGAGGGGTTGAAGTATCAGTAGGAAATGATAATATCTTTGATGTATGGTCACCTCTTGGGAATGGTGACATTTTGGAGAGGGCAGGAAGGCTCGCAGAACGTTTCAAATGGATTGATGAAGTCTCGCTTTCCCGGACACTCGGATATATAACTGGCGGAAAAACCCCATTGGATGATAAGGGTAACCAGGCATGGCCGAAAGTTGGGGATTCCGGAAGTCTGGTGTTAATTGACGCAAGCTGTTCTGCAGAGGCAGTTGCCAGGCGTTCGGAACGTAAAGCGGTCATTTACAAGGGGAACTTGGTTTCCGGTTCACTATATAAACAAAAGCAGTCCATTGAACGGTAGGGCTGAACCAAAAAAGGATTTCTGGATATTTCCGGATTTCCTTTTTCGTTTTTGGCGGCTTCCGTGTACTTTTATTTACATATGTTATATGCTGTGGAAGTGATTTTTTTGGCTATATGAATTACCCCCCAGTCTTTATCATTATTATATTTTAAAACGCTCTGCTTGCCTGCCTTGCATCCTTTATCCAAGCAAACAAATTAGCGGGGAGCCGCAGTCTTTGTTACTATTAATGGGAACGTTATCATTTCTCATGCATCTGCAAAGGTCATATGACATAAATCATGTGTCCAGCAATGCAGAAGCGGACCATCCGGGACCGCGTCTATTAACATGGTGCTGTCCTTTCGCCATTTTCAAGGGAAGGACAAGTGAAATTCACCATGAGTTTGAAAAGTATCATGTTCAAAGGAGATGGAATCTATGAAAAGTTGGAGATCTTCTGTGACTCTATTTTCTTCTTTTCAATGGTTGTTTTTTATTTTTGCAAATACGGTAGTTGTGCCCATATCGATTGGCGCAGCTTTTGATCTTCCTCCCAATGTTACGGAAATGACCATGAGAAGCTCACTCATTTTCACGGGGATCGCTTGCGTGTTTCAGGGGTGGAAGGGGCATAAGTATCCGCTTATGGAAGGTCACTCCGGTCTATTGTGGGGAGTGATGCTTAATTTAGGTTTATCTGCACCATCCATAGGTCTCGGTTATGCTGAGATAGGAGGGGGCATAGCTACTGGCCTCATTGCTGCGGGTGTCGTGACCCTCATTATTTCTGCCTTCAACCTGATATCTCATGTCCAGAAGATTTTCACTCCCATGGTCATGACGGTTTATTTATTCCTTTTGACGTTCCAGCTCATTTTTGTCTTCTTTAAGGGGATGCTGGGGATTACGGAGAATGGCGAAATCAACATCCCGGTCAGTTTCCTATCAGTGGGGATTGTACTTCTAGTCAGTATATTAAAAATAAAAGGACCAAGGACAATAAGCAATTTCTCCATATTGATCGGGATTATAGTGGGATGGATTTTTTACGAGCTGCTATTTCCGGTGGCCGGGGGAGAAATGGGATCGACGGGTGCCGCTTTTTCATTTTTCCCATTAGGTGCTCCAAACCTTCAATTCGGGATCATAGCGATTTCCTTTTTTGCAGGATTGCTGAATTTGTGCAACACGTTCGCTTCCATTCAGGCTGCATCGGAATTAATCGGTGATGAAGCTGAACATAAGCAGTATCGAAATTCTTTATTCATGACTGGCGGATTTACCATTTTCGCTCCGCTGCTTGGACTTGTTCCGTATACACCTTTTACTTCATCGATTGGATTTTTGCAGAGCACCCAAATCTATGAGCGGAAGCCCTTCTTGCTTGGAGGCATGTTATTGACCATAATCGGGCTCATTCCCCCTTTCATCTCTTTCCTGGCCACGATGCCGATAACAGTCGGGAATGCAGTATTGTTCGTTGCGTACCTTCAGCTGTTCGGTACGGCTTTCAACAGCGTCAAGGGTCAGAATTTCACTTCAGACACGATATTCAGGCTTGCCGTGCCAGTATTGATTGGCGTGAGTTTGATGAATGTCCTGCCTACTGCATTTTCGAACCTGCCCGCGCTATTACAGCCCTTTTTGACGAATGGGCTCATAATGGGAGTATTGATATCAATCGTGCTGGAAAAATCGGTCAACTGGACTCGTTATGAACAACTGCATAACTAATGGGACTTTGATTGAAAAGGCTATACATAAAGGGAAACGACAATGCTAATTGAAGAGGCGATCATGAAAACCGGAAGGGTATTACCCTTCCGGTTTTCTGTTTTTTCATGGGTCTTTTAATGGGAAATGGGCGTTGTAATCAGTAGCAATACCCACTCCCTTTACATATTTTGTTGGAGGGAATACTTGACGTGGTGTTAATTCCCTGACCATTTCGTTCTGGCTTCCCTTTCTAATCTAAGCTCTACCTTATAAATAATAAACGGAGGTTATATAAGATGTATGAATTTCAAAATCAATTGCAAAATCTGAATGTCGATGATTTCCAGGTGACTCAGCCAGTTCCTTGGGAGCAAAACCAGTATAGTTTGGATGATTCGTCCCGGCAATTCATTGGTGTGGGCGGCTTTGGTTGTTTTGGCTGTTTCTTGTGCTTCGGTTGCTTTGGTTGCGGCGGTCGCTGTGGACGCTGTGGTGGATGCGGACGTTGCGGAGGGTGCGGCGGTCGTTGCGGAGGGTGCGCCGGTCGTTGCGGACGTTGCGGCGGTTAAGGTTTCAGGTCTTCTAAAGAAAAGTCCCTGCGGTGCAGCAGGGACTTTTCTTTATGGCATTAGACATAAGAGACAAATTGTCGTACATAGGATGATAGTGAATTGATGAAGCAGAACTTAGAATGCTTCGGGTTAGGAGGAGCGGAATGGTGAATTTGACCCCTTCTATGCGTTTGAAAGTGAAAAGGGATACGTTTTTTCTTCCGGAACCAAACAGAGGAGTGTATTTCAGGAATAACATAAGTTCGTTCCGTATGGAAGGCAGCTCGATCGTCCAGTGGATTGAAAAGTTATTGCCGATGTTCAACGGGAACCATACATTAAGCGAGTTGACGGATGGATTGCCTGACCCATACCGGAAGCGGGTGATGGAAATCGCCGAGGTTTTGTACGGGAATGGGTTTGTTCGGGATGTAAGCCAGGACAGTCCCCATCAATTAAGGGAACAAGTTCTTGAAAGGTATGCTTCGCAAATCGAATTCCTGGAAAGCTGCGGCGATTCGGGGGCTCACCGTTTTGAAACTTATCGAAAGCAAAAGGCGTTGGCTATAGGCTCTGGCCCCTTGTTCCTTTCATTGGTGTCCTCGCTGATCGAATCCGGATTGCCTGCTTTCCATATCTTCATTACGGACACGGTACCGACCAATAGAAAAAGATTGAACGAGATCGTGGCACATGCGCGTAAGACAGACGACGAGGTTGCCATAGAGGAGGTTATGCTTGAAAAGGGAAATGAGATTGAATGGCGGGAGATCGTGCGGCCTTTTGACTCGATCTTATATGTGTCACAGGAGGGTGATATAGAGGAATTAAGAGAACTTCATTCGGTTTGCAGGCAAGGGGAAAAGATCCTGTTTCCTGCGTTGATCATCAATCAAGCAGGCATGGCTGGACCGCTCGTCCATCCGGATTCCAAGGGGTGCTGGGAGTCAGCGTGGCATCGTTTACATCAAGCTGAGCTGGAAAAGAATCAGGCATCATCTTCTTTTTCCGCCACAGCCGGAGCGATGTTAGCCAATATAATGGTATTCGAATGGTTTAAAGACGCTGCAGGCGTTACGACAGCAGAACAAGCCAATCAATTTTATCTGTTGGATATGGATACATTGGAGGGAAAATGGCATCCGTTCATTCCCCACCCTGGCGTGACGGGTAAAGGGACTGCTGCATGGGTTGAAGATTTTGAACGGCGGCTTGAACAGAATTCGGACCCGGTTGAACCGGGGAAAGTATTTATGTATTTCACCCGGTTGACATCCGCGGAATCCGGTATCTTTCATCGTTGGGATGAGGGGGATTTAAAACAGCTGCCGCTGGCTCAATGCCGCGTTCAGGTCGTGGATCCGCTATCATCCGGTCCGGCCGGACTCCTGCCCGAAATCATCCGTTCAGATCTGACGCATGAGGAAGCGAGGAGGGAAACCGGTCTTGCAGGAGTTGAAGCATATGCATCCAGAACGCTCAGCCAGCTCGTTGCGACTCTTCCTCCGGTTCAGGGAGTAGATGAAATAAAGGAATCGATCGGTGTCGGAGCAGGGGAAACATTTGCTGAATGTGTCTGCCGTGGACTGCAAAGCAGTTTGGATACAGCGTTTTTAAATGAGCGATTCAACCAAGAGAAACTTGTGACGGTGCAATTGGCTCAAGTGGAAGATGAGCGCTGCAGGTATTATCTACAAGCGTTGACCCGGCTGCAGGGAGATCCGATCATCGCCTTGGGTGAGGGAGTGTCAGGCTTCCCGGTAGTTTGGGCAGGAACGAGCGATGGCTGGTCCGGCGCTGTCGGTTTGAATGTAACGATCGCATTACGGAACGCATTGCAAAAGGCCGTCATGAAAGTCCAAAACCAGACCGTTTGCTTAACAGCTCCAGGTTTAGTGGCATCACCTGTTCTTGAAGAAGAAAAGGTGGATCTTGTGATTCCTTCATGCGGGGTGAAAGGGAATTCCGAACTGGTACAGTCCGCCATTCAAGTTTTGAAGAAGAACAGTAAGCGAATTCACGTTTTCGAAATGGATCTGGAACCTTTCTTGAAGGAAGAAATGGCAGGTGTGTTCGGGGTGTTTTTGCGAGAGGAGGAATCAGGGTGAAAACTGACGTATTGGTTGTCGGGGAAGGAGTGTTGGCCGACCATGTTCATGGGGACCTGTCCGGCCAATATCAGGTGAATCGCCAAACCGATTTCGAGGCAGGAATCCCGCAAACCACGGCGATGGTCCTTCTGCTGCAAGATGCTTGGAATCCCGCTGTCCATGTAAAGGCGGAAGAGGTGATAAGGCAAGCGGGCATTCCATGGCTGCGGGGGTTCGTATCATTTGGAGAGGGAGTGGTAGGGCCGTTGGTGCACCCTGGTGTTCCTGGCTGCTCACAGTGTGCGGACCAAAGGCATCTCATGGCCGGGCGTGATCGAAAAGAAATGTGGGGAATCCGCCAGCAGCTGGAGGAAAATGGGGGGATGGAGCGTGATCCGGCGGCATCCCGCACTGGCCTTTTACAGATGGCCCACTTGATTTGTGCAGAGGTAAGGAAGGTGATGAAAGGAGAGCGCGCCCGTTCGGAAGGGCATGTATCTTTAATCAGCCTGAAAACGCTGAATGGTTCTTGGCATTCCTTTTTACCAGATCCATTGTGTCCGGTTTGCTCAACATTACCTGATGACTCGAAAGAGCGTGCAAGAATTTCGTTGCAGCCAAGTCCGAAAATCAGTCCCGACAGTTACCGAACTCGTTCAATGGATGAGCTGAATGAAGTGCTGGCCAAGGATTACTTGGACCACCGCACAGGATTCCTGAATAATAAAATGATAGACCTTGTGCCGCCATTTGCCGATGTAAGTGTTAATTTGCCTTTATTCATAGGCGATGAGGGGGCGGCTGGCCGGACTCTCTCATATGCGGTCAGTGAGATGACGGCCATATTGGAGGGATTGGAAAGGTATTGCGGAATGGAGCCCCGAGGTAAACGGACAGTCATACATGACAGCTACAACAACCTGAAAGATTCTGCGCTCGATCCCACCAGGATCGGGGTGCACTCGAAGGAAAATTACGCACAGCATGATTTCCCGTTTCAACCGTTTAATCCCGACCGCTCGATAGATTGGGTATGGGGCCACTCATTCTTGCAAGAGAGGCCGATCTTGGTCCCGGAATTGCTTTCCTATTACAGCTTGGGCTGCGGTCATGGATTTGTCTATGAAACTTCCAATGGCTGTGCTTTAGGGGGAAGTTTGGAGGAGGCCATTTTCTACGGCATCATGGAAGTGGTCGAACGTGATTCGTTCCTGCTGACCTGGTATGCGCAGCTGCCACTCACACGCCTTGACCCTTATTCTGCAAATGACAAAGAACTTGAGCTGATGATTGATAGGGCGAGGGCGGCAGCGGGATATGACATCCATTTGTTTAATGCGACAATGGAACATGGTATACCGAGCGTATGGGCGCTGGCGAAAAACAGGAAACAAAAAGGATTGAATATCATCTGTGCGGCAGGGGCCCATCTCGACCCGGTCCGGGCTGTGAAAAGCGCGGTCTTCGAGTTGGCCGGCATGATGCTGACACTTGACGATAAATTGGAAGAGAACCGGGATGAGGTTGAGAAAATGCTGCAGAATTCCTCACTGGTACGGAAAATGGATGATCATGGCATGCTGTACGGTTTACCGCAAGCCGAAGAGCGACTGCAGTTTCTGCTGGATGATGACCGCCCGATGAGAACTTTCGCTGAAGAATATGGGGAAAAGGTGAACCATCCGGACTTGACGGAAGATTTGCAGGAAATCCTTCAGCAGTTTCGCCGATTGCAACTCGAGGTGATTGTGGTGGATCAGACGACACCGGAGATTGCACGGAATGGATTACATTGCGTGAAAGTCCTGATCCCGGGGATGCTGCCGATGACATTCGGCCATCATCTTACCCGCATAACGGGGCTTGAGAGGATACTGAGGGTTCCGATGGAACTTGGATATGCTGAACGGCCGCTTGATTTCGAACAGCTCAATCCGCATCCGCATCCTTTTCCATAAGCGGTGACGTAGGAGGTTGGAGGATGAGTCTAGAGGCATTTTTGCACAATTTACATTTTGATATCGAAAAGGCAAGTCCGCCGGATTGGGAAGTGGATTGGGATGATGCACCGCTAACGTATAAGCTTTACCATGACTTGCCTGTTTTTCCGCTATCACTGGAGGTGCCGCTGACGCTCGAGGGGGAGATCGGGCCTTCAAAGCAGGACCTCGAAGGAATCGGTCATTTCCTCTGGTATGCCTATGGCCTGACCCAAGTCAGTCAGGTACCGAGATCCTCGGAATCTGAGGAGCTCATGCAGTCATTCCGGCGCTTTCCGCCATCAGGGGGAGCTTTGTATCCAAGCGAATTGTACGTATACTTGAAGATCGAGGGATTACCTGCTGGCGTATACCATTATGATGCGGCACACCACCGGCTGGTTTTGCTGCGGGAAGGGAATTTCGATTCATATGTAACAAAGGCTCTTGGTGGAACCATTGATATGTCCGCTTGCTTTGGTACGGTTTTCGTATCGACGATGTTTTGGAAAAACTTCTACAAATATAATAACTTTTCATACCGTCTGCAAGGTCTTGATGCAGGGGTGCTTCTTGGACAGTTGCTCGAAGTGGCGAAACGCTTTGGAATTTCTGCCGGGGTGTGCTTCCAATTCCTTGATCGGGCCATCAATCATCTGCTCGGGCTTTCGGAGGACGAAGAGAGCACCTATGCGGCAATCCCCTTATCATCAGAGCCTTCTTGGAGATTTAGGGAAGAAAGGAGTATGGACCGACCTGACACTTCGACGGAATTATTGCTGGAATTGAAGGGAATTCAACCTGAGCACTATGTTCGGTCGCAAAGGATCAGGGAATTTCCGATGCTGACTAAAATGAATGAAGCATCCATGATCGAATCCACCCAATCATTCCGGCGGATCCATCCAAAGAATGGGACGGAATCAGAAGGGGAAATTGTAGCCCTTCCTATCGTGAAACGGTTGTCCTATGACTTGGCATCAGTTTGCCGGAAGAGATTTTCACCTGAAATGGACTTTGTACTCGGGAAAGTCAGTCACTCGCAACTGGCCGCTCTCCTGCAGGAGGCAACCGCTTCGTTCTCCTATCGAAATGACTTGGATGGTACAAACGGGAACAATGGAAATCGCGTTTCCCTCTATGCTTGTTTATATAATGTGGAAGACATACAAGATGGTGCCTACCATTATGACAGCACCACACATTCATTACGGCAAATACAACCAGGAGATCATCGGCTCCTATTGCAATACGGAATGTCCCTCGATATCATGAATTTTCAGCAAGTGCCGATCTGCATACATGTAGTTGGTGAGCGGGAC
Organism: Peribacillus sp. FW305-BF15; assembly: GCF_058783805.1. NCBI lineage: Bacteria > Bacillati > Bacillota > Bacilli > Caryophanales > Bacillaceae > Peribacillus > Peribacillus sp. FW305-BF15. The sequence goes on along the minus strand of NZ_JBYSYV010000004.1, from coordinate 116,207 downwards.
CATTCCAAAACGCAACTTGGATATAGAGGATACCGCATCCAGCAAATGGAGGCGGGGATGCTCGTTCAGAAATTACTGCTGGCATCGTCAGCCCTTGGAATGAATGGGCACCCGCTGCTCGGCTTTGATGTGAATATGTGTGATGAGCTTTATAAGATAGACGGTCCGCAAAGGAAAACGAGCCTGATTCAAATCCCGATCGGACACTTTCTGAATCGCCCTTGGCTGAAGGGGAGTCTGCATAGTTGAAGAAGATGAAACGAAAGTCTCCATTTCATTTAAGGAATGGAGGCCTTCATCTTTATATTGCAGTATGGCAGAGTGCAATAATCTCTGCTGAAGATTATACTGAATGAATAGTAGATAAAGTTATTAATGCAGTACGCTTTTAACTAAATATTTTAAAGGATGTAGCTTATGGAATGGAAAACGGACAGAAAATCCAAGAAGCCTTTATATAAACAAATAGCCGCTTACATCGAGAGTGGCATAGCTGATGGAACGTTCCTATTGGATAAGCCGTTACCGTCTGAACGCTTCCTGGCAAGTGAACTGGGAGTTAACAGAAGCACAGTTGTTGCGGCTTATGATGAATTGGAAGCGAATGGGCTGGTTGAACGAAAAAAAGGAAGCGGAACGATGATCAGCAAAGATATCTGGGGAATTACCCGAAAACGTATCCCTAGCTGGAATAGATATATCGAAGCGGGTTCTTTTTTGCCCAATATGCCTGTAACCCAAAAAATACGTAAAGAGACGGAAGGGCATAACCTTATTAACTTAGCTAGCGGGGAGCTTTCAGAAGACTTATTTCCAGTTCAATCCTTACGTGAGATCATTTCCAATAGATCCTTCATTGGTAGCTTAGGTTATGATCACCCTCAAGGCAATGCGGTTTTAAGGGAAACGATAGCCAATCATGTTAAACAGTATAGGAGAATTGACACGGATCCATCTTCTATACTCATTACTTCTGGTGCACAGCAAGCCCTGCATCTGGTGGTCCAATGCTTGTTAAAGCCAGGGGATGCCGTTGTATTGGAAGATCCATCATATGGTTACAACCTTCCCATCTTTCAATCCGCGGGGCTAAGAACCTTTCCTTTGCCGGTTGATAAAGATGGCATCAACCCAGAGGATTTACTGGAACTCCATAAAAAACATCGGATCAGGATGATTTTTTTGAACCCTATATTTCAAAACCCTACAGGAACTGTCCTTCATATCAACCGCCGTAAAAGGATTCTTGAGCTTTCATCCGAATATGGAATACCGGTCATAGAAGACGATCCTTATAGTTTAATGTCCTTTGCCGGAGAAGAAATTTCCACTCTTAAATCGATGGACAACAACGGAAATGTTTTATACATAAGCTCTTTGTCAAAAATTGTTGCTTCCGGTTTAAGAATTGGGTGGATCATTGGTCCGAAATCAGTCATAGATAGACTATCGGATGCTAAGCAGCAGGTTGACTTCGGTCATGGCTCATTCACTCAATGGATAGCGAATGATTTTTTGGATTCAGATTATTTTCCTGCCCATCTTGCTGGCTTAAGGGCGCAACTGGAAAAAAGAAGGGATGCAATGGTTTCGAGTCTTCAACAATTCCTGCAAAAGGAAGTAGATTATCATTCGCCAAATGGCGGAATTCATTTGTGGTGTAAGCTGAAAGTGCCATTGAACGAAATAAAGTTACTGGAGGAATCCATTAAAAGAGGAGTCATATATGTTCCGGGTTCAACGCTAGGTACAAATAAGGAATACGTACGCTTTACATTTGGAAGGGAAAATGAGGATTCCATTCACGAAGGCATCAAAAGGTTTGCAGAGGCGGTAAAAAGTTTATAATCATATGATTCCAGATTGTAGACAGACTTGATGAAAACTCAAGTTTGCCTGCAGTTTTTTTTATTAAAAAATTTCCGTTGATTTCAGAAATCCGCTCCCTTTCCGCCGACTGTATGCCAAGCCTCCTCGGCGTAAGCGTCTGTGGGGTCTCGGCTAGCCAGTATTTCGGCAGGAGTGTCGCAAATTTCTTCAATCCAATAAGTATTTCAGGAAAAAAACATGAAGGGTAAATCCTGAGATATTCCGAAATCTCCTTTTGTTAACAAACTCGAAGAAAACCAGTTTCATACGTTCTTTTCTAAATAAATATCCAGCTGATTTCAGAAATCCGCTCCCTTTCCGCCGACTGTCTGCCAAGACTCCTCGACGTAAGCGTCTGTGGGGTCTCGGCAAGCCAGTAATTCGCCAGGAGTGTCGCAAATTTCTTCCATCCATTAAGGAGTACAGGAGAAAAAACATGAAGGATAAGCTAGTCTTAAAGAGTGTTTGGAATAAGACGAGTCAACAGTTTCTTCTTTTAAAACACAAAGTTGATTGGAACGGAAGGTACGAGACTCCTGCGGGAAAAGCGTGGCATGGGAGACCCCGCAGGCGAGCGCCGAGGGCGGACCGCCCGCGGAAAGCGAGTGCCTGGAGTGGAAATCAAATCTACTTTGTTCAAGCCATATAAAAATGGTAGGCAACGCCATTATTATCGAATTTATCTACAGTATGTAAGGTGCATCATGGCATTTTCCTGTTGTCGACAAAAGAGGTTCAATCTAAATGTTAAAACAAAGTTGATTGGAACGGAAGGTACGAGACTCCTGCGGGAAAAGAGAGTCGAAGGGAGACCCCGCAGGCGAGCGCCGAGGGCGGACCGCCCGCGGAAAGTGAGTGCCTGGAGTGGAAATCAACAAGTGGATGGTGGAAATTTTACTGAATTGGATGGTCCTAAAAATGGTTGTTCTTTTATTATAGAGGGGAAGGGTTTTACTAATATTTACTCAGTAAACACAAAGAGCGATCTACCTGTCATTTTGACATGCAAATTAGGTGCGATCTTTATGTAGTTACACTGCGAAATAGGATGAGAATCGGAATGATTTTAAATGGTTCAAGGAAATAGAAAATAATATTGGGAGGCGTTGATTCATGACGGTAAGTGTAATAGCAGTGGTGGTCATTTGTTTAGTTGCCCTGGTGGGCACCCTTTCATTAACGGGGAAAAGTGATAGTGATTATTCTGCAGCAACGAGAGGGAATTTATTGAACCTTAGTTATATTTATATCGGTCTCGCCCTAATATTAACTGTGGGCATCATCTACTTCGTAATAAAATCAGCCTAAGATACCGTGAATGATTATATAATAGCCTATCAAAATGAATAGGAATGTGAATTTGTTCACAAATGTGTCGAAAATATGAACGAAAAGAATCTGATCGATACCTGGAAACAATACCTTTGTAAGCTGAGTGAACAATCCTTTCGACATAATTATGGATGAAAAATATATAGATGAATCATTAAATAATAGTGTAGCGGAGATGATCAAAAATGACATGGCCTGTATTGATTTTGACAATTATCTTAAGTTTGCTTAAATTATTAGTTACGTGTCTTCCAACCGATGCCGTGAATTGGATTATGAGTAAATTTAAAATACATTCTGAAATTAGTGACGCGGATGCAATCGTGACCTTTGATGGAAAGCGTTTGGAAGGTGAAGATAAAGTTCAAGTGCTTCATTATTTTAACGAAGCTAAGTTTTTGAAAAAAAATCATATATTTCCCGGGAACGAGAAATTGTTTTTACATCCAGAGAACAGTGGGACTCCCATTATAATTGATGTAAAAAGAGGAAAAAACGATGTTAGATTATATGTGTACATTTACAACGACCATGTGGACGTAGTCAAACAGTACAAGAATAAAGTAGTGGCGTATAGTCTTCTTTCCGAGAGCCTCCAAGAACGTTCCATGCCAGTAATAAGGAATTTAGTTTAAAAGGAATAAAAGTGAACTGCACCCCAATTGGAGATGCAGTTTTTTTATGAAGAATAACGACAAGGACTTTTGCACAAGGTTCAGCTAAGCAAGCAAACTGATAACTTTCAGATGCCGAAAGTCAGTCGGTCTCGGTTAATACCTTTAAAGTCTTTTCCCTGATGCTTATCCGGTTTTTATAATCTTTAGCTACCAACTCTGTATATAATAAATCAAAAAGCAAAAGGAGCGGAAGCAATGGAGAGATGTTTTGTCCCATATGCATGCTGTTTTTGCTTGTGACCAATAGTGTTAGGTCGCCAAGCTGGGAGAGTGCGGAATTCTTATCTCCAGTAAAGACCAAGATGCATGCGCCTTGCTTCTTTGCGATTTTAACTGCAGAAATCACTTCTTTCGTCGTTCCGGAAATGGAAATGCCGATGACAACACTATTCTCGTTACTTAAAGCTGCATCCATCATGGACTGATGGGGGTCTGTAATGGCTTCGACAGTTAAGCCGATACGAAAGAACTTGGACTTGAACTCCTGGGCCGCTATACCAGAACTCCCTATTCCATATACATGAATCTTATTTGCCTTTGTAAGGAAAGAGACAGCTTTTTGGATATTGTCATATGTCGTTATATGAAAGGTATTATCAATGATACCTAAGTGATCTTGATACAGTTTAGCGAAATAATCCACCTGCTTGATGTTCTTCATGTTTTTCGGCGTATTTCGGAGATCGACGAACCTTTTTAACTCATGCCTGAACTCATTAAACCCAGAAAAGGCTAATTTCTGGCAGAAACGCGTAATGGTTGCAGGTGAAATATGAAGCTTTTTAGCTATTTGACTGATCGTTAACTGACTTACTTCTTCAGGGCGCTGCAGAATATAATGGGCCAATTCTTCCTCTGTTTTGGTGAACTTGTCCATGCTGCACTCTATGCCGTATATGAGGTTTTCTGCTAGGTATTCCATTTGATCACCCATTTCGGATTTCTTATCTGTATTTATAGTTTAATGTATCCAGCAGGGACGTCAATAACCGGAGGAACGGAAACAGGAATATGAAAAAGAAAAGACCCAAACTGTTGTTGCCAGTCTGGGTCTTTTCATTACCATGTGTCATTTTCTATTCTTGGATGGCGTCCACGAATCTTTTGGTGATTTGCTGCGGCCTGGTAATGGCACCGCCCACCACTACTGCATGGACGTTCATATCCAATACAGAGCGGGCGATTTCTGGTGTGATGACATTTCCTTCCGCGATCACTTTCGCTTTTTTCACTGCTTTTACAATCTCTTTGAGCACAGCATAGTCATCCTGATATATTTTCTCTCCGAGAGTTTCGTTCGTATAGCCGTATAAAGTGGGCGCCACAATATCGAATCCTAAATCGTCAGCGTATTTGGCTTCCTCAATGGTGGATACATCCGCCATTAGCAGGACATCCGGATATTTTGCCCTTATTTCACCATAAAACTGCTTTAACGTTTTACCGTCCGGCCTTACCCGGGTTGTAGCATCCGTCGCAATGATTTCCGCTTTGGTTTCCATCAATGCATCGATTTCGGCCATGGTGGGAGTGATATAGACATCGTTTTGTCCATACACCTGTTTAATGATCCCTATGACTGGAAGGTCCACATTTTTCTTGATTTCCATTATGTCAGCTACAGAGTTTGCGCGAATGCACTTCGCACCGCCTTCTTTGGCAGCAATGGCCATGCGTCCCATAATAAAAGAGCTGTGCAGCGGCTCATTCTCCAATGCTTGACATGATACAATTAAGCCCTTGTGAATTTTATCCAGCACCTGTTGCATGTTTAACACGTCCTTATCGTTGTCTATATTCTCAATGTCCCAAGAATTCTTCCACTTCATTTTTGATGATCGTCACTTGGGGACCGTAAACTATTTGAATGCCGTTTCCTTTTTTTACGACACCTTTTGAACCGGTTTGTTTTATGACGTCTTCTTTCACCAATGTTTCATCCTTTACCGTGACACGGAGACGGGTTGCACAGCAATCGACGATCTCGATATTTTCCTGTCCGCCCAATCCGTTAACGATGGTCTGGGTTCTCTCTGATGCCGTTACTTGTGTAACAGCGGCCTGTTCATCATCTTCACGGCCAACCACTTTCAAATTCTTCTTCCTGATCAAGAATTTAAAAGTGAAGTAGTATAGGAAAAACCACGGAATTCCGACGAAAAGTACATAAATCCAGTTTGTTTTACTGATGCCCTGGAGTATCCCGAATAAAGTAAAATCAATGAATCCTCCAGAAAAGGTTTGACCGATCGTGATATTGAATATATCTGCCATCATGAAGGCAAGTCCGTCAAACAAGGCATGAAAAACATAAAGGATCGGTGCGACAAATAAGAAACTGAATTCAAGCGGTTCGGTGATGCCTGTTAAGAAAGAGGTCAAGGCAGCTGAAAGCAGCAAACCGGCCACGACTTTCTTATTTTTAGGTTTAGCGCAATGGTAAATGGCCAATGCCGCGCCAGGCAGACCAAACATCATCGTGATGAACCGTCCCGACATGAACCGGGAAACACCCTCATAATACTTGACGGTAGTTGGGTCGGCCAATTGTGCAAAGAAGATGTTCTGGGTCCCGCTGACAAGCTGCCCTTTAATTTCCATCGTTCCGCCTAAAGCTGTTTGCCAGAAGGGAAGGTAGAAAATATGGTGCAGCCCTAACGGCCCGAGCATCCGTAATATGAATCCGTAAAAGAAAGTCCCGATCGTACCTGTGCTCGTTACCAGCGCACCTAATTGGTTTATGAAAAGTTGGAAATAAGGCCATACGATAAAAAGCACGGCTCCAACCAAGATGGATGCGAAGGAAACGATGATGGGAATGAAACGGGAACCCCCGAAAAATCCTAACACTTGCGGAAGCTGAATTTTATTATATTTATTGTGCAAAAGTGCGGCAACGATCCCTACTACGATCCCGCCGAACACACCGGTCTCCAGTGTCTGGATCCCGACGGCCATTCCTTGTCCGGAACCTGCCAAATTCTCTTTGGCAAGTTCCCCGGTTATTTGAAGCAGTGCATTGATTGAACTGTTCATGACGAAATAGCCGATCATGGCTGCCAATGCAGCGGTCCCTTTATCCGAACGTGCCAGGCCTACTGCAACACCTACGGCAAAAATAACCGGCAAGTTGCCGAATACGATGCTTCCTGCAGAACTCATGATCGTGAAAATGGCCTGCAGCCAAGCAAAGTCTAAAAAAGGATATGCTTCAACTGTATTTGGATTGGAAAGAGCACCGCCAATTCCCAGCAATAAACCGGCTGCTGGCAAAACGGCAATCGGGAGCATAAAAGATTTACCGAACTGCTGCGCTTTCTCGAAAGCTTTCTTCATAAATATTCCTCCCTCATTTAACGAGCCATTGATACTCTTTATTTTTTATCGCTCTATAGCTATATTAAATCCCTTTGAGAGCGTTTACAATGCGATGGAAGGTTATATCAACTGTTTTCAATCTTGTGCTTATTTCTCTGAAAAAGTTTTCATTAATAGAAGGTGCTGGATTGGATAAAAAATTATATGAATATATTGAAATCTTTATTGCTTATTTTTATAATTCGTGTATTGGTGAGTAAACGTACTATTTAATAAGAAAAAACATTTTTTTTGTGCAAAATCCGAATATTATCTTGTGCAATCAAAAAAAAGTATATATAATTACCTCAAACGATAGTTTGGCAGGTGATAGTCATCTTACCGATAAACGCTAACGAAACGAAGAAATTGCTTTCTCATATGTATAATGAGGTATCGAAGGAATTGTTCGGCTTTGGTACGACGCTGCTGAAGGTTACTGTTGAGCAGAATGTGATTACATTTCAGGCCAAACATCGACGTGCCCCGCGCTCTGAAGCTTTAGAAGGGGAAGTTCCCAGCCTGAAGCAGGAGGTTGACTTCCATATGTCCCTGCTTTATAAAAAGAAACTGAAACAAAAGCTGGAAACGCAAACGAATTGGGATATCGAAGCTGTCCTGAGGGATTATGACTCGGCGACTCAGCTGGCATTCACCAATATAGTATTGAAGGAAAAAATTATTTAATCATATAAGTGGATTTCCCTTCGGATTTATCTGGAGGGGACGCCGCTAGAGAACCAAATGATAAGTTTTATCTTTGTTTACAAAGAAAAGACAATCTTGGGTAGAATTTCAATTCTATTTAAGATTGTCTTTTTTTACATGTAAATCAGTAAAAAGGAAATTTTAAACAATATGAACTTGGAGGTTTGGATGATGAAAAAAATATTGATGATGTTATCACTGTTCACATTAGTTTTAGCTGCATGTTCTTCAAAGGACAATGGAAAGGAAAAACCAGCTAAATTGGTCGTTTCCACTTGGGGATTCGCCGATGATTTCTTCCGTCCTGAAGTCTATGAGCCATTTGAAAAGAAGCATAATGTCGAGATTGTCGTTGATTCAGGAAATAATGCAGATCGATTGAACAAAGTGCGCCAAGCGAATAGCGATGTGGATGTTATCTATTTATCCGACTACTATGCACAGCAGGGAATAGATGAAGGGTTATTTGAGAAAGTTGACCATAGCAAAATTCCGAATATTGATCATATCTACGACAAAGCAAAAGCGCCGAATGGTGCTGAGTATGGACCAGCCTATACCATTGCACAATTTGGGATTGCCTATAATCCCGATGAATTGAGTAAACCGATCACCTCTTGGAAGGATCTTTGGAGCAAGGATATGGCAGGGAAGATCACGATCCCATCCATCACTTCGACAACTGGACCGATGTTTTTGGATGCCGCTTCAAAAGCTAGCGGAAGTGAAGAGTTCAATGAGGATAAAGCGTTCGATCAAATGAAAAAAATCATGCCGAATGCGGTGAAGGAATATGGGCAAACATCAGAGTTCGTCAACATGTTCTCGCAAGGGGAAATCGCTGCAGGCCCGATCATGGAAATGTATTTTGGCGATTTACAGGAAGCCGTTCCCAATGCTAAGTTCATTTCCCCTCAAGAAGGCGGCTACGCAGTAATGAATACGGTGAATATTGTTAAAGCCAGCGATCAAAAAGAATTGGCAGGCGAATTCATGAATTACATCTTAAGCAAGGAAGTTCAGGAAAAATCAGCGAAAGCGAAAGTGGATTCTCCTGTCAATACGGAAGTCAAGCTCTCTGAAACGGAAGCGAAAGGCTTAACCTATGGAGATGACGTCATTGACAGCTTGCGTGTATTGGACATGAAGTTTGTTAATGAAAACTCGAAACAATGGATCGATCGCTGGAATCGTGAGCTTACACACTAAGAAAGAAACGAGGTGTGCTTGATGAAGAAAAAAATGATTCTTGATGTGGATACTGGAATAGATGATGCGATCGGGATCATTCTTGCTGTTAAAAGCCGTCAATTCGACATATTGGCGGTCACAACGGTGAACGGGAATGTATCCCTTGATACGGCAACATTGAATACATGCAAAATATTGGATTTATTGAATGAACAGGACATTTCAGTCATAAAGGGGGCAGATAGCCCAATTATCAGGAGCCCCTTTTTTGAACACCGGATCCATGGCGAGGACGGGATTGGCGGAGCCTTGAAGGATGTGCCAGTCAAAAAGCGGCCTGATGATGGATTTGCTTCTGATTTCATCATCAATTCCATTTTGAATTTTCCTGGTGAAGTGACGCTTGTCATGACGGGACCTCTTACGAATTTGGCATTGGCGGTGAAAAAATGTCCGCAAATCACAAAGCTCGTTAAAGAAGTCATTTTCATGGGCGGAGTGATCAAAGGGGGTGGCAATGTCACGCCGACCTCTGAATATAACACGTATGTCGATCCTGAAGCAGCCAAAATCGTATTACAGGCGGGATTCGCATCCATCACGCAAGTTGGTCTTGATGTCACGAGAAAGGTTCTATTGGGTGAAGAGCATATCCAATTGATTCAAAATCATGAACTTGCTGACTATATAAGGAAAAGTACATCAGATTACCGGAAAAGGTATTTTGAACGTAACGGCATATGGGCATGTGCAATGCATGATCCATTAGCTGTAGCCATTGCGTTGCAAGAAGATCTTGTCACCAGAGAAGAATATTATGTGGATGTTGAAACAAAAAGCGAGCTTTGTGACGGACAGATGGTTTGCGACTTTCAAAATAGGCTGATGAAGCAGCCGAATGCACAAGTTTGTCTGGACGTCGATGCGGAAGCGTTTTTCGACCTGTTCATTCGCATAATCAATTCATAAATAATACGAACAGGGGGTTCCGAGGTGAAGAAACGCTATCTATACCTGTTGCTGTTACCAGGCGTTCTATTTTTAACGATTTTCATGATCATTCCGATCCTAATGACGATTGGCACGACCTTTTTTCATGAAGGCGGCGGTTTTTCCGTACAAGGATATCTCGATTTTTTCCAAGACCGATACTTTATTGAAATTCTGCTGACGACACTTAGGGTGAGTCTGTTCACGACAATCATTTGCATACTATTGGGATTTCCAGCAGCTTATTATATTTCAAAACTGAAACAACGAAAAAAAGCCATCATGCTTTTGCTGACGATTTTCCCGCTATTAACAAGCCCTGTTGTCCGCTCATTCAGCTGGATGGTGATCATCGGTAAAAACGGTGTCGTGAATAAATTGCTGATGGGCATGGGCTTGATTGAGAAGCCGCTTGATATATTGTACACGCCCACTGCCATCATCATCGGATTGGTCCATTTATTCCTGCCATTGATCATCGTGACGCTGGTGGGTGTGATGGAGAACATCGAGACGGACTTATTAAAAGCGGCGGAAAGCCTTGGAGCATCAAGATTGGCCGTATTCTCAAAAGTGATCATTCCGCTTTCGGTTCCAGGTTTGGTCATTGGCAGCATCCTTGTTTTCGTAGGAAGCTTCACGGCTTATACTACGCCTGCTTTATTAGGCGGGAAACAGCGGGTCATTTCGACCTTTCTTTATCAAAACGCGATTACATTGAACGAATGGCAAGTGGCATCGATAGTCGCTACGATAATGATTGCCGTGACCGTCCTTATCATATCGATCATGAATGGTTTGGCAAAAAAATTAAATCCAAAGGGGTAGAGGTGTATGCAGGAAAAAAATCGAGGATTGGCCCTGTTTACATTCCTGGTGTTCCTTTTTTTACTAGGGCCTTTGCTTATCATATCCGTTACGTCATTTGAAGGCGGAAATATTTTGAAGTTCCCGCCAGAAGAGTTTTCTTTCAGATGGTACGAAAATATTTTTAATGTGGACATGTTTTTGGTCGCTTTTAAAACGTCCATCCTTGTTTCACTAGGTGGCAACCTTTTGGCACTGTTACTGGGAGTGCCGGCTGCCTATGCATTAAGCCGGTTTGATTTCAAAGGGAAAAGCGTGATAAATGCCTTTTTCGTTTCTCCGATATTAATACCGGGAATTGTGCTGGGCTTTGCGTTTTTACGTTACATTGTGGGGACTTATCAGCTTCCGATATATGCGGCCCTGTTTGTGGGACATACTGTTATCATGCTGCCTTTCATCATCCGTGTGATTTCTTCAAGCTTATCAAACTTTGACTTTTCCATTGAAGAAGCGGCCGAGAGTCTCGGAGCGAGTAAATTGGGCACATTCTTTACAGTCGTCCTCCCGAATATAAAATCAGGAATTCTGGCGGCAGTCATGATCGCCTTCTTGGAATCCTTCAATAATGTAGACATTTCAGTTTATATGACAGGCCCTGGGGTAAGTACATTTCCGATTCAGATGCTGACGTATGTGGAGAACTACTTCGATCCCACCATTTCGGCCATTTCCGTATTGCTCATGTTCATAACCGCTTTCTTCATGTTTATAGTAGAACGGCTCATGGGATTGTCTTATTTCACAAAACGATAAAGGAGGTAATGATGGGTGGCTTTATTCACTTTACAAGATATATCTGTAGCCTATAACAAACAGAATATATTAAAAGATTTCAATCTTGAGATTGAAAAAGGGAAACTGGTATCCCTTCTTGGCCCGAGCGGCTGTGGGAAAACGACGACCCTTCGTTTAATTGCCGGGTTTTTACAGGCGAATGAAGGTAAGTTTTTATTCAAGGAAAAGGACTATACGAAAGTGCCCGTCAACAAGCGGAATTTTGGCTTTGTGTTCCAAAACTATGCATTATTTCCGCATTTGTCGATATTCGATAATATTGCATTCGGTCTCCGTCTGAGAAAGAATTCAAAAAGTGAAATCGAAAAAAAAGTAATGAATGTACTCGAAATCGTTAATTTAAAAGGTTTTGAAAAACGATATCCCCAAGAGCTTTCTGGAGGGCAAAAGCAGCGGGTCGCGATTGCCAGGGCGCTGGTGATTGAGCCGGACATCCTCTTATTTGACGAGCCATTGAGTAATCTTGATGCCAACTTAAGGGTGAATATGAGAGTCGAGATTCGCCGTATCCAACAAGAGCTGGGGATTACAACGGTATATGTTTCCCATGACCAGGAAGAATGCTTTTCGATATCCGACCAGGTGGCGATCATGAATAAAGGGATCATCGAACAGCTTAGTGACCCTGCGACCATTTACAAATATCCTGAAACCAAATTTGTCGCGGACTTCATCGGCTTCAAGAACTTCATTGACTTCGATAAGCGGACAGATCATGACGGTAAAATCGAACTGAACAAATCTGGATACTCATTTGTGCTGCACAAGGATCCGCAGATGAGCAATTCAACGGGAAAAATAGGCGCCATCAGGCCGGACGATCTGTTGATCAGGGAAAAAGATAACACGGGAGCCGTTCAGGAAAATAGTTTACCTGGCCGGGTCAAGGTAAGTACGTATCTTGGAAGAAGCTATCAATATGTCGTTGAAACTCCAATAGGGGATTTCACTGTGAACAAGGAAATGGCGGAATCCTACCGGACGGGTCAGGAAATCATCCTTGAAATTCCGAGAAACCAGATGGTGCTTGTTGACTAGCTTAGGGGGGGAAGTTATGCGAATGGATATGCTTGTAAGGGATATCAACGTGTTTAACAGCTATTTTAAAAGATTCATTAAAGGGAATGCAGCCATCAAGGATGGAAAGTTCTATTATATTGGAGAACGTGAATTGGATGCCTTCGAGCCGGATCGAATCGTCGATGGACAGGGGAAGTATATGGTTCCAGGTCTGATCGATATCCATCTCCACATTGAAAGTACGATGGTGACGCCTGCGACTTTTTCCTACGGGCTAATCAAAAATGGCGTGACGACAATCGTGCCGGAACCACATGAAATGGCCAATGTTTTCGGCATTTCCGGTGTGAAGGAAATGATCAAAGCAAGTCAAGATTGCGTAGCGGATATGTTTTATGCCATCCCGAGTTCCGTTCCAGCCACATCGATGGAAACAACAGGCGGTTCGATCGAAATAGATGATATAGACGAATTGATGCAAACCGAGGACATTATATGTCTCGGCGAGATCATGAATTACTATGAGGTCATAACCGACCCGGATTGCAAAACGAATAAGATCTTGTCCCATATCCGTTCCCGTTATCCAGATTTGATCATAGAGGGGCACGTTCCAAAGCTGCTCGACTTGGACTTGCAAAAGATTATTAATGCCGGAGTGAATTCAGATCATACACACCAGACCGTGGAAGGGATGGATGCGAGGATCGCTGCCGGCATGTTCATTGAGATTCAAGAGAAATCAATGACAGAAGAAGTGATAGATTACTTGAAGGAAAATCAGGTGGATGAACATTTCTGCTTTGTCACCGATGATGTCATGACCGACTCTTTCCAAAACAGAGGACATCTGAACGTCCTTTTAAAGAAAGCCGTTCAAATGGGGATGACTCCGGAAAAAGCCATTTATGCATGCACCTATACACCTGCACAGCGGATGCGGATGCATGACCGTGGCGCCATTGCACCTGGGAAAACAGCAGACTTCCTGCTGCTATCGGATTTGGAAACATTTGAAATTGAACAAGTATACAAAAAAGGTGAACTAGTTTATGAATCTTCACGCCCCTATGTCCAAGAAGTGAAGGAAGAACAATTTCCTGAGCATTTCTATCAAAGTGTGAAGCTTGCGGAACTTACCGAAAACGATTTTAACATCCCGATCCCGGAGAGTCTTGAAAGCAGCAAGTGCCGGATCATAAACGTGCAGAACGGTTCTACTTTCACATCTGAAACCCATGATCGTATCGAAGGGAAGAATGGTCAATTAAGCTGGGAAGAAAGCCCTTATGGTTTAATCGCCACATTCGAACGATACGGGAAAAACGGTAATCGGGCGCACGGGTTGATCACCGGCGATGTATTGAAGCGTGGAGCTGTCGCCACAACCTATTCGCATGATAACCATAATCTTCTGGTGATAGGCCATAATAAGCAGGATATGATGATTGCCGCTAACGAAGTGATAAGGAAGCAAGGCGGTGTCTGCTGCGTCCACGATGGCAAGGTCCTATCGATGATTCCACTTCCGGTTGGAGGGATTCTTTCCGAAGAGCCGATGGACATCGTATCAAAGCAAGTTCAGCACCTGACAGATGCACTTAAGTCGTTAGGCTACGAACATTATAATGTCATCATGTCATTAAGCACCTTATCGCTTCCTGTCAGCCCGGCTCTGAAAATAACCGACCATGGATTGATCAACGTGAACGAAGGGAAAACAGTCCCTCTCATGATGAGTGATGAAGCTTAAACCGAAAAGGGGATTATCCAATGGATAATCCCCTTTCTTAATGCATCAAATGTTAGCTGGATTTGTTTACTTTCATATAATTACCATTAAAGGGAAAATATGATAAAATAGAGGAACAACTGAGGATAGAGTGGTAGGTCACGCTTTGCTTTTCCATCTAATGATAGATTGGAAAGGAGGTGACCGCTTGATTCATTTCTTATTGAACTTGATTACAGATATGGGTAAAGAGATATTTGTTGCTGTAGCAACCAGTCTTATCCTGTCTATGTTCGCCAAGAAACGGAAAAAGAACCACTCATCCTCCCAAGATGGCAATGGTTCTTCTTCTGACGATTAATTAAGTTAGTTGTGACCAACCACTCTTGCTAGTTGTCAGCCTCATGTTAGCGCATGAGGCTGTTTTTAGTTTATGTCAATATAAGGATAACATACCCCGATTTTAAAGTAAATATTCAGACAATGAAAAGGGGAGTACCATAGGCTTGGCTGCATTTTTTTCTTGAATCTTTTAATGAAACTTTGGAAAACCGCAAAAAAAGAATTGACTTTTTATTACTGATATGGTATGTTAATTCCAATCTAAGAAAAGGTGTGGTGTTTTATGTCGGGAGTAGGTATCAACTAATTTAGTTGAATAAGGTATTTAATCACTGATTTGTCAGTGGATTACGTATGCCTTTTTTCACAGTGCAATTCTGCATTGTGAATACCTACCTTAAGACTGCTTCCTTTTCCATAATTCGTGTAACATGCAGGTGTTACGGCGAAAAGCATGGTGGGATTTGTCCTATCATGCTTTTTTGTGTACGCAGGTCTATTCGAGCTGCCCTATTTGTTATCGATTTCAGGCACTTATCCATGGATAAGGCCGATGCCCGCAGGAGCTTTCTACTCAAATGGCTTGTTCATTTGTAAAGGTAGGGGGACCATTGCGGGCATTTTTTGGATTCGGGAATTTTTTAATCACTCACTCATTCAAGGAGGATCATTAGATGAATACAATGACTTATGAAAAATTACAATATATCCAACTCAAGGAAATGGTTAAAAACCATTGCGTAAGCGGTTTAGGGAAAGCGTTATTGGATCGGCTTAAGCCGAGCGGCACCTTGAAGGTCGTTAAAAGTCGTTTGAACGAGACCACGGAGGCAAGGAACTTACTGAATGCGGAAAGCCATATTCCCTTGAAGGGCATTTCACATATTGGCCTCCATATCGACAAACTGGAAAAAGGAATGATTTTGGAGCCGTCAGAGTTAGTGGCGATAGCAGACTTCTTAAGGGGCTGCAGGAATATCAAGAAATTCATGACCGATAAAGAGTTCTTTGCACCGACACTTCATTCCTACGCCCGCTCCATGACTGAATTCAGGAGCATTGAAGAAGAAATCCAATTCACCATAAAGGGAAATGCTGTCGTTTCCGAAGCAAGCAAGGACCTGAAACGGATCAGGAACCAAATCATCAAGACAGAAGGTAAAATAGAGGAACGGCTGAATAAGTTCTTGAAGAGCGGAGCCAATAAAGAGTTCATTCAGGAATTTTTCATCAGTAAAAAGGATGATCGCTACACCATCCCGATCAAAGCCTCCTATAAAAATCAAGTGGCCGGAACGATCGTGGAAGTATCCGCAAAAGGGGCTACCGTGTTCATTGAACCTGCCTCTGTTACGAAATTGAATGTAGAATTGGCAAGCTTAAAGGCGGAGGAATCGATGGAAGAGTATCAACTTTTGGCCACATTATCCGGAACGGTTTTCGAACAGCTGAAACCGATCAAGGTAAACATCGAGTTGATCAGTCAATATGACATGATCTTCGCAAAAGCCAAGTTCAGTAAAAGCATGGATGCCATCGAACCGAAAATCAATGATCACGGTTATATTAAATTAACGGGCTGTAAGCATCCACTATTGCCGCAAGACAGCGTACCTTTGGATTTTGAAATCGGTAAGGACTATCGCAGCTTGATTATCACAGGCCCTAATGCCGGGGGAAAAACTGTCGTCCTGAAAACGATCGGAATCCTTACATTGGCCGTCATGTCAGGACTGCATGTTGCCGGGAAAGAGGGGACGGAGCTTGCCGTCTTTGACCAGGTATTCGTCGATATCGGTGATAATCAAAGCATGGAAAATGCACTGAGCACGTTTTCATCGCATATGAAAAACATCTCGGAAATCATGGGGGCAATAACCAATAACTCCTTGCTGCTGTTCGATGAAATCGGGAGCGGAACGGAACCGAATGAAGGAGCCGCATTGGCGATTAGCATCCTTGAGGAATTTTATCAAAGGGGGTGCATAACCGTTGCGACGACCCATTATGGTGAAATCAAGCGCTACTCGGAAATACACAGTGATTTCATGAATGCGGCCATGCAATTCAACAGTGAAACACTTGAGCCAAAATACAAACTGTTGATCGGTCAATCCGGGGAAAGCAATGCCCTTTGGATAGCCAAAAAAATGAATGTCCGTGAAAAGGTTCTGCAAAAGGCAAAGCTCTATATCGAAAATAAAGACTATGATTTGGAGCGTGTCCAGGAAAGTAAAATCAAAAAAGCGAAGCCAGCGGCGGTTCCTAAAGAATCAACTTATGAATATGAAGTCGGCGACAAAGTGAAGGTTAGCGAACTGAATGGATACGCGATCGTTTATAAGAAAAAGGACTCCTTCAATAATGTCGTCGTACTTTTCGAAGATACCTTCAAGGAAGTTCATGCCAATAAGCTCGAGCTTGAAATAAAGGCCGTCGATTTATATCCTGAAGGCTATGATCTCGATTCTTTATTTGTCAGCTACAAAGAAAGGAAATTGAACCATGACTTAGAGCGGGGATCGAAAAAGGCGCTAAAGAACGTAGCAGCGGATATCAGGAAGAAGCTTGGTGAATAGACAGGGGGAATTTTGAACGGGAAAAACGGATGATTTATGAAATTGTAATAAAGTGGTTGTGATAACCGTGTTCCACAAAAAAAGTTAGACATTGGCAGGGTATGAGTTCTGTATGAACAGGGCTCATACCCTTTAATTTTGTCTTAATTTCTCGTGTGAAGAAGGAAGGATTAGGCTCTAGACGGAGATATAAAAGGTATTAAACAATCAAAATCAATTAGAGTTGAAAGATATAATAAGAAAGGGATACATACATCATCTGAAAGGTTGTTAGTATCACCTAGATATTTAGCTTCTTACATCTTTTGAATGATCTAACATCTTTAAAATATATCCCGCACGAAAAGAGCGAAAAAGGAAACGGCTATAACATTTATAAGCGTGGAGGAATAGAACGCTTCAAAGAGATACAAGCCCTTCACCGCGAACAAAACTGGAGTATGAAGCAAATAGAACAATACTTTGCTACTGGGGGGGAATCATTTAAGCCAGAACCAGAAAAGAAAGCTGGGGAATTGATCGCGGAAGAGTTAAAAGCCATACGTGAAGAAATGGCGGCACCTAGGGAAGAAAATAAACAAATGAAAGAACAGCTGGATAACCAAGAAACTATCAATAAAGAGTTTGTTATCCCAGGTATCCAACAAATAAAAGGTGAAGTATCTAGCATTAGAGGAAGTATAGAATGCGATAAAGAACTGGATGAATCCAATAGGGCAGCAAAAGAAGCTAAACAATTAATAGCAGCAGCCAACGAAAATCCGGATACTAACCTGGATAAACAAAAAAAGGGCCTCTTTGCTCGACTTTTCGGAAAGTGAACAAAGAAACCTTAGGCGTCTTCTTTATAGGTATTTCTTTAATGTAAAAAAAGGTAATTCAGCTGAATTACCTTTTTTATTAATGTTAGAACTTCCGGTAAAGTGCTTTATGTTAACTAAATTTCTATTTTTGCTTTTTTTATAGACGACTTACAAACGCAAAAACCGCGTTTTTTACTTGACACTCCCAAATTGAAAAATTCTAATGGCTCTTTTATATATTTATTTAGTAAATTAATTAAAAGTCTTTAACTTCTAAATTAATACCATCTACTTTATCTTTATAGATAAAGAATGAAATTAAAATATTGTTATCACGATCAACGTATTTAATTAATTTGTCAGCTTGATCACTTGAGCGTTCTATATAATTTTCCCCATAGATTTTAATTAAATCTTTTACAGATGTACCTACTGAAACATTTTTAGAAGTCTTGGAGCTAGAATCAAAAGCTTCAATTCTATATATAGTACTATTTTTTTTCTTATCTACAGTAATTTGTTTATTTACATTTTTATCAATGTTGTATATTGTATAACCCGGATGACTAACATCTTTACTAATAGAAAAAGAATGGTTCTTTTTATAGTTTTCCAAACTGTCTAATAAATATATATTATCTATATTTTCTTTGGATAAATTTGTGGTTTTTGTTTTATATTCATAAAACTTATAGGCTGCAAGAGAACTTATTACTACCAATATGATTATAGTCAATGACCAAAAAACATTTGTTTTTTTTATTTTCCCCAATTTTAAAAACTCCTATAAATTATTTTGAAGGGCTGAACCAGCCTGTGTGTTTGTGATAACCATTTGCGTGGCCTACGATATCTCCACAATGCCCATTTTTAGATGCAGGTTTTGCAGCACAATAGGGATTAGATCCATAATCTGCAAGACACTTGTTAGACTTACCAAGTGATACATCGCAATCACTTTGAAAAAAATTCCTAACCGCAGCCCAGCTTGCTTCGTCTTCATAGTATTTTCCGTCTCCTTGAAAGCCATTAAATCTATTACAATGAAGTGCACGTCCCCTTGAAGGTAATTGCTTATCGTCTAGATATGGAGCTTTTGCTTTCATTTCTCCAACTTGATCATTGCTTACTGCTGTGTTTTCAGTAGTATCATTACTTGTTTCTTTTCCCATGGAATTAAGTATATGATTTAAATTAATATATTCTTCGATAACAATAGGTTCATTGCTAACTTCAACAGTAGTGCTCAGTTTTTGCTCATCTTCTTTTGAATTTTTTCCACTAGCACTTAATTGTTCAGTTTCGATTTTAATATCTTCACCGTAACCTTTTTCTACAGGAACTTCTACTACACCATTATCATCTGTAGTATAAGGTTTACCATCAACTTCAATTTCTAAGTCTTTATAAGTTACAGGTTTTTCTAATTGATTTGAGGTAGGATTATATTGCCATCCTCCATTTTCATACATGTCGATGATAGAGCTATCTGGGTTCTCAGGTAACGTTATAATAAGGCGCTTAACAGTTTGAATTTCCAACTTTTTCTTAACTTGTTCAGAATCTTCAGCAAAGGCGCTTGTTGTTGTTACCAGAGGCATTAAAATTAATAATAAGATTGCAGTAGCTTTAATTAGTTTTATACAATTCTGTTTCATATGTGATCTCCCTTTTTAATGAAAAGTTGGTGTTCCATAGCCGTTTGTCTCATTCCACTTAGAAGCATTTGTCATTTCAACCAACTTTATATATATCTCTTTATTACTAATCTTTGGATTTAATTCTTTTAATCTAGCAATAATTCCACTCATGAATGCTGTACTAAAAGAAGTACCATCAACATACAAATTTTTATATCTATCTATTATTTTTACTCCGGGCATATTAAAATCTAATTCGTTACCGTAATTAGAATTGAACCACCTTTGACCTAAGAAATCATTAGCGCCTACACTAATTGTGTATCGAGATGAAGCTGGATATAATACTCGAGACTTTCCCTCATTACCGGTTGAAGCGACTAATACCGTGTTATGTTCATAAAGTTGTTCTAAGATTGGTTCAATAGTTGACATTACTGAATTAAAACCAAAGCTCATATTAACAATATCTGCTTGATTTTTCTTAAGCCAATTAAGCGCATTTTTTAAGTCATGTTCTTTTAATTGTCCATCTTCGTCAACAACCTCTATTAAATATATCTCTGCACCTGGAGCAATTGAACTGATGATACTAACTACCTGATCTGCATGAGTAGATTCAACAGGAGTACTATTATTAGTATGGTTAGACAAGAAATCATATTCACCCTTCAAGTTTGTAATTCTTTTAAACTTGATTTCTGTATCTAAAATTGCTATTTTAACTCCTTTTCCAGTACTTTGATTATTATTTAGGCCAAGAAACTCATTTGGCCATGTTTTTAGGTTTTCATAATATGTAGAATTAGAATTTGGTAGCTGATTATTTTTTTCGATAGTATAAGGTATGGCTGAAATCAAAATCCATATTAAAAATAAAAGTACAAACTTAGTTACTAAACTATTCTTTAATTGCATATTTAATCTTATGTTTCATTTTTAAAACATTTACTATATCTAATTTTTCTTGGAAATAGTTTTTACTCATATAAACATTTAAAATCTCTTTTTTATTCTTTTTTAAATTTAATAATGTATCATCCGATTTTGTAATTCCGGTTACTATTATTATTTTATGTTCAGAGCTATGTTCTTCATTCATTACGTGAATATAATCTCCAATCTTATTTTGAGAAAAATCTTTATTATACTCATTATTCAATGAAAATATATCTTTTTCTTGAACTACTAGAGAGTCTTTTTTAATAATATAATCAATATTGTTTTTTTTATGTAAAGCATTTTCTATTTTAGACAACTGCATATGGTTACCGCTAATCACTTTAACCGTTATTAAAAAATCCCCATTGTTATTTCGTTCATCTTCGAGAAATTTGGTTAATTTCTCATCATTTAAAGTGTAGTTTTGAGCTAATTTTCTTACATAAATATAATCTTCAACAAACTCTTTTGTTTGTTCATCAGCTAAATTTTTTTTACTACTATCAAATAATTGAATGTAGGGAAGTTGTTCTAACATTTCCTTACTAGAAGGTGATGCTAAATTTAATTCTTCCACTTCTAAATTAAGTAATTTTTCATTTATTAATTTGTCGGCTAATCTTTTCTTCTCTTTGTTATCTAATGTATTGATTAATTGTTTTTGAGTAATATCTCCATCATCTAAAGTAGCAATAACCTTATTTTCATTTTTGTAAATCTTCAATAGTGTAAAGGTTTCTAATACTAAAATGATAGATATGATTAGAATAACAATTTTTGTTGCGTGTTTTTTCATGTTGATCTCCTTTGTCTGCATTAACTGTTACCGTTTTTTTAATTTCACTACAGTACTACTATCGTAGAAAAGGACTTATTTCAAGCCCGTATTACTCAACTTTAGTATATATTTACATCCTTCGAGGCTTTTTTGCGTTGTATTGCCAAAAGTCCACTTTATTGAATTCTTTTCCTTCTTTCATTATACAGATTGATCAATTCTGCATTTTGCTCATTCATCTTTTTCACATTCTTATTAATCGTTGCCAATTCCCAAAGTACAGCCAATCCAAAGATTAGCATAAGCGTTAGTAAATCCATTGTTGCCCTCCTATTGATGTTGTGTACCTTTAATTAAGTGTTTCTTCTCACTTGAATTCATTTTCTCAACCCGGAAAGGCAAGTTTTTTCTTTGAAAATAATTGTTTTGAATCAAAGCATATATCACTAAAAAAGTTCCGAGTAATTCGTAGGATGATAGTGATCCCCCTTGGCTGAAAACGATGGCCAACGTGGTGATTGGAACTAAATTGATAAATAGGATTCCATTGATCGGTGTTAATAGTTTAATGCCTAAATTCCAGCTTAAAAGGGCTATGGCACCAGGGAAAATAATCATGAAAATCATCTCGCCATAAATGGATTGCATAACCTCTGCCGTAGGGACGGACAGGCCCATTGCCGTTGCGAGGAAGATTATGATGGCTGATACGGCTGTTCCTAAAATGCATGTTAAAGTCGAATAGCGAAGTGTTGACCATCCGTTAAATTGGTTGCCGCCCATCGTATAAATAACCCACCCTATAACCCCGATAAGAATGAAAAGGATAGGGATGATGCTATCTTTCAATAAAAATACGAATGATAAGCTGCCATTGGTAATGACAAGAATGGCCCCTATCAAGGCAAGGAGCATGCTGGCGATTGTATACTTCATGGGTCTGGCACTTTTGAAAACCCACAAAATTAAAATTGAAATCATGGGCATTAATGATTCCATGATGGAAGCAACAATCACCCCGTTATGCCCCAGTAAATCTTGACCTGCGAAAATGAGAAAATTGTAGACAGTGAAAGCCATCGTCCCAAAAAACAATAATTTCTTTCCTTGCCCTTCCAGGCTAAAAGACTTCTTACCCTCTTTCGTTAAAAGCAATATCCCTAAAATGACGCTAACAGCTAAATATCGCAAAAAAGCGAAATAAAAAGGATCAATATACATAAGGGCCCTTTCTGCAACTGGAAACATCGCTCCCCAAGAAATGCTGGCAGTCAAACATAAAAGTGCACCGATTAAAACTTGATTTTTTTTCATAAAAGCTTCCCCTCAAAAATAATGATTGATTTAATTCCTATACACACCTTATGATAAAGTCATTATCATGTAAAATGACTTAAAATGAATATAACCATCATTATTAATGATAGTTGAGAAAGGGGGGCACTTTTGTGGAAATGAGGGATTTGCAAATATTCCAGTGCGTCGCTAAATATGGCAGCGTAAGTAAGGCGGCTGTTGAGTTGAATTACGTCCAATCCAATGTAACGGCGAGGATTAAGCATTTAGAGCAGGAGTTACGGACGCCTTTATTCAATAGGCATAAACGTGGCATGTCACTAACTGCGGAGGCCAGAAAGATGCTGGAGTATGTAAACAAAATTTTGCTTGATGTAGAAGAACTCAAGCAAGTATTCCTGGATAGTGAAACACCTACAGGGATATTGAACATCGGTACAGTTGAAACGGTCAGCGATCTTCCCAAGATTCTAGCCTCCTATCATAAACAGTATCCAAATGTCGATTTATCCATAAAGGCGGGGTTAACGGAAGACTTAATCAAAGATGTCATTGAACACAGGCTGGATGGCGCTTTTGTTACAGGACCGATCAAACATCCGCTCATTCAGCCATACGATGTCTGTACAGAAAAACTTGTATTAGTTACAAGAAATGAAACATTTAACCTTGAAGAAATCATAACAGAACCATTTTTAGTATTCAGTCAGGGGTGTGGCTATCGCTCCAAACTGGAACAATGGCTGAGGGAAGAAGAGGTGATGCCCAAAAGGATCATGGAGTTCAATGTATTGGAAACGATCTTAACCAGCGTAACACTCGGCCTTGGCATTACCCTCGTACCACAATCGGCGGTAAATCACCTAACAGCCAATGAAAAAGTCCACGTGCATCCAATTCCGGAAGAATACCGCAATATCTCGACAGTCTTCATTCACCGTAAAGATGCTTATATGACAAACTCCATGAAAAGCTTTCTGCACACGATTGAAGCTCATCATGAAGACCGGTTCAAGCAAAATCCAGAAACAGCTCCTGAGGTGATATGAAGGGTGAGCAGCAAATCGCTTTGCATAGAATGATAGAGGATTGCTGAATAGGCTGCGAAACTATTCATAAAAAGTAAAACATAAAAAACATGGCGAAACTGGGACAGCGATATAGCATGGTATGGCATTTATTATTGTTTCGGCTCCTTATGCTTGTCGTTTATTAATCATGTTACTTCTAGAAAGTATTTTGGGAATTATTTAGACAAAAAGCCGACGATTTCGTTGGCTTTTTGTCTGTAGGATCCTTTCAATTATCATACATTCAAGTAACCTTCTTAAACTAAACTGGTAGTTTAGCTACAGAAAAATTGTATTACTTTTCATCAATTGGGAAAAAATATAAATAGGAACAAGAAGGAGGGAACAGAGATGGAAGTAAATATGAGTGTTGAAGAAGTCGTGAATCAAATTTCCGACTTAGTAGAAAAAGAAGGGAAGCTACCTCGAAAGAAAGAGGTAAAGAAGTCAGATCCGGAGTTAATGAAGAATGCATTGTATTATTTTCCTAATTGGGATACTGCAGTAGAACATAGCATTGGATCTTAACCAAAACATATATTTTTCAATTAGTACATATAAGGCAAGGGAAGTGAAGGCCGCCAATTGGCGGCCTTTTGAACGTGCGATTCTTTACATTATCATACATTCAAGCACTCCTACTCAAACTATCTATTGAATGGTTTAGTTAAATAAAGATATAGACGCATCAAAGTGAATCAATCTCATATTTTCTTTTTCGGAACGAGTGGAGTATCGATCTTTTTTAGTCGATAAAGTCTGATATTTCAATGAAGCGTAGTGTAACTTTTTTCCATATGGGACCGTATAATAATTTGTTAAAACACAAGAAAAGAGGGTTCCAATGAAAAAGATATTGTTGATTTTGGCAGCCGTTTTTTTGGTAACAGGGCTTAGTGCTTGTAAAGGAGTCCAGGAGGGAAATAAGGAATCTCCGCCAATTTCAGAAAAGCCAAATGATAATCCTAAGCAAATCGACGGGCAAGATGAAGATCCTCCAGGTGAATCGGTTGAAGACCCGACAAAAGGTCTGCCAAATACGAAAACGGATACAATTATATTGGAAGGTATGGAAGAACCATTCCAATTCACGCTTCATCATAGTCAGGCATTGGGATTCTCAACCTACATCGTGGATGACATGGTCGTTGAAGAGGCCAGTTCTGGTGAAGGAGATGCAATGATTGTTTTTGCGAATTTTGCAGGCGATAGAAATGAGGATGCCAAAGTTCAGATTTTTTCCAAAAGTGAGGGTACGAATGCGACAATAGAAGAACAGAAGGAGTTTGCGAGGGAAGTTGTGATAAGCAACGGCTTTGAGATAAAACAGCCATCTGATAATTCGCCTAACCGATTTGATTGGTCTGAGGTGGAATTTGACATTAGTCAGAAGGGCAGTAATTACTCCATATTAGGTACAGTGTCCGTTTTTCAACATGGCGACCGTGTTTACTATGCGATCGTGCAATACCCGGAAGATTATGAAGAAGGCTTCATACCGCGGGTTGTAAAAATGTTTGATGATATCGTATGGTATGAAGCAACTTGATCAATGAGTATCCGAAATTGGGTACACCATTTTAACAGAGAGTGGTAATATATTTGTCCGGTAAGGAATCCTGTTGAAAGGCAGGGAGCTAGTTTGTCTACAGTCTGAGAGCAGCTCTTTTGCTGCTCTTTTTTGTATGATAGGATAGTCTGGTCTATTTAGGTGAAGAAGGATAAATGATTAGGTTAGAGAATAATTAGTCATAGGTTTTCGAAAAACGAATTTGATAGAAAATAGGTGAAGCAGGTGGAGTTGGATACATTATATAAGACATATCGACCTTTTCTTTTTTCCATTGCATACCGGATGCTTGGATCGGTTACCGATGCAGAAGATATCGTTCATGATTTATTCCTGCAGCTTAAGCTTGATACCGACGAAATTAAGGACATGAAAGCATATCTTGCGAAAATCACGACAAATCGCTGTCTGAATTTTTTAAAATCAGCCCGTAAGAGAAGAGAGGTTTACACAGGTCCTTGGCTGCCAGAACCTCGGGTAAACGAAACAGATCAGCCTCTAGATAAGGTCGTAACGGATGAAACGGTTGCATATGCCTTCCTCGTTTTGCTGGAACAGCTTTCACCTGTTGAAAGAGCGGTTTTCGTGCTTAGGGAAGCATTCACTTACAGCTATGAAGATATCGCCGAGATGCTGGAAAAGAATGAAGTGAACTGCAGAAAGATCTACAGCCGGGCGAAGCGGAAATTACAGAATGATAGGCCCGTCCATCCGGAGGATACGAAACATGTCGATCTTTTGGCAAAAAAATTCATAAAAGCATCTGCGACAGGAAACTTTGAGGAGTTTTTGGACCTTCTTACAGAAGATGTTGTCCTTGTTACTGACGGCGGAGGAAAAGTGCTTTCTGCATTAAACCCAATTGTAACCAGACAGCGCGTATCCGCCTTTCTTAAAGGCATTTCCGCTAAAGGAGGCTTCATAGGAGAACTTCTTCCGGTGATGGTCAATGGACAGGAGGGAATTTTGCAAATGAAAGAAGGAAAGCCTACCAAAGTCATCTGCTTTGAAATAGATCCAAAACAAAAAAATATCCGCAAAATCTTCATTGTCACCAATCCCGATAAATTAAATCATATCCCTGTGATAGATTGAGGGATCTTTTTTTTGGATGTCACAAATCAAACCTCTATTTTGTCTTATAAGTGGAACCTAAAAAGATTTAATGGAGGAGATAGACATGGAACAACGGATTAACTACATGAAGACAAATCGTGAAGTGGTCAAATTAATGATGGGTTTGGAGGAGTACAAGAAAACAACGGAAATCGATAGCGCATTAATCGAATTGATAAAAATTCGCGCTTCCCAAATCAATGGCTGTGCGTACTGCTTGGATATGCATACAAAGGATGCCCGGGCAATGGGTGAAACGGAACAAAGAATTTACTGTTTGAGTGCTTGGCGTGAAACACCATTCTATTCTGATTCGGAAAGGGCAGCGCTGGAATTGACGGAAGCGGTCACGGCCATTTCCGCAAACGGTGTACCTGATGAACTGTATGAGAGGGTCCGCCTGCATTTTGATGAAAAACAATATATCGATCTCGTTACCATAATCATCACGATCAATGGCTGGAACCGATTGGCCATTTCAGCCCAAAACATACCAGGGCACTATAAGCCTATAATGGAAAAATAATGTCGTTATCAAAACCCCTTGTATGATTACAAGGGGTTTTAATTGTAAACACGTGGCTTTTAAATTATTTTTCTTTTTTATAAAAGCGTTCACCCGTATCAGGATTATAATACACCCTTGTTTTTTCTCCTGTCACGGGGTCTATATTTATTTCATCTGTCGATTGAAATCCATCAGGAACTTTTACACCGTGATTGCGTTTAAACCGTTTATCATAGATAAAGTATCCAAGTAAAATGCATAAGATAGCTATAATAATTTGCAATATATAGTACCCTATGATGAATTTCATTATATTTTCTCCACAATGACGGCAGTTCCATATGCAACGATTTCGCTCATATTCGTACCGATTTCCCCAGAATCATATCTCATCATTATAATTGCGTTTGCACCCATTTCATTGGCATTTTTTATCATACGGTCCATAGCTTCTTTTCTTGAATCTTCAAGCATCGCTGTATATTGCTTGATCTCTCCGCCTACCAGGGACTTTAACCCTGCCATGATATCGCCGCCAATCCCTCTGCTTCTTACAATTAGACCGAAGGCAGGCCCTTTTACCTCTACAATTTTGTATCCTTCAATTTTTTCTGTGGTAACTACCAACACATTAATCGCCTCCGACTTATTTACTTTATTATTTAAAACTACTCATGAAATTTTCCTGAACTGAAAGCATAAACAAATGAGCTTAAATATTATATGTAGTTCCTTTTTTATCAAGCGCAATAATCATTCCTTTAAATTTTAACATAATATAAGCTTTACCCCTCTTAACAATGGATAACATATGTCGGGTAAGCATAAAAAATCCCATTTCGCAGAAAAGAAATGGGATTAAATTCATCAGTGTTTTTACTGCTGTTTTTTGATTGTTATATATGTGTAGATTTATGATGCTCATTGCATACCTTCAAAATGAATTTCGCTTTTTATTTCTAAAAGTACTTTAAATTGCGGTTTTCCATCTTCACTTCATGAAGAATTTCATGCAATTTATTTTCATAATGCAAGCTGATTAATTGTGATCTGGAGGCCACGTCTAATTCTTCAAACAGTTTATTTATATGGTTACGAACTGTAGAAACGCTAATATGCAGATTATCAGCTATTTCTTTATCTTTGAGACCTTGCGTTATATTCTGGATGATTCGCAAATCAACATTATGCGGTTCCCTGGTGAATAAAGACGATCTATCTGTTTTTATTATTTCTTCAATTAATAATTTCTCACGGTAGACATGTAACTCGTAGGAGATTTGATTAGCGAGCATTTCAGAAATCATTTTGAAATTTTCACTATCATCCGTTGTGAATATACCTACATAGCCTTGCAATTCCTTATTTTTAATTTCATGGAAGGGGGAAGATATAACACTAAAATCCTTTCCGGAAATTTGATTTTGCTCGAGAAGGCAAAATTAGCTCAGGAGAATTTCTTATATTGGTCATCATATTTACGATAGGAGGTTCGATACTTAATGTACCTGCGCTGCTTGTCAATTTGGCAAAGCAGGATGCCTGGATTTCCTATATAATAACTACTCTCGTCAGTTGTCCGATTCCTTGAAAAACGACTCGGATAAAATGATTTCTTTCTATTGAAAAAGCCTTGGTATTTATAGGCTTTTTTTAGATTGAATCATATTCTAGCTTTTTCTCCGATATGGTCCCTCATTTTTTCCATGTTCTTGAAATCGTAAAAACAAAATTCGACAAGGATTTCATGGCTGGTGTAAGATGAATGAAAAAGCCAGAAAAGGGATGAATGCTTTGGTTGATTTATTACCGTCGCTGTTTGAAAAAGTGGGGATCATCGTGATTGCTGCCTTCCTGCTTTCTTATATGAAACCCTTTCGGCAAATGATAGGCCATGAACATGAAATGTCGAAGAAAATCATGCTTATCGCACTTTTTGGAACATTCGGCATCATAAGTAACTATACAGGAATCGAAATCGGAAACCATGCCATGCCGGATGGTGATTGGCATGCTGAGATTGATCCCGATAACGCGATTGCCAACACAAGAATTATGGGCGTGGCTATCGGCGGTCTGCTGGGAGGACCTTTTGTTGGGTTGGGAGTAGGTTTGATTGCGGGGCTTCACCGTTATTTTCTCGGGGGCTTTACGGCGGGGGCTTGTGCGGTCGCTGCAATTTTGGCTGGGGTTTTATCGGGTCTTTTGGGGAAAAGGCGGCGAAAGCATGGGACAATCACCCCTTGGTTTGCCCTGCCCATTTGCATGGCATTGGAAGCGATCCAAATGGGTATCATCCTGGTGACGGCCAAACCCTTTGAAAGGGCGTGGGAGCTCGTACAAGTAATCGGGATTCCCATGATCATCATCAATGGATTCGGGACTTTACTTTTCATGCTCATCATTCAGTCGATCAC
Source organism: Peribacillus sp. FW305-BF15 (assembly GCF_058783805.1). Taxonomy (NCBI): domain Bacteria; kingdom Bacillati; phylum Bacillota; class Bacilli; order Caryophanales; family Bacillaceae; genus Peribacillus; species Peribacillus sp. FW305-BF15. The sequence goes on along the minus strand of NZ_JBYSYV010000004.1, from coordinate 86,605 downwards.
AAGGGACGAAGACCGGACTCGGGCCGTACAAACCAATCTTGCGTTCCTGATTGCGGATCAGACTTTGCCCTTTTTCCGGCAAGGCCTGAATCAAACTTCATGCAAGAGAATAGCCGAAATCATCTTGGGGCTGACTGAAGCCGATGCCGTGGCCATTACCAATGAACATAGCGTGCTTGCCCATGTTGGTGCTGCGTCAGATCACCATGTCCCTAAGGTGGGGATAGCGACAGGCTTAACGAAACAAGCCCTTGAACAAGGGAAAATCATTGTGGCCAAAACAAAAAAGGACATTTATTGCTTTCATGATCAATGTCCATTGCAAGCGGCCGTAGTCCTGCCGTTGCAGGTCCAACAGAAAACGGTCGGGACTTTGAAGATGTATTTCAAGCATCCGGATAAATTAAGCCAAGTGGAACAAGAGTTAGCTGAAGGATTGGCCAAACTATTCTCCACTCAATTGGAACTGGCAAAAGCGGAAATGCAAACGAAATTATTGAAAGATGCTGAAATAAAAGCATTGCAGGCACAGGTCCATCCTCACTTTTTATTCAATGCAATCAATACGATATCCGTTCTATGCCGGACGGATGTCGAGAAGGCAAGAAGTTTATTGCAGGAGCTCAGTGCCTTCTTTCGTTCTAATTTACAAGGGGCCCGCCAAATACTGGTGCCGCTAGAAAAGGAATTAGAGCATGTTAACGCATATTTATCACTGGAGCAGGCGCGTTTTCCAGATAAATATCATATCGATTATCGCATTGAGCCAAGGCTTAAGGAAGTTCTCATCCCTCCATTCACATTGCAGCCACTTGTTGAGAATGCTGTACACCATGCATTTCCACATGTGAAAAACAAAGGTCAAATCATCATCCGCGCATACTTTAAAGACGATGCGGTGCACATTGTTGTCGAGGATGACGGAAAAGGGATTCCGGGCGGGAGAATAGATGAATTGGGCAAGCATGCTGTAGAATCGGCTAAGGGAACAGGAACGGCCCTTCATAATATCAGTGAACGGCTGGAAGGGATCTATAAAGGTCAGGCCAGCCTCTCGATCGAAAGTGAAGCGGGTCACGGAACCAAAGTGAACATATCAATACCACTCAACGAGAAAGGAGTATGGCAACGATGATGAAAGCATTTATCGTAGAGGATGAACCACTGGCTAGAGATGAATTGAAATATCTATTGAAGAGAAGCAGGCAAGTTGAAGTCGTGGGTGAGGCCGAGGGGATAGAAGATGCCTTGAGGGATATCTCCCGCCTTAAACCTGAACTTGTCTTTTTGGACATTGAGCTTGCAGATGGCAATGGTTTGCAGTTGGCTAAGCAACTGGCGGAACTTGACCCCGCACCTTCGCTCATTTTTGCGACCGCTTATGATGAGTTTGCCCTCCAAGCCTTCGAGTTATATGCATTTGATTATTTATTAAAGCCCTTTAATGAAAAAAGGATACGTCAAACATTGGATAAGCTCATGAAGCAGCGTCAAATCGGGAAAGACGAATCCGGAACAGCAGCTCCCGCCAGCCGAATGGCGGTGGAACAGACAGGTAAATTGGCTGTAGAGATAGATGATCGGATCGTTTTGATCGACCGGGATCATATTTTGTTCATAGGTCTCGTGGAAGGAAAGACGGTCATTAAAACCGGGAAAAATGAATATAAAATCGGCGACCCTCTCATCGTGCTTGAAAAGAAGCTCGATAAGCCCTCATTTTTACGGGTGCATCGCAGTTTTATCGTGAATGTCATCCATATATCCGAAATACAGCCTTGGTTCAACTCGACTTATAATCTCATTATGAGTGACGGATCAAACATCCCGGTAAGCCGGACGTATGTGAAGGAGCTAAAGCAGCTGATCGGTTTTTAAAAATTTTCATAATTCTGCATTTTACCTTCATCATAATGCAGTCCATCCCTCGATATTTGCATTATAACTTGAAAACCCATTGAATTCGCTTTCATTGTGATATCATTTTTTTACGATGTAAGTAATAGAGGGGGTTCAAATATGAATGCGGTTACAATTGTCATAGGCTCCATTTGTATATTAATGATTGCCTACCGTTTATACGGGACATTCATAGCACTCAAAGTATTAAAACTTGATGATTCCAAGCCGACACCGGCCCATAAATTAGAAGATGGAAAAGATTATGTTCCAACAAATAAATGGGTGGCATTCGGCCACCATTTTGCAGCCATTGCAGCGGCTGGTCCTTTGGTGGGACCCATCCTTGCTGCACAATTCGGGTATTTGCCAAGTTTATTATGGCTTCTGATCGGGGCTGTAATCGGGGGAGCGGTCCATGATGCCGTCGTGCTTTTCGCGTCGATGCGTAAAGACGGAAAATCCCTTTCGGAAGTTGCGAAAGAAGAACTTGGACCTGTAGCAGGCTTCTGTACAGGACTCGCGATGCTTTTTATCATCACGATCACGATGGCAGGACTTTCAATGGTCGTTCTGCATGCTCTGGAAAACAATCCATGGGGGACGTTCGCTGTCGGGATCACCATTCCGATCGCCATGGGTGTAGGGCTTTACCATAAAAAAACCGGCAACCTGAAAGGGGCGACCATCGTCGGGTTCGGGCTCATCATGGCCGCAATTTTACTTGGGCCGAACATTCAAGGAACGGCACTTGGCGACTTATTGACACTTGAGGCGAGCACACTTGCCATCATTTTGCCGATCTATGCTTTCTTCGCTGCCGCCCTGCCTGTTTGGCTGCTGCTGGCACCTCGTGATTACCTGAGTACATTTATGAAAATCGGTGTATTTGCCGCATTGATTATCGGCGTTTTCGTAGTGAATCCAGAAATCCAGTTTCCTGCGTTTACCGAATTCATTAATGGCGGGGGCCCGATTGTAGCCGGTCCTGTTTGGCCATTCATTTCAATCACCATCGCCTGTGGCGCGATTTCAGGATTCCATGCATTTGTCGGATCCGGTACAACTCCAAAAATGTTAAACCGATGGAGTGATATCAAATCCGTTGGTTTCGGAGCAATGCTTGTGGAATGTGTCGTTGCCATCATGGCATTGATTGCTGCGGTTTCACTGCAGCCAGGAGATTATTTTGCGATTAACTCCACACCTGAAGTATTTCAAACATTAGGTATGGAAACCATACATCTTGACGAACTCAGTGAAGAAATCGGCATTAATTTGGAGGGACGGACAGGCGGGGCAGTTACACTTGCTGTCGGCATGACCTATATTTTCACCGAAATCCCCTTCTTTGACAAACTGGCTTCATTTTTCTTCCAATTCGTCATCATGTTCGAGGCGGTGTTCATATTGACTGCCATCGATTCAGGGACACGTGTTGCCCGTTACTTAATCCAGGACTTCTTCGGGGAGTTCTATAAACCATTAAAACGAGTCGACTGGCTGCCGGGGAACATCTTCGCCAGCGCATTAGCCTGCTTTATCTGGGGATACCTGCTTTACTCTGGGGACATCGGTTCGATCTGGGCACTCTTTGGCGTATCCAACCAGCTCATGGCTTCGATTGGACTCATCATCGGTGCGACCGTCGTACTGAAAATCGCAGACAAACGCTGGTATATGTGGACATGCCTCGTGCCCCTTGCCTACTTATATGTAACAGTCAATGTCGCAGGGTACTGGATGGTGAAAAACGTATACCTGAACCCGGACTCTGCAGGATTCAGCATCTTGAACGGAATATTATCGATCACCATGTTAATCCTGGGCTTGATCATCCTGGTTGCCGCCTTGAAAAAATGGCGGGAGCTTTGGAAAATCCCTCAAGCAGAACTATTGAAAAGATCAGCCTAAGCATAAAAAATCCGGGCGGAAACTGCCCGGATTTTTGTTCGTTATGATGCCCACAATTAAAATCAAGACCCCAAAACCTGAAAAAGGAAAGTATCAATCACCACAACTTTGTTAATGATAGCAAATGAGGAGGTGTGATAAGATGGCAAAAGATGTTCTATGTGAAGTGAATAATTGTAAATATTGGGATTCTGGAAACAAATGCAGTGCAGATGCTATTTATGTTGTCAGCCATAAAGGGAACCATGCATCAAATAGCAAAGAAACGGATTGCAAAACATTTGATCCAGAAATTTAAAACATCGAGGGTAACCATCAACTGGTTACCCTTCTTTTATTTTATTATTGATAATAAAAATCATTTTCATTCAAGAATATAGAAATTCATTTTATTTTTCTTCATGAAAAGGATATTTGGGTGACAATATCGTGAGTTTGAGCGATTTATTCGTGATTTTGGCAGATATAAACTGAGTTTGATCGATAAAATCAAAAATTTGATCGATATCCACGAGAATTCGTGCGATAACCCCGTGAATTCGCCGTTTACTCGTGTGTTTGGGCCATTTACTCGAGTGTTTGGGCCATTTACTCGTGAGTTTAGGCAGTTTACTCGTGAGTCTAGGCAGTTTTACTCGTGAGTTTGAACAGTTTACTCGTGAATTTGCACTATTTACTCGTGAGTTTGGGCCGTTTACTCGTGAGTTTGATTGATTACTTTTGAAAGGGTCAGCCCGTCACCGATTGGGATTAGCATGGATTCCAGTTGAGGATGTTTGGCCACGGTTTCATTGAATGCCTTCATAAAGGCAGTGTGACGTTTAGGTTCAGCATCCGGATCTGCGACACTGCCCCTTGCAAGTACGTTATCCATGACGATTAAAGCGCCTGGCTCTGCGAGTTTAATGCAATATTGCAGGTAATTTTCATAATTGTCCTTATCAGCATCTATAAAGAAGAAATCAAATTTCTTGTTATCATGAGCGAGTTTTTCAAGGCTTAGCAGGGCTGCTCCGGTCATATAGGATACTTGATCGCCAAAGCCAGCTTTGGTTAGATTGCGATAAGCTAATTTTGCGTATTCCTCCTGTAATTCAAGGGAGGTTAATTTACCTTCGCTGCCGAATCCCCTGGCAAGGCAAATCCCGCTATAGCCTCCAAGAGCGCCTATTTCCAACACATTTTTAGCTCCTGAAATGGATATGAGCATGGTAAGAAGTTTTCCAGATGAGGGAGAAACCGATATGGACGGCATTCCGTTTTCTTGTATGGACGCAATGACTTCTTCCAAAAGATCATCTTCAGTATAAAATAATGAATCGATATAACTGTTAATTTGTTTCATTCATTTCCATTCCTTTCTCATTGGAAGTTTCCTTTTCTTCACTGCCCTTTTCGGCTGCTTCTTCATTTTCTTGTATTTCAAATAATTGAATGAATTCGTTGATTAACATATCAATCGCTTTTAATTCACCGACTAAGATTTGCTGAATGGATTGAAATTCTGGTTGATCTAACTGTTCCTTAATGGTTGAACGTTTAAGGTTCATCATGTCTAAAAAAGCGATGGCTCTTCCGCGGCGAAACGTTTTTGGGCCACGATGGTGTGCAGCATGGACTTTTCCTCTGTGATGTACATCTTTTTTGGATTTTTCATTTCTCATAGGAAAACCTCTTTCCGTGTATACATATGTATACATTTTTCTCTCTTGTGTTAAATGTATACATATGTATACAAAATGTCAAATGGCAAACGAATAGAAAAATTAAATTAAAAGTTTGTCTAAATTGTGAATTCGTTATTTAGAGGGGCAAAAAAGTACTTACATTCAAAGATTTTTTTTTGTTATAGTTACAAATAGACCGGTTGGTATGGCGGGGGTGTGCTACGGATATGGATACAAAATCGTTGATAATCGACAATGCAACGATTCTTTTCCAACAAAAAGGATATAAAGGTGTTGGACTAAGCGAAATCTTAAAAGTATGCAATGTTACGAAAGGTTCGCTTTATCACCATTTTCCTAATGGAAAAGAGGAATTATTAATCGCTTGCCTTCATTCTTTGAATGAAGTTATTACGATGGATATCGTGGATATTTTTGAACGATATCCGACAACGTTTGAAGCGACAAATTACATGATTGAAAAGCTGATCGTCAATTTAGAAAGGGAAGGGACGATTACGGGTTACACATTTAGCAGCATGGTAAGTGAAATGGCCACATTAAGTGATCCCGTACGAAAGGCTTGCGCCGATCTCTATGCGAAAATTCAGGGGATTTATTTTAAAAAGCTATTGGAAGATGGATATCCAAAAGAGTCAGCTTCCAATATGGCATTGATGATGACAGCCACTATCGAAGGGGCAATGATGCTTTGTTTGGCCGAAACATCGGCAAAGCCGCTAAAAGTAATTTCGCAATTGTTACCTAATATATTGAAGGAGTTTTAACAGTGGATAATAAACATATTAAAACAGGACCGATAATGGCTGCTCTTTTGGTAGCAGGCTTTGTTGGGCTTTTTAGTGAAACCGCATTGAACATCGCCTTAGGTGAATTGAGCCACATTTTTGGCGTGGATGCGACGACAATACAGTGGCTTGCAACAGGCTACTTTTTAACGCTTGGTATTTTAGTGCCGGTAACAGGAATTTTAATGCAAAAATTCACAACACGCCAAATGTTCATGGCGTCTTTATTCTTTTCGATTATCGGAACGGTCATTGCTGCAGTAGCACCGGTTTTTAGCGTGTTATTGACGGCCCGTGTCATTCAGGCAGCTGGACTGGCTATCATTTTGCCATTGACGCAAAGTGTCATTTTCACGATTTTTCCACCGAATAAACGCGGCGGGGCAATGGGTGTGATGGGCTTAGTCATCTTGGCGGGTCCAGCATTCGGTCCTACATTGGCAGGGATGATTTTAGATACGTTATCATGGCCTTGGATATTCTGGTTTACGATTCCATTCTTGTTATTCTCGCTTATCTTCGGCTATATCTATATTCCGAATGTCAATGAAACCAGGAAAGTATCAATCGATATTTTGTCAGTTGTGTTATCGACGATTGGCTTTGGTGGAGTTGTATACGGTGTAAGTGTAGGCGGGGATCATGGTTGGACTAGTATGACGGTAATTGGCATGATCATCGTTGGATTGATCGCCCTGATTCTCTTTGCAATCCGTCAAACGAAGATGGAAAACCCAATGTTGAATTTAAAAGCATTCAAATACCCGTTATTTGTGCTGGGCCTTGCGATGAACATGATTACGTTCCTTAACATGTTATCGATGCTGGTTGTGTTACCCATGTATATGCAAATGGCGCTATTGGTATCTGCGTTCGCCACTGGGCTTATCATGCTGCCTGGCAGTCTATTAAACTGTGTTTTTGCCCCGATCATCGGCCGGCTATTCGATAAATATGGACCACGTGCCGTAATTACACCAGGAACGATTCTGGTCGTCATTGGCTATGGGCTATATGCAATGTATGGAACGGACACAGCACTATGGATCATGGTTGTTACGCATATCGTGATGATGCTTGGCATTGGCATGGTACTTGCTTCCGTACAAACGAATACATTGAATGCATTGCCAAAACAATTCTATCCGGATGGCATTGCGATTACGCAAACATCTCAACAAGTATCAGGGGCAATTGGCATAGCGGTCATGGTTTCGCTATTCTCTGCGAAGCAAAATGGCTATTTGACTGATGTAGCAAATGATTTACCAGCAGCTGCTGCCTCTGGTTCATCACTTGTATTTAAAATTAGTTTGATTTTCGCCATCGTGAATGTGTTGCTTTCATTGTTCATGAAAAAACCGAAGTAACAAAGATAGAAAAACAGATCACCATTCAAACGGGTGATCTGTTTTTATTATTTTTGAACCTTACTAAGAAAATCCAAAAGCTGCTGTTTTTCCGTTTCATTCAAGTTGGCAAACTGTGATGCCTGAAAATGCTCTTGTTTTGGAACGACTTCATGAAAAAACTCTTTACCTTCCTCAGTCAATGACAGGTACTTCGTTTTCCATACCTGTTCCCGTTTAATCAATCCCAACTCTTCCATTTTCCTTAATAGTTGAGTGATATTGCCTTTCGTCACAAAAAGCTTGTTTGCCAGTTCCTGCTGAGACAATCGTTCATGGGAACCCACTTGAACCAAGATATCGAATTGGGCTGCCGATAGATTCCATTTCTATAAATGTTGATTGGATTCGCGGATACTCTGGTTATATATCCGTGTAATCCGGAACCATAACATTAAACCTAGTCTTTCCTCATTATAAGATGTGGAGGGATGCATGAAGGTCACCTCATACTTTCTTTGTTCCAATCTGTTTATGAATAAACCAATTGTGTGTCAGTATTATCGTTAAATACTCGTTTCTTTGATCCCTTTATTATGTAGTCGTTAGTTTAGCATAGATGATAAAGAACAGTGTTAATTCGGCTATTACCACAATATTCGGTACACCGACAAACAAATTAAAAATAAAAAAGACGGCTAAAATCCCTAAAAATAACCCTAAATGATATATTTGCAACCGCTGGTGCTTATGTCTATATTGGTGGAAAACAAACGTTGCTGACATGAAATAGAGCAATACGGAACCAAAAACAAAATAGAGGATAAATGAATAATGGACCTCATGTAAAAACAATAACCTGATGGCTGCTGCAATCATGCTTATAGACATTAAAATAAACAGATGACCGTAAATGATGATTTGGCCGGAAGATTGTACAGACTTGTCGACTTTCTTGTCCATATTATCGAAATATTGCCACCACATGGCTATTATCAGGGCAAATGAAATGATGGAAAAGGCTATCGAATCCCAATTTCCTTGTTTAGGTTGAATGACCGCAAGCGTGCTTACAAGAGCTTCCCCAAAGAGAATGATGGTAAATAGGCCAAAGCGCTCCAACAGGTGGGCCGTATTTGTAGGAACCTTTTCCAAGCACTTTCTTCCAAGGATCGGGACAATGATATCGACCAGGATGCCCAAATACAACACAGCATACCGAAGCCAAGAATCAAAAAGGACGGACAATATTGAAATGGCGATTCCAATCCAAAAATACCTTCCCAAAAAGAGTGCTGCCTTTTTTCGAAATCCCTCTTCTATCCGCTGTACAACGAGATATTGGATAGCAGTAACGGCTCTTAAACCAATATAACCAATTAAAAAAGAAAGGTAATAAGGATCAAAATCTGCAGATAAGCTTGATGTCATGATCAGGACAAAAAACATTTGCAATATCAAAAATAGCCGTTGATGAAATACATCCTTTCCAAACCGGTTAATAAATATGGTTTGCCCTACCCAAGCCCACCAGATAGGAATAAAAATCAGCACGAACTTTAATAAATACTCTGGATGGATATATCCATCTTCAACATGCAGTAAAACATGAGTTGCGCCCGCAACGGCCGCAACAAATAACAAATCATAAAAGAGCTCTAACCATGTAACTTTCTTTTCATCCATTTCTGTACTCCTCCCAACGCCTTATAGGTTATAGTATGTTGGAAACATTCAGAAAATGGAAGGGGTCCAATATAACTTTGAGGTAAGATATGAAGTTCTTTTTTCCCAATATTAAGTTAAGCCAAATTTAGTACATACAAGCTTGTAATCAGGAGTAACGTCGCTTTTTTACTTTTGGTATATTGTGGTGCCGCATGAGATAAACAGGGAGGGAAGTAGATGACCCGAACCATCGGCTTTATTTGCGGCAGTTTACGGGAAAATCCTTATAATCGAATCATTGCGCAAATATTGATAGATATGGTTGATTCGCATCAATTAAATCCGCCATCCAGGACGTCGACGTATTTATCGTAAGTCCTGAGTACGATTCTGGAATGCCAGACGTATTAAAAAATGCATTGGACTGGGCATCAAGACCTCGTGAGTCCGCCGTTCTTACCAAAAAACCAGTTGGCCTTGGCAGACAGTCGGCGGAAAGGGAGCGAATTTCTGAAATCAAGTTTTGTAAAATATGAACGTTGATTTCCCTTTCATTTTGATTAGATGAAGCCCTTTAAAACGCTCATTCCACCCCCTCAACTTTCATCCCCGAATCCCCTTTATACCTTGTCCTCATGACCTCACTTGCCTCCAAACTGCATATGTACAAACCTTCCAAATATAGCCTGTATTGAAAACTGATTACATGCAGTATTGTGCACAAATGTTTAAAGAGTATATTATTGTGCAGTAACCATGACAACATTCGGACTGAGAAACGCTACATTTTTAATAAGAAGTGAGATATCGTAGAAGCAGGGAGAGGGATTGAGAATGTTTTTAGATGAAAGAAGCGCCAATTTACTAAAACTATTACAGCATTCGCCCATTTCAAAAATGAAAGAACTTGAAGCCCAAACAGGTCTGACGAGAAGGCAGATTCAATATGGATTGAGCAAAGCGAATGACTGGCTCCAATTTCATGGATATCAACCGATTCAATATAATCGTGAAATGGGCTACTCCTTTTCTGAAACAATCAGGGATGAAGAATTGAATGTAAAACTGACAAAACGCAATTATATATTTTCAGAGACAGATAGGGAAAAGGTTTTTTACCTCATGATCCTGTTAAGCCAAGAAGAATTGTCCGTCTTTCATTTCCAGACGATCACCGGGGTTTCGCGAAATACGGTGCTGAAGGATTTAAAAAGACTTAAAGAGAAAAACAGGGACATATCGCTCAAGATCCAGTATTCCAAACAAGATGGCTACGTGGTGATTGGGGACAGCCGAACAAAGAGATATATCATTGAACGTCTCGTGCATGATGTACTGAACAGTCCCAATAGTGAATGGATCATGGAGTGCATATGGGGAAATCATGAAAAGCAAATCGGCTCGATCCGGTTGCAGCTTGAAAGGGCCGAACGTAAATTGGGCATCACCTTTACGGATGAACGGCTTCATGAACTGAGCTATTTATTTCTATGTACAGATCAGCTCATAGGAAAAGGGGAAGAGTTACAGGCCGACCAGAGCTGGGCGCCGTTTGTTGCGACGGAAGAATACAAACTGGTCGAGGAGATGACCGGGACGGATGCCTTTCAATCAGTATGGAGCGAAACGGAAAACTTATATGCAGCCTTACATTTATTGAGCATGAATCGAACGAAGGATATTTCCCCTCTTAAGGATGATGAAGTCATTCAACACCTTTTGCAGGAAATCGTGGAAGAATTCGAGAGGCTGGCATTTGTTCACCTGAAAGACAAAGAGCAGCTATGCCAGCAATTATACGTTCATTTTAAACCGGCATATTATCGCCTGCGGTATGGTCTCCCGCAAATAAATCCGATGACGGGACGGGTGCAGAAGGTATATCCCGAACTGCATCATTTGACAAAAAAATCCCTGTGGGTGCTGGAGAAAGAGGTTGGCTGTCCAGTATCGGAAGAAGAAGTGGCCTATTTCACGATTTATTTTGGCGGATGGCTGCGCAGGCAAGGCACAACATTGGATGATCGAAAACGGGCGATTGTCGTATGCCCGAATGGTATCGGCATCAGCAATATCCTCATTTATACATTAAGGGAGTTATTTCCTGATATTTTGTTCCTGGATGTTTTGTCCGTTAGAAATGCGGCTGAATACCCGCTGTCGTACGATCTTGTTTTCTCGACCGTGCATATGAGAACAAAAGCGGCATTATTCGTTGTACCGCCGATTTTGGAAATGCAGGACAAACATACATTGCGCCAGCAGGTCATGCAGGAATTGTATGGATATACGACGGAAAGTGTGGATGTTGCAGCTTTATTAAAGATCATTTCCAAGTATGCAACCATCCATGAACAGGATCAGCTTGAAAAGGCTTTGAAGTCGAATGTGTATACCCATACACCAAAAATAACCCAATTTTCTTTAAAGGAGGCAGAGAAGCCCGTGTTAGAAGAACTGCTCAATATGCAAACGATCCAATTACAGCAGCAAGTTTCCGATTGGAAAGAAGCGATTCAAGTCGCGGCCAAGCCTCTCGTGGACTTAGGTACCGTCGAAGAACGATATGTGGATGCCATGATCGAGGCCATAGAAACAAATGGCCCATATGTAGTGATAACGCCTGGAGTGGCGATTCCCCATGCACGCCCGGAGCAGGGGGTCAGGTCTTTATCCATGAGTTTGCTGAAATTGGACGAAGCCGTGGACTTTGCTCCGGATAAACCGGTTCGCCTGATTATCATTTTGGCGGCCGTAGATAACGATTCGCATCTGCGGGCATTGATCCAGCTCACTCAATTATTGAATGATCCGGCCAATATAGAAGAAATAGTAAGCACTTCAGATAAATCGGTCCTTATGGAGTACGTTCATAAATATTCGAAGGAGGAAGCGGAATGAAAATCATGGTAGTATGCGGAAACGGATTGGGAAGCAGCTTCATCATGGAGATGAATGTGAAGAAAGCATTGACGGAAATGGGGAAGACGGCCGAGGTGGACCATACGGATCTGGCATCCGCAAAAACGGTTCAAGCTGACATTTTCCTGGGGGCAGCGGATATTGTCGGCCAGCTGGATGATGGAACCCGGACGATCGTCACACTGGAGAACATGATGAGCATCCCTGAAATTAAATCTAAATTGGAAATGCATGTAGGATAAAAAAAGGAGAGATTGATATGAAGAAAATCATGGTAGTATGCGGAAATGGTTTGGGAAGCAGCTTCATCATGGAGATGAATGTGAAGAAAGCATTGACGGAAATGGGGAAGACAGCCGAGGTGGACCATACGGATCTGGCATCCGCAAAAACGGTTCAGGCTGATATTTTCCTGGGAGCGGCGGATATTGTCGGCCAGCTGGATGATGGAACCCGGACGATCGTCACACTGGAAAACATGATGAGCATTCCTGAAATCACATCTAAATTGACTTCACATCTATAAGAAGAAAACATAAAGAAGAGGGGGAGAGGCAATGCTGGAACTTATCATGAATGACATCTTGGGTACACCTTCCATACTTGTGGGGCTGTTTGCCCTCATTGGACTGCTGTTACAGCGGAAATCCAGTGCGGATGTCGTATCCGGAACGCTAAAAACCGTCATGGGCTTCATTATCATCGGAGCGGGAGCGGCAGTGCTCATTGGCGCCCTTGATATATTCAGTAAAATGTTCGATCATGCATTCAACGTACAAGGCGTCATACCGAATAACGAAGCCATTGTCGCAGCCGCCCAAAGTGATTTTGGGACTTCGACTGCACTTATCATGGTATTTGGGATGGTTGTCAATGTTTTGCTTGCTCGTTTCACGCCATTTAAATATATATTTTTAACGGGACACCATACCTTATTCATGGCTTGTTTACTTGCAGTCACCCTATCCGTCGGCGGGCTCAGCGGATTTCCGCTTATCTTGGTCGGCTCCATTCTATTAGGAGTATGCATGGTGTTGTTCCCAGCCCTCCTTCAGCCATACGTACGGAAGATTACCGGCAGCGATGATTTTGCCATCGGCCATTTCGGGACTATCGGATATTTCGTATCCGCGAATGTGGGAAAATGGTTTGGAAATAAGGAAAAAACGACAGAGCAAATCAAGGTTCCCAAGTCTTTAGGATTCCTGAGGGACACATCGGTCGCTGTATCGCTTACGATGACGATGTTCTTCGTGATCGTCGCATTGTTTGCCGGGCAGAACTATATTGAAACGGAATTATCCGGCGGTTCGAACTTCATCGTATTCTCTTTCATCCAGGCGATAACATTTGCTGCGGGAGTCTACATCATCCTTGCAGGAGTACGGATGTTAATTGCTGAAATCGTCCCTGCATTCAAAGGGATTGCCGATAAAGTGGCGCCGAATACAAAACCTGCATTGGACTGTCCGACCATCTTTCCATTCGCTCCAAATGCAGTGATCATCGGGTTTCTATTCAGTTTCCTGGCTGGACTACTATCCATGTTCCTCCTTCCGGCACTTGGATTGAAAGTAATCGTTCCTGGGCTCGTACCGCATTTCTTCACCGGAGCTGCAGCAGGTGTTTTCGGAAATGCCACGGGAGGCAGACGCGGAGCGATGCTTGGATCGTTTGCCAACGGACTCATCATCAGTTTCCTGCCGGCAATACTCCTGGTCTTCTTGGGGGATGTAGGGTTTGAAGGCACCACATTTGGTGATTCGGACTTCGGTGTGGTAGGTCTCTTGATCCTGAGTGTCATGAAACTTTTAGGATTATCCTAAACTGTTATACTGATAAGGTACAGAAATAAAAATATATGAATGAAACCAACAGCCTAAGATCTTATAGATAATGGGCTGTTGGCATTTCATCATCATTCTGATTTTAGAGGTGATTGGCATGGCCAACAAAGCAATTGTGCTTGATTTGGATGGCACGACATTGAACGAAAGAAATACTGTGAATGAGACGCTGGAACAATACATAGGCGAACTTAGGGAAAGTGGTAAGCTGATTTTCATTGCAACAGGAAGAACGCTGGAAGAGGTGAGGGACGTTTTGCCGGCCGGCATAGAGGCCGACGGAATGGTGACCGCCAATGGAATGTCCGTATTCATCGGAAAGGAACAAATTGTCGAACACGCCCTGTCGACGGAACTTGTCGAAGAATTGGTCGCCAAAGCAGGAGCGGAAGAGATTTTTTACGAAGTTCATCCGAACGAAGGAACACGGATGGCATTACTTAAAGATAAAGACTATATGGTTAAACAAGGTTTGAAACCAAAACCTGAAACAGTCGATGAAAATGAATGGCTATCAAGACAGGATGCAGTCGAAGACAAAATAAGATGGTCAGAACAACTGGATATAAAGAGCGTCGCCAAAATCTACTTTTTCAGCAATGAAATGAATACGATTCGAAAATGGAAAGCGGAGTTGGGGAAAATCAAGCAGTACAATGCCTTTACCACAGCTTCCTCCACCCATCATAATGTAGAAGTGACCGTGGAAGGCATCACAAAAGCAACAGGCGTTCAACTGCTGCTGAAACATTTTCAGCTAGCACCCGAAGAGATCCTCGCAGTAGGCGATGGCGAAAATGACCTCCCGCTATTTAAACTCGCCGGACATTGCGTTGCCATGAAAAACGCCACTGACCTGGTCAAAGAACAAGCCGATGAAGTGACGGAGTATTCATATCGAGAAGATGGACTGTATAGCTTTTTAAAGGGAATGTTTCACTGAAACCTGGAAGAGCGAGTGTCTTACGTTCCAAACAACGTATGAGTTTTGACAACTTAATTATGTCTACAAAACGGGTTCGGAATGGTATCATTCCGGATCTTGATATTAAACAATATTCCTTAATGGTTTTAAACTGTTTGAAACCCTCAAAGGATTAAAGAAATTTGCGACACTCCTGCCGAATAACAGGCTAGACGTGACCCCACAGACGCTTGCTTTGATGCGGCTTGGCAGACAGCCGGCGGAAAGGGAGCGGATTTCTGACATCAACTGGAACGTTTTTAGGTCCAGTCCTAATCGGCATCTTGATTGAAGTGTTTTCAAGATCCACAGGTTACCTGATCATGGGGGCATTATCAATTGCTTCAACCATTCTTATCAAAACCTCCATAAAACGCTCAAAAAAAGAAGCTTCCAAAGAAGAACTTCCTCTTGAAGAGATGCTGATTAATAGAAAATAATTTCCGAAACAGGAAAGAGCAGACCTTAACGGGTTTGCTCTTTTTTTACTTTTTTTAATGTTCAACTTCACGTTATCAATAAAATGCATGCAGATTGTCTTAATGGCCATAATGATTTTTATTCACAAAATTTCATTAATATTGACGGTATCAATCTATGACTTTATCATAACAGCAGGATAATGATAATCATTTTCAATTATGGTTAACTCGTGAAGAAGGTATAGATGACGGGAAGGGTGCAAAATATGAGGGAATTTAGAAAAGTAAGAGCGTTTGGGGGAGGAGCATTCACCCTGTTACTTGCTATTATGGTGATGTTATCAGGATGTAATAATTCTCAAAAAACAACAGAAGCAGAGAAGACTTCTGCCAAAACAAGTAATCAAGAAACACGGACGATTAAGCATGAAATGGGAGAAACGGAAATGAAAAATACTCCTAAAAAAATCGTTACGCTTGAGTTATCTTTCGTTGATTCTTTAAATGCCCTAGGGATAAAACCTATCGGGATTTCAGATGACAACAAAAAAGATATGATTACAAAACTTGTAGGTCAAGAAATGGATTATACTTCTGTAGGGACACGTGAGCAGCCTAATTTAGAGGTGATCAGTTCTTTACAGCCGGATTTAATCATTGCAGATGCTGAGCGGCATAAAGGGATTTATAAAGATTTGCAGAAGATTGCTCCTACCATCGTCTTAAAAAGCCGGGAATCTACCTATCAAGAAAACCTGGATTCTTTTAAAACGATTGCAAAGGCAGTGAATAAGGAAGATGCTGCAGAAAAAAGATTGAGCGAGCATGAAAAAACGATTAAGGAACTTAAAGCAAAGCTTACTGTTGATTCAAATATGACGGTTTTACCTGCAGTTGTACGAGATACTTCATTCCAAGCCCATACTTCATCTTCTTATGATGGAGAATTGCTTGAGCGCATGGGATTGAAAAATGCCATTCAGCAGAAACAGCCACATGCCGAGATGAACCTTGAGCAGCTTGTCGAGATCGATCCGGATGTGTTGCTTTTAGCGAACAATGAGGGTAAGTTACTTACTGATGAATGGAAAGACAATCCACTTTGGAAAGACTTGAAAGCTGTAAAAAACGGACAAGTGTATAGTGTTGATCGAGACTTATGGACGAGATACCGCGGTGTTGTATCAGCGGAGGCCATTGCTAAAGACACTTTAAACATGCTTGGAGAAGAATAGACGAACAAAAGCGAAGTAAGAGATCCCATTCTTACTTCGCTTTCCATTAGGTTTAAATTTTGTCAGGAAGTGTGTTGTATAGAAAATGGAAACTGTAGGTAGAAGTAAACTGAAAGTATTATGTACGGCTATAGCTGGGATCGTTTTGTTAATTTTAGGCATCCTGACGAGTATTTCTGTGGGAGCGTCCGATATTGATGCATCAATGGTTTTGAAGTCCTTTTTTGAGGCCGACTCGTCCAAGGAACAGACTATTATAAGGACTCTTCGATTGCCACGAGCTTTAGTTGGAGCGTTGGTCGGTGCCAATTTAGCGGTAGCGGGTGCTCTCATGCAGGCTATTACCCGGAATTCATTAGCTTCTCCACAAGTGTTTGGTGTTAATGCCGGTGCCTCATTTTTTATTGTGTCAGCTTTTGTTTTCTTTCCTAACCTTTCTTCCGTGACTCTAGTTTGCGTTGCATTCATTGGTGCAGCAGTGGGAGGGATGGCAGTCTATTCTTTTGCTTCGGGAGGAGGAATGACCCAAGTGAAGCTGGCATTGGCTGGAATGGCTGTTCACTTTTTTTTATCTTCTTTAACGCAAGGCATGATCATCTTTAATGAACAAGCGAAAGATGTGCTCTATTGGTTAGTCGGGTCAATTAATGGAAAAACATGGGCCCACGTGAACATGATTCTTCCTTGGTCTATCTTCGGGCTGCTTGTTGCTGCCATGTTCTCTCGATCTGTTTCTATCCTTGTCTTAGGAGAAAATATGGCGCAGGGACTTGGGCAGCGCGTGAACCGAATCCGTATTTTAGCAGGAATATTGGTGATCATTTTGGCAGGATCTTCGGTTGCCGTCGCAGGACCGGTAGGCTTTGTAGGTTTGATCATTCCTCATATCGTCAGGAGACTGGTGGGCGGGGATTATCGAAGGATCATCCCTTTTTCTGCATTATTCGGCGCTTTACTCTTAGTGTACGCAGATATTCTCGCACGTTTCATCGCTTATCCTTTTGAGTCGCCGGTAGGCATCGTAACCGCTATGATCGGTGCGCCATTCTTCCTTTATTTAGCGAAGAGAGGGAGGAATATTAAGCAATGAAACTAAAACGGACATTTGGGTTGAAATCAAATTTGCCCCCTTATTCCATTATCCTGTTGCTCTCGGTTACCGTGCTGATTTTAGCAATGGTGAGCCTGGGCTTAGGGGCCATTTATATTTCACCTTTAGAAATTCTCCAAAATTTCCTTGGAAATGGCATGCAAAGTCAGACATTCATTCTGCACAACTATCGCATACCGCGCATTCTGATTGCCGTGATGGTGGGGGCCGGATTGGCAACGGCCGGAGCCATTCTGCAAGGGGTCCTTCGAAATCCGCTGGCTTCTCCAGATGTGATTGGGGTAACAAAAGGGGCCGGATTGGCAGCAGTTATCGTCATTGTTTTATTTCCGCAATCGCCCATTATCATACTGCCTCTTTCAGCATTTATCGGAGCGGCGGTCATGGCTGCCATTTTGATGATATTTGTTTATAAAAAAGGAGCACAACCAAATACGATAGCTTTGGTCGGAATCGCTTTAGGGGCCATATGTCAAGCTGGCATAGAGTATTTCATGGTCAAGTTCCCGGATGATGTAAACACGACACTGCTGTGGTTGACTGGCAGTCTATGGGGAAGAGGATGGGATCAAGTATTCATTTTGCTACCATGTCTTATGCTTGTACCGGTATTGATTGCATTAACTTCAAAAATGGATGTACTGAGCCTTGGAGACGATATGGCCACAGGTCTCGGTGAAAGGTCAAAATTACTGCGTTATATATTGTTAAGCGTTTCAGTCATATTGATCGGAGTCTGTGTAGCTGCGGTTGGTTCAATCGGGTTCATTGGTTTGATCGCCCCCCATATTGCAAGGAGAGTGGTAGGGCCAAAATTCAAGGTTTTACTTCCCGCTTCAGCTCTTTTTGGTTCTATCTTTCTACTTGTTGCCGATAGCCTGGGAAGAGGATTATTCCCTCCAATAGAAATCCCTGCCGGAATTATCACTGCGGTGATTGGTGTACCATATTTTTTATATCTATTGCGCCGTGAAAGAAAAATAACATAAGGAAGGCTGAATATCATGACAACATTATCAGCAGAGCATCTTTCGCTCTCTTATGGGGCAACTCAAATCATTGATAATATCGATTTGGAAATTCCTGAAGGTAAGATCAGTATAATCATTGGTTCCAATGGTTGTGGCAAATCTACGATTCTGCGGTCCCTAGCTAGATTATTGATGCCGCAGCAAGGCACGATCTATTTAGATGGAAAGTCCATTCATCAGCAATCTTCCAAAGAAGTGGCCAAGAAATTGGCCATCTTACCCCAAGCTCCGGAAGCTCCGGAAGATATAACCGTTAAAGAACTATGCTATTATGGCAGGCATCCGCATAAAGGCTTATTTTCCAGACAAACCCCAGAAGATCATAGGATTGTCGAACGTGCCTTATCAGCAACAAAAATGACGGAGTTCGCTGATCGGACATTGGATGCCTTATCTGGAGGACAAAGGCAAAGAGCATGGATTTCGATGGCCTTGGTACAAGAAACCGACCTTTTACTGTTAGATGAACCGACAACCTATCTGGATTTAGCGCACCAAATTGAAATATTGGAATTACTGCGCGATTTAAACGAAACGTATGGACGCACGATTGTCATGGTTCTGCATGATTTGAATCAAGCGGCACAGTATGCCGATCATCTGATTAGCATCAAGCAGGGAAAAATCTATAAAGAGGGACCGCCTGAAACGGTATTCACAAAAGAGATGATCAAGGACGTTTTCAGACTGGAATGCTGCATTATTGAAAACCCTGTTGATCAAACGCCTCTATGCATTCCCATAGGTTTATCTCAGGATTAGAAAAACTATTTCTAATAAAGTTAGAGATGCATTTAGAGTCTATCGAAGGCAAAAAAACATCAGGGGGATTTCCCATCCCCCTGATGTTTTTTTGTTCTTATTTATTTCCTGGGGCAGGTTGATCGACCCCTGTAATTCTATGTCTATGCCCATCATCTTCCGTTGTATAAAAATCATAGTAATGAACATGCATTCCATTTCCAACCGGAATGGGCGGTCCCGAATATGCCTTATAATAATGGGAATGTCCATCCTCAAATAACACATATCCTTCAGTATAATGAATATGTCCTCCCTCTTGTGCTGAAATTGGCGGGGATGTTACATCTAAACATTGATGGACATGGCCGTCCGCTATGGAAGTATAATCAACAGATCCATGATTGTGATGTGGTACAAACCCAGATACAAAATCATTTTTTCCTACCTTATTCAATCTCTACACCCCTTGTACATAATAAAAAAACTTTTATAAAACATATGCTTGGAACAACAAGAAGATTCTTAACGACAAATTTATGGAAGGAGGGATTAAAACGTGGAAAACCAGAATCATAATATAATAATTCCACAGTTTTGTTAAAATGGAAAGACTTATATATTAAAGGAGACTATTATTTTGGAAGCCAAATGTATTAAATTCTATGAGTTTGGGGATCCGCAAACGGTTTTAAAGGTTGAAAATAAATGTATTCAAAGACCTTTCGAGGGGGAAGTCCTCGTCCGGATGATCACACGTCCCATTAATCCGTCTGACTTGCTGCCCATTCGCGGTGCCTATTCCCACCGAATCCCCTTGCCTTCCATACCTGGTTATGAAGGGGTCGGCATTGTTGAAGAAGTGGGTCCAGCAGTTTCGAAAGAGCTGATAGGCAAGCGTGTTCTGCCCTTGCGCGGTGAAGGGACCTGGCAGGATTTTGTTAAAACATCAGCGGAGCTGGCCATCGTCATTCCGGATTCGATTGAAGACCATATAGCAGCGCAATTATATATAAACCCGGTAACCGCATGGCTAATCTGTACAGAAGTATTAACTTTGAAACCGGATGATGTATTACTCGTAAATGCTTGCGGATCTTCCATTGGCCGTATACTCGCCCAGTTATCCAAGATTCTTGGATTTAAGCTGATTGCTGTAACGAGAAACGATAAGTATACGGAAGAACTGCTTAAACTTGGTGCTTCATATGTGATCGATACATCCCGATCATCATTGCATGATACAGTAATGGAAATGACGGGTGGGCGCGGCGCGAAAGCGGCCATAGATTCAGTGGGCGGCATCGATGGTTCAGAACTAGCTTTTTGCGTACGGCCTAATGGCACCTTATTGACGATTGGCCTTTTATCAGGACAGTCAGTGAATTGGGCGGAAATTTCACGAAGGACAAAAGTGGATGTTAAAATGTTTCATCTTCGGCATTGGAATCAGCAGGCTTCCGTTCGAACTTGGCAGGAAACATTTAACCTTTTGATGGGGTTCATTGCTGATGAAAAGTTGAAGTTCATGATGCCCTATTCCCACTACAGCCTTCAAGATGTTAAGGAAGCGATTATTGTCACGAGCAATAAAGGGAAGATATTTTTAAGCAGCTGATTTCACAAAGGATAACCATTTAATTGAAGCATTTATCTTGGTGCTCTTCCAATAGGTTCCTAAGGTAAAGTGAAATGGCCCCTGATAATATGGAATTACTTGATTACCTGTAAGGTGCTAGTTTAGAATGCGGAATAGGACATGTTGATACTGATACGACTTTGGAGGAAATACTTATGAAAACAATATATGTGAGTGCTACATTTTTTACGATGGACAAGGAAAACCAAATCATTGAAAACGGCATGATGATTGTACAAGATCATACCATATCCTACATTGGCCAGCATGATGAACAGCAATTGGCAGATGCAGATCATGTGGTCAACCTTGGCGGGAAATGGATCATGCCAGGCCTTGTGAATGCCCATTCGCATATTGTAATGACCCTTTTACGCGGTATCGGGGACGATATGCTGCTGAAGCCATGGCTTGAAACGAAAATATGGCCGATCGAAAGCCAGTTTACAACGGAAATCGCCTCTGTAAGTTCACAGCTAGGCATTATGGAAATGATGAAATCAGGAACCACGACATTTTCGGATATGTTCAATCCTAATGGAATAGATGCCGGTGCCGTCATGGAGACGATAGGCGAAACAGGAATGCGCGGAGCCTTTTCCTATACGATTTTCAGCTTGGGTACCGAAAAAGACCAAAAAGCGAACCTCATGGGGGCTGAGCAGTTTTCAAAAAACTATAAAGCATTTGCCGATGGCCGCCTGACTACCATGGTCGCACCACATAGCCCATATGCCTGCACGCCTGAAGCGATCATGGAAAGTGCACGAATTGCGAAAGAGAATGATTTGATGGTGCACATCCACGTATCGGAAACGGACTTTGAAATCCTCGACATCGAAAAACGTTACGGATCCCGTCCTGTCGAGCACCTCCGCCGTCTAGGCCTGTTCGATCAGCCGACCGTCATGGCACATGGTGTGGTCCTTAATGATGAAGAGCGGGCGATCCTAAAACAGCATGATGTTCGCGTTGCCCATAATCCAATCAGTAACCTGAAGCTCGGATCTGGGATAGCAGATGTCGTCAGCCTTCTTGATGCAGGCATTAAAGTGGGGGTGGCAACAGATGGCGTTGCCTCCAATAACAACTTCGATATGTTCGAAGAAATGAGGACAGCCGCATTACTGCAAAAAGGAATGTATAAGGATGCCACAAAATTCCCTGCCCAAACAGCACTCGCCATGGCCACAAGAATGGGCGCCGAAGCGATAGGCATGGGTCACACAGGATCACTGGAAGCTGGTAAAAAAGCAGATTTCATCACCATTTACCCATATAACAAAGAACACCTGCAGCCACTGAGTGAAGCCTATTCGCACCTGCTCTATGCAGCACGCGGAAATGACGTATGTGATGTATACATTGATGGAAAAGTGGTAGTGAAGGATGGCCGATGCTTAACGATCGATGAAGAAAAAGTAATCGCCGAAACCAATCGTCTGCAAGGAACCCTATCACGATAACACTGATGGGAAAACGACCGGATGCACAGAAGAAGGAGCTGTTATTGCAGCTCCTTTTTATATGGACTCAATGAAGGGCCGGGAAGGGGGTGGAGGACGAATTAATCTGGTTTAGGTCAACAGAAAAAGCAAATATAAAAGGAGGAGAAACGCGGAATAGAATGATATTAAGAAGTGGGGTACTTTAATATAACTTGTCACTATCACAGTAGGTTTCTGCTTGCTTAGCATATTCCACATTTGAAGAATTTCTTCTATTAATACAGTAATAAGGGTGAGTATAAGGTAAAAAGAGAGTCTACTAAAGATCCTTTACAATAAACCGATATACTATGTGAAATTGGTTATATTACACATTGTTTATATTAAGGGGTAATAAAGTATCCTTTAAAAAAATAATCCCAAATGTGTAAGTATAAAAATCCATAAAAAGGGGGTAGTTTTTATAAATAAATATAAGAGGAGTGCAAACTTACACATTCTAAAAACTGAATATTCTAAATCTATGGTAATTTTTTATTTGGAAAATTAGTTGAATTACAAACTAGGAGGATTCAAATGTTCAAGAAAATACTATCAACATTAATAGTGCTAACTATAATTATTTCAACAATGCCAAATTCTTCTAATGCCAATACAAAAGCTACTGAAGTTTATAGTGTACAACAAGAACTTTTAGAAGAGTTACAAGATAAATATAACAATGTAGGTGAATTCCTAGAAGATAACTTCACAAAAGAAGAGATCAATGTAATCAAAGATGAATACGTCAAGGAATTCGATGAGGATCTTGATTTAAATCAAACTATTACACCTAGGGCTTTAAGTTTTTTTGTTCAGGTTCTTGCCAATGCTCTTGGAGCTATCCTTGCTACTGCTGCCGTATTTTCTCTTTCCTCGGCAACAACTTGGTTGAAAAATAGAATACAAAAAGATGGAGCTGAGACTTCAACTTGTGGGCAAGTGAAAATATCTGGTAAGAATTTCAATCCCTCTAATAGAGCGTACTGGATAGGTTCTGGTTACGCTAATTCTCCTGATAAAGTGAAAGCCCTTCAAGAATATATCAATCGAGCAAAAATTGGTCACACCCTTACTACTGATGGTATTTATGGACCTAAAACTGATAAAGCTATACGCGCCCTTCAAGGAAAGATGGGTTTAACAAAAGATGGTATTGTAGGTACAAATACTTGGATGAAAATGGGCGGGAAAAATAATGTTGTTTGTAGATAATTTATCAGAGGAGGGGTCTCTCTGGGGTCCCTTCCCCTTAATTTAAATGAGGTGAATCGTGAAAAATAAAAAGGAAGAAATAATATTGGTTGATAACTTAAGCTACACAATAAAGAATAAAAAAATTTTAAAGAATATAAATATGCAAATTAAAAGGGGAGATAGAATAGGCATAGTTGGCCCTAACGGAGTAGGTAAGTCAACGTTATTAAAAATAATTTCTGGCATCCTTGTTCCGACTTGTGGAACTGTTGAGATAGAGGATTCATTATTAAACTCTATAGGAATTCATCTGACCGATGAACTTCCTCCCTATTTATTAGGAATAGATTATTTAAAGTATTGTGGAACTTTAAGAGCTATGAATAACGAACAAATAGAAGCCTCTATTAAACAGGTAGGTCAAGTATTAGAAATTACATATTTGAATAAAAAAATAAAGGAGTATTCTCAAGGAATGAAAAAAAGGGTAGCATTGGCTGGAGCTCTTATACATTCTCCTCCTTTCGCTCTCTTTGATGAACCTACAAACTTCCTGGATTATATAGGGAAGGAGCGATTCTTAAATTATCTAAATAAACAAAAAGGTCGTACGTATATAATTACAAGTCATGATGTTAATGAACTCTATAAAATATGTAACAAGATAATCAAAATTAATAAGGGACAAGTTGTGGAAACTATTCATACAAATATAGACCAAAAAATGTACAAGATCTATGTTGATAGATTTGTTGAAGATCTTAATATCCAAACTACAGGTAATAGTTACTATAAGGTGGTTTCAAGAAAAGAAATACACCAAACTATTAATACTCTAATTAAAATGAAAGTGATCATAATGGATATATCAATAATTAATTGAAGGTGTTAAAATGAAAGATTTAATGTTACTAGAAATAACGAATGCAATTAGGTCTCGTAGATTAATAAGTATAATAATATCTTTATTGATAATATGTATAGTTAGTTTTTCAGCTTATATTTTGTTAGAGGGGAATGATTTAATACAAAGTATAGACTTTTTATTTGCTTTGAATTCGCAGATATTATTCCCTGTAATATTTAGTAGTTTTATAATTGCATCTTTTATAAGTGATTTCACACATGGGAAGGCATATTTGATCAATTTATCTACAATTAAAAAAGATAAAATTTTCATCTCTAAGATTTTGGTAAATGTAGTCCTGATATTAATTAGTATTGTAGTTATTGTTAATTTGTACCTCACATTTAGCTTTATTTTTCACAATCAAAGTTATGCTTTTATTGGATTTCTTAAATTTAATATATTTGAAGTTTTTTTAAGAACTAACATTATATTGGCTTGTACATTTTTTTATATATTAGGTTTCTGTTTATTAGGTCTTATTGTCTCATTAATAATCCCAAAATTTTCAGTTGCGATTCTATTTATTATTCTTATTAGCATATCTCATACAATATTTCCATTACCTGTTTATTTATCAAAGTATCTCTTTTTATCTAGTTATAATACCTATTCAGCTATTCAGTTTATAGATTTTCCTTTGTTTCGAATTTTGGAAGCAACTTTAATAAATATAATTAGTACTATTATTTTATTAGGAGTATCAACATTTGTTTATGTTAAAAAATTTTCAATAAGGAATGTTTAAAATGCATAAAACTATTAAATATTTACTTGCATCTTTATTAATATTTATATCTTTATTATTATATTTAAATTTAGTAGATAATGATAAGGAATCTGTAATTTCTGAAAAGGAAGTACAAAATGAATTAAAAGAAACGGTAAATAATATTGAAGAATATATAGTTGAACACCCAGATGATTTATCAGCCTTAGATGAGGCAGTGTATTTACAATATGTGTTAGGTAACTATAATGAGGCGATAGAGTTAGGAATAGAACTGATAGATAAAGACCCAGAAAATTATATGTCTTACTTTAGAATGGCTAACATTAAAACAAAAATAGAGGAATGGGATGAAATGATACATTATATGGAAAAAGCCCACGATATAGAAAAATCATCTCATATGCTATATTATCTTTCAACAAGCTATATTGTTAAAGATGCAAATTATGCTTTAGAATTATTAAATAAACTAGATAATTATCAGATGGGATCAGAAAGAAAATTCCTTAAAAATTACAAGACGGCTCTAGAAAAGTATACTAAGGTAAAAAATTTTGAAAATATAAATGATTTGGTCGAATACATTCCTGATAATGTATTGATGAACTGCTAGTCCAAGATGGAATTAAAACATCCCAATCTTCAGATGACATTTCTAAACTTAAAAAATTGAGTAAACATTTAAATGAATAATTTAAATTCATTTTTTAAAAGCATTACAACTAGTTTTGTGATTAGTTTATTAGTTTTGGTTATTTTGGCAAGCATTTATCATATATTATGGAAAAATAATAGAACGGAAGCATTGTTAAAAAGTGAAGTACACCAGTCTTTTGATGAGGTGAAAATTTTTAATTCGAAAAATAATGAATTGAATAATCTAATCATTAAAGAGGTAAGGGATCTTAATAAAGAGTTATCTAATATTTTTGGGAAGATAGATACAAATGCTGGGTTAAATATAGTGATTTTTGAGAAATTGGAGGAATTACAAAAGTAT
The DNA here is from genome assembly GCF_058783805.1 of Peribacillus sp. FW305-BF15. Taxonomy (NCBI): domain Bacteria; kingdom Bacillati; phylum Bacillota; class Bacilli; order Caryophanales; family Bacillaceae; genus Peribacillus; species Peribacillus sp. FW305-BF15. Next base: position 60,063 of record NZ_JBYSYV010000004.1, on the reverse strand, counting down.
GGGGAATTAGAAGATATCGGAGCTTTTTTTGATAACAATGCTAATTTAATTGCCTTGGTATCACCCGATTCCCTTTATAGAGAAGCAGATGAATGGTTCTTTAGAAAGGATTTACGCCACGAGTATACACATTATTTTTTGGCTAAATATCTTATAGAAAAAAAAATTAAAGACGTTCCGAAATGGTTCGATGAGGGGGTGGCCGAGTACGTTGCAGTTACCATGGATGGGGTTGAGGCTACGGATCCGTTAAATGAAGTTATTAATTTTGAATTGTTGAAGAGTAGGGAAGATTGGGCAAGGCAAAGAAGAAATCATAAAGAGTTATATCCTCAATCACATTATGGAATTAGGTATATTATCGAAAAAAAAGATTTAGACATATTAAAGAAAATAATAGATGACAGCTATGATTTAGGTTTCTCAAAATCCTTCAAAAGACATACTAACATTGAAATCAATGAATTACATAAGTTCATCAATTGAAGTCAATTGAAGTATTACAGATGCTGAAAGGTTGTTTTCGTTAATAGAAAAAGGAGGACAAGATGAATGGACAGGGAATCTTCATTATTAAAAGAGCATTTGTATCAGCTGGAGGAGAAATTGTTAAAATCTGAAGTTCGTACATCTCCAGAAGAGCTTTCATCCTTATTGAAAGATGATTTCTTTGAGTTCGGCAGTTCGGGTAACATATGGTCAAAAAGCGATTTTATGGGGCAAGAGGGTGCCGGAGCGGTGAACATGACCCTAAGTCAATTTGAGATGCATCCATTGTCTGATGATACCGTGTTAATTACATACCGGATTTTTGATGAAGATAAGCTGGAACATACCTTAAGAAGTTCAATCTGGAAATGTGCGAATGGAAGATGGCAGATGTTTTTTCATCAAGGCACAAAAACAAAAGGGCCCCTTTAAGACTATTATTTATGAAAAAGAAAGTTTTCCCTGCTTGAAAACTATTTCACTAAAATGATAAGGGTGGATGAAGTTGATCTTTCGTACCATTGATACGGACAAAGATAAAGATACTATCATTAAATTCCGGAAAGATTCCTTTATTGTAAGTTTTGGAACTGATGCGGGTTTTGGAGATGAACATGCCTATCTGCAACGAATGGAAGAAAGGGTACGCAAATTTCCGGATGGACAGGTGATCATTGAAAAGGACCAAGAACGGATTGGACAAATGGAACTTCAAATTCGTGAGTATGAAGGAACTGAAATTGGCTATGTGAATCTATTTTATCTTATTTCCGAATACCGCAGTAAAGGCCTTGGCAAGGAATTGGTCCGCTACGCAGAAAACTTTTTCAGGCAATTTAATGTATCCGAATATCACTTAAGGGTTTCTCCGGATAATCAAAGGGCGATTTCTTTATATACGAATTCAGGCATGGTGAAGATAAGGGAAGAAAATGAAAAATACCCTGTATGGAGAATGAGCAAATCATTATAAAAGTAGAAATATAAAATATATTGATATAATAAAAAAAGTATCGATTCACTATACTATGAAACTATTTATCGCGATGAAAAATATGGTTGACTTTAGCGAAATTAGAATATATAGTGAAGGACATAATTAAATATAACGTTAATTCTTATCAAGAGATGTGGAGGGACTTGGCCCTATGATACCTCGGCAGCGGGTTTTTACTTTTGTAAAAATACTGTGCTAATTCCAACGGACGAAAGTTTGAAAGATAAGAAGGAGCTTTTCTTAGATAATTAATTTAAGAGTTTACTCTTTTTTATGTCTAAAAGAGGCCTCTTCTGTCTGATGACGGAAGAGGCCTCTTTTGTTTATTCAAAATGTATATGGTTATTTTGAGAATGGGTGCAATTACTCGTGAGTTTCGCGCAATAATCGTGAGTTTGGTGTAATTATTCGTGAGTTTGGCGCAGTTACTCGTGAGTTTGGTGGATTTACTCGTGAATTTTGCAGTTTCACTCCTGAATTTTAACTCTATCATTATGAAACGTTGCAAAGCTCTTCTCTCTGGATAAGGAATTCGTACAAATAAACAGCATGGGGGGAGATTGGATGATTGAGTTTCAGGATGTTAAAAAGGTTTATCAAACAAAGAAACAGACTGTCGAGGCTTTGAAGGGCATTGATTTGACAGTGGAAAAGGGGGATATATTCGGGGTAGTCGGTTATAGCGGGGCCGGAAAGAGTACGTTGATCAGGTTGGTCAATTTGCTTGAACATCCTTCAGATGGTTCGGTGATTGTTGGTGGCAAGGATTTAACCAAATTAAGCCCGAAGGAATTACGGGCAGAAAAGAAAAAAATCGGGATGATCTTTCAGCATTTCAACTTATTAAACTCAAAGACTGTTTTTGATAATATTGCTATGCCGCTGGTTTTATCGGGAACTCCGGCTAAGGAAATTCAAAAACGTGTAGGCGAGCTGTTGGAGTTCGTTGGCTTATCGAGCAAAGCAAAGAGTTATCCGGAACAATTATCCGGCGGGCAAAAGCAGCGGATCGGCATTGCGAGGGCATTGGCTACGAATCCATCGATCTTATTGTGTGATGAAGCTACGTCGGCATTGGATCCACAAACAACGAGTGCAGTTCTGCAGCTCTTAAAAAAAATTAATAAAGAATACAATATCACCATTTTGCTAATCACTCATGAGATGTCTGTCATTCGGGAAATTTGCAATAAGGTAGCGGTCATGGAGGGCGGCTGCGTCGTTGAACAAGGTTCGGTTTTCGAAGTTTTTGCCAAGCCGCAAACGGATATTGCAAAAAACTTCGTGAGAACGGTCATACATGACGAAATTCCACAAAGTTTCTTAAAAAGCATAGGGTCCCATATCCCGATTATTTGGAAAATTAATTTTATTGGAACTACTTCGGGTACTCCTTTACTTTCAACCATCTCGAAGAAATATGATGTTCATTTAAGTGTCTTATCAGCCAATATTTCTGAAATCCAGGAAACGCCTTTCGGGAATTTGATCATCGAAGTGACCGGGAGCAAAAATGAGGTCGACAAGGCTTATCAATATATTAAAGATGAGGGGATTCTCGTCCAGGAGGTGCAAGTATAAATGGGTAATACGCTTTGGGGTATGGAAATAACGGCAGACCAGCTGTCGACAGCTTTCGGTGACACACTTTATATGGTAGCCATCTCATTGATATTTTCCGGATTGATCGGGCTTCCGCTCGGTATCCTGCTTGTCATTACAAGAAAGGGTCACATCCTGGAGAATAAATGGATTTTTAATGTATTGAATCCGATCATCAATATCCTGCGGTCCGTTCCTTTCATCATCTTGCTTGTAGCACTCATTCCGTTTACAAGAATGATTGTCGGCAGTGCGATCGGAACGAATGCGGCCATTGTTCCGCTAATCTTTTACGCGGCTCCTTATATTGCCCGGCTTGTGGAAAACTCGCTGTTGGAAGTGGACAAAGGGATCATCGAGGCAGCTCAGGCGATGGGGGCGACAACATGGCAAATCATTTACCGCTTTTTGATTCCCGAGGGACTTAGTTCGTTAATCCTGACATTTACAACAGCGACAATCGGGCTTGTTGGATCTACGGCGATGGCAGGTGCTGTCGGTGCAGGCGGGGTCGGGGATTTAGCCTTGGCTTACGGTTACCAAAGGTTCGATACGATGACGATGATCGTCACAGTGGCGGCGCTCGTGATCATCGTTCAATTATTGCAATCCACCGGGAACTTTGTTTCAAGAAAAATAAGAAGAAGATAAAACGAACAGGAGGCAGGAAAAATGAAAAAAATCTTATTAACGATCATTGTATTGGCATTGGCCATCGTGGCTGCAGCATGCGGGAACGATGAGGGTGCATCAGGGAGTTCGGATGATGTGAAAACTGTGAAAGTCGGTGTCAGCAGCGGGGATACGAGAACATGGGAATACATTGTCGATTTGGCGAAAGAGGAAGGACTTAATATCGAACTGGTCACTTTCAATGATTATATCCAACCGAACCTTGCGTTAAGCGAAGGTGAAATTGATGCCAATTCATTCCAAACCGTCGCCTATTTCGATGAATTCGTTCAAGATCAAAATCTGAAATTGGAGGCCATCGGGTCGACTGTCATTGCACCTATGGGCCTTTATTCGAAAAAACATAAAAGGCTCAAAGATCTTCCGGATGGTGCTACGATAGCCGTTCCGAATGAAGCAACAAACTTTGGCCGGGCACTGCTCCTGCTTCAGGAAGCTGGATTGATTACATTGAAAGAAGAATTCAATGGATCGGGATCATTGGAAATCATTAAGGAAAATCCGAAAAACTTGAAAATCCAGCCTGTTGCTGCCGGCAATACACCGCGTCTATTGGATGATGCCGATGCTTCAGCCATCAATAATAACTTTGCCGTCGAAGCAGGCCTTACATTAAAAGATTCTTTATTCCATGAAAGTAAAACGGCGAAACCATATATTAATATCATTGCAGTTAAAAAGGGAAATGCCAATCGTCCTGAGCTGCAAAAATTAGTGGAGCTTTATCAATCGAAAGAAGTGGAAGCGTTCATTGAAAAAACGTTTAAAGGAAACACCATTCCTGCCTATGTTTCTGTAGATGAATTAGTGAATTATCAAGACGCTTGGACAAAACCAGCTAATGAAAAGTAATGGATGCATTCAAGAAAAAGGGGAGATTAAGACATGGCGAGAGAATCAGTGCTAAAGCAGCATAAGCAAATCATTGAAGATCATATCGACCTTCATTCCGAATTATATATCGAAACGAGCCAAGCCATTCATGCCAAACCTGAAATTGGGAATCAAGAGTTTTTCGCCTCGGATACATTAACCGGAATACTTCAAAATGAAGGATTTGAAGTGACCCGCAATATTGCCGGGCATGAAACAGGGTTCATCGCCAAAAAAAACTCTTCAAAGAAAGGACCTACAATTGCCTTTTTAGCCGAGTATGATGCATTGCCGGGTTTAGGCCATGCTTGCGGCCATAATATCATCGGCACAACGAGCGTGGCGGCAGGCATTTCCCTGGCTCAAGTGCTGGAGGAAACGGCGGAGAGGTGATCGTTTTCGGAACACCGGCTGAAGAGGGCGGGCCGAATGGAAGTGCAAAAGGAAGCTTTGTGAAGCACGGTCTATTTGATGGGGTGGATGCGGCCATCCTTATCCATCCTGCAGGAAAAACGGGTGTAACAAGTCCGTTTTTGGCTGTCGACCCCCTTGATTTTCATTTTTACGGGAAGTCAGCACATGCAGCAGCTGCACCTGAAGAAGGCGTGAATGCACTTGACGGGGTGATTCAGCTGTTCAATGGCATTAATGCTTTGCGTCAGCAGCTCCCGGCCGAGGTCAAAATTCACGGAATCATCACCAATGGCGGGGAAGCGCCTAACATCATTCCTGAATATGCTTCCGCCAGATTTTACATTAGAGCAACAACATGGAAACTTTGCCAAGAAGTATCCAATAAAATACGTGCAGTTGCTGAAGGGGCAGCACTTGCCACAGGAAGCACGGTTAAAGTGGAACGTTTTCAAAATGAAGTACTCGATTTTGTCATCAATCCAGTTCTGGATGAACTGCTAAAAGAAGAACTGACTCAATTAGGGGAAGCGGTGGCTCCTCGAAAAGAGAGTGGCTTCGGCTCGACGGATGCAGGTAATGTAAGCCATGCAGTGCCGACAGCACATCCTTATATAAAAATTGGACATGATGAGTTGATTGCCCATACGAATGAATTCCGCGACTGTGCCAAATCTCCTGCTGGAGACAAAGCCATCCTGACCGGTGCAAAAGCTCTTGCGCTTACAGGGTATAAATTGCTATCGGATAAAGACCTGTTGGATCAAGTGAAAGCGGCATTTCATGAAGCGAAGCAAAAATAAATAAGATGCAGGAAAAAAATAGTTGACTGCGGATCACAGAGTTAGTATTATATTAATACCAAGTAATTAAATGGGAATTATAGGTTAATTGACCGGAAAACCGGAGACTTTTCTTTCATGTAAAGAGGTGTCTCCGGTTTTTTGTGAATGGGCAAGTCAATACGTATTAAAAAGGAGGATTTATCATGGGGATATTATTACGTAAAGCCATTGAGAAAAAAAGGAACTTCCTGATCAATAAGTTGATTAACAAGGGAGTTTATAAAAAGAATGACATCCATCTATTTGAATTGACCTTAACCGATTTAGAGAATGAATATATTAAAATAAGCAAAATCGAAGAGAGGGAATCCGACGATCATTCCCCCTGTCTAGGGATACATTTCATATAATATCAGAATAAAAGGAGAGGGTGAAATGAGGAAGGGTGTGGAAGAAAGGCGGAAGGAATTAATCTATAAACTTATGATCCATACTGTAAATAAAACGGTGGAACAGCTTATGAAGTTAACCTTGAAAGAATTGGAAACAGAATATAAAAAGGTTCAAAATGACTGTCACCCCCATAGTGATGCGGGTTCCATACATTGGATCCATACAAAACGGCATTAGGGTGAATATGGAACCTTAATTCACCATAAAAAATTCCAGCATTTTGCTAACGGCTGCTTGTGCTGATTCTGCATGATATTTTGAATGGTAAGGGTCGCTGAATCCGTGTCCCCCCATGAATTTATGAACTTCGACATCCTTACTTTCTAAAGCTGAAATTAACTCGTCGACATTAAATGATGGCTCTTCTTGTGGGAAAAATAGCAGTGCAGGGCATCGTGGCGCCAATTCTGCATAATTCCTAATACGCGAACCGTAGTAACCAACAATTCCATCGACACACTCTTCCTCACTGCACAGCCAAGCTACAGTTGCCCCTGCACTGAATCCAAGAATGAAAATCTTTTGGTATGCATCTTTTATATCCGATACTATATCCTTTATCTTATACAAAGCACCCGTGAAACCTACGTTCTCCATAAAATGCCGATAAGCAGCATCCTCTTCGGAATAATCAAATGGCCTCTCACGTTCTAACAAATCCGGACAGATCACATCAAAACCCTGTTTTGATAATAACTCACAAAAATCCTGCATATGTCGGTTCAGGCCATATATTTCGTGAATGACAATGATGACAGTATCGGACTTTTTCTGTATGTTCAGCATTTTTTACCTCCTTGTGCGAATTTCTTCTATTATAAATACAGCCGTCTCCAGAAGGGGGACAGCAACGATTTTTTATAAACATGGAAATGAACTAGATTCTCTTTCAAATGAATGATTAGGTATAGGGAAGTTCTTTTCCTTCTAAACATGCTTTTAAGTTAGCCAAACTAAGTTCATATCCGTCCATGTTAATGGATACTCTAGTGCCTTCGGATTCTGGGAATATTTCAAAAGTGTAAACGAGTTTATCCGAATCCGAGGAATAAGAAAACCTTTCGTAAGGGATTATCTCTTGGATTGTAAAGCTCATTGGGATGCTTTCATTCTCTTTAAGGTTGTTATGTGCACTAGGCATTAATACGAAGATTGCCTTCTCTCCAACCTGGAGTTTAGGAATATTCCATTTTGAAATGATTTCATCATTCGTGATCGCATTCCAAATCGTTTCCTGTTTTTCATGAATTAGAACAGAGTTCCTATCATTATTCATTTGACTAACCTCCGTATTTTTCCTTGGATTATATAGAAAGTTCAGGGAATATACAAGACCCCACTAAGCTTCTTTAACCACGTGACAAAATTGTAAGACGGCAGCTTAAACTGTTAGGAAGAACGATGGCGATATATTTCCTTTCTCTTTAATATGTAAGAAAAAGAGGAAGGTTGGGTATGAAATGGACTTTTTTGAGTTGAATACCAATGTATTCAGAATGATCAATGACTTAGGGAAACAGTACGATTATTTAAACCCTTCTGCCATTTTCATTGCCGAGTACATGGTATTTTTATTAGCTTTGGCAGTCATCGTAATATGGTTCACTCGAAATGAACAGAGTAGGATGATGGTTGTTTGTGGGATGATTACGTTTGTAATGGCTGAAATGATGGGAAAAATGGCAGGGAGATTACATTCGAATAATCAGCCATTTGCCGAATTGGCCAATGTTAATCAGTTAATTGAAAAAGCAGTGGATAATTCATTTCCAAGCGACCATACGATCTTGTTTTTCTCGTTTTGTGTATCGTTTTGGCTTTTCAAAAGAGGATGGTGGTTATTATGGATCATGCTGGCTTTCCTTGTTGGCATTTCCCGTATTTGGGTAGGTGTCCACTTTCCGGCGGATGTGCTGGCAGGAGCAATACTGAGCACCATTTCAGGATTGGCGGTATACCTTATTGTTCCTAAAATAAGCTTGATTCATAAATTATTAGGGGGATATGAGAGGTATGAAGAAATGGTTCTATCCCCGTTAACTAAATCGAAGGAAAAAAAATCAAAGGATTTGTAAGCGGAAACAGGGTTGCTAAGGCAGCCTTTTTTTATAATACAAAAATATCCATATGGTGATCCTGATGGTAAAATTAAGCGAAAGCAATCCAGCGCAATGGGGGTCTTAATATTGATTGATATCCAAGAAATCAAAGACATTATCAGGCATCGCTATCCATTTCTTTTAGTTGATAGAGTTTTGGAACTGGAAGAAGGAAAGAGGGCGGTGGCCATTAAAAACGTCACGGCAAATGAAGAGTTTTTTTCTGGTCACTTTCCCGATTACCCAGTGATGCCAGGTGTGTTGATCGTAGAGGCATTAGCACAGGTAAGTGCTGTTGTCATGCTTACAAAAGAAGAAAATAAAGGGCGGATCGGGCTTTTGGCCGGGATCGATGGATGCCGTTTTAAAAGGCAAGTAAAGCCAGGGGACCAATTACGTTTAGAAGTGGAGATTACTCGCTTGAAAGGTCCTATCGGTAAAGGTACAGGAAGGGCAACTGTCGAGGGGGAAACTGTATGCGAGACAGGGCTCATTTTTGCTTTTGGTGATTGATGATGATACCGATAAAAAAAGCTTACGGGTATGTGACAAGAAACAATAATGGAGAAACACAGGTATTGGTTTTTCAACATCCCATTAAGGAAGCCGGTATACAGATACCCAAGGGAACGGTGAAGCCTCAAGAAGATGCTTACCAAGCAGTCATTAGGGAAATGAAAGAAGAAACAGGTCTGGAAAATTTTCATGTGGAGAAATTAATAACAGAAGATTTTTGGGAGAACGTCGATGGTGCCATACATAATAGATATTTTTATCAAATAAGTGTATCGAATGTTCCTGATGAATGGGACCATCAGCCGACGGGTGGAGGAGATGAAGCGGGGCTGACATTTCATTTCTTCTGGATTTCATCCGAACATGAAGTGCAACTTATCAAAGGGCATGGAGATTATTTAAACCGGATATTTATCTAACCTGCAGTTTATCACAGCCGGCCAAGATCATTATTGATCTTGGCCGGCTGTTTTTTAATGATCAGGTTTGTTTCTCGGTAATGAAAGTTTTGACGGTTGGCGGTTCATATGTAATGAATTGATCAAGAAGTCCATTAGGTTCAACATCCACCAGCGCCATGGAACGGAACTTTTCATGCAGGAACTGTTCGTCGGCCATATGGTTGAATAAAGCGACCAAGGGATCATAATAGTGATTGATATTTAAGAGTCCGCAAGGTTTTTGATGAAGACCAAGCTGAGCCCAAGTGAAAATCTCAAAGAATTCTTCCAATGTTCCAGGCCCGCCTGGCAAAGCCATGAACCCATCTGCAAGCTCAGCCATTTTTGCTTTTCTTTCATGCATGGATTCCACGACGATCAGCTCGGTTAAGTTCTTATGTGCTATTTCCTTTTTTTCCAGGAAATCCGGCATTACGCCAATTACATTTCCGCCTGCTTCCAAGACGGAATCTGCAACTGCACCCATGATTCCTACACTTGATCCTCCATAAACTAGGGTAATCTTACGTTTTGCCAGTTCCGCACCCAGTTTTTTAGCCTCTTCTACATAGACAGCAGATGCACCTTTGCTTGATCCACAAAATACAGCTAGACTTTTCAAAATATCACATCTCCCATTTAGTAATCTTGCTTTCTTATCATACAAAATTAAAGGGGATTTGTTAAACTTGAATGATAAAAAAGAAGGGTGGATGGATATGGACGTCACTGAATTTCAACAATGGGTAAAAGATTATTATGAAGCACGGGGATGGTCAGAATTGGACATCTTCATTCGCATTGGCTTTTTGGCAGAAGAAACTGGAGAGGTTGCACGAGCCATTCGCTCCCTTGAGATCGGCAGGGATAGACCTGATGAAGTGATTGGTTCGTTTGAAGAGAACATACAGGAGCTAACCGAAGAGTTGGGAGATGTGTTAGGAAACTTGATTGTGATTGCGAACAAGTACAATATCCCCTTGGAAGAAGTGTTCAATGCCCATAAAAAGAAACTATCTGAACGCTATAATCAAGCATAAGTTTTTTTTCGTGTGAACAAAAAGTTTGCCTATATAATTTCAGTAAACCTGTGAAAGAGCTGTGACTATCAGCTCTTTTTCTTATGGGGCAAACGATAGTTCATCATCCCATTTTATTCCTTGAAAAGAAATAATTTCAGACTTTTATCCCCCTCCATTAATAAAGAATTCACAAAATATGGGTAGTATGCGCGATTGAGATTGGATTTTATTGGGTATACACTTGGATTAAAGGAATGAACGTTCATTCCGCATTTTTTGAAAAAAGGTGGGATCATTATGATCACGGCAGCAAATAAACGAGACAGTATAGTAAAAAGCGCTTTAGTACTTTTCGCAGAACGGGGATATGATGCGACGACGATTCCGATGATTGCTGCAGCGGCCGGAGTTGGAGCGGGTACCATTTATCGTTATTTCGAGAATAAGGAAGTGCTGGGCAACAAGATCTTTCAAGAGTACTTGGATATTTTCACTGAAACGGTCAAGAATGGATTTCCTCATGATGATTCAATTCGCACGCAGTTTCACCATATTTTTAAAACGATGGTTCACTTTACAACCGAGCAGGACCAAGCTCTTTATTTTATTAAAATCCATAGTGGGGCCCATTTTTTAAATGAAGATAGTCATGCCAGCTTTCAAGGGCTATTGAATATATTCAAAAACTTCTTTGATTCAGGAAAAGAGAAAAAAGAAATTAAGGAGCTTCCTTCTTCAGCTTTGATTGCTATCATTTACGGAGCTTTTCTTGAGCTTGAGCGACTTGTTCGCATCGGGGAGTTTGAACCTGACCCAAAACTTTTGGAAGGTGTGGAAGAAAGCTTTTGGGATGCAGTGCGATTGCATGTTTGAGACACTTTCAATATAAACGGAATGAACGTTCATTCCGCAATCTAACTATCTAATGAGGTGCTAATAAAATGGAAAATACAACTCAGTTTCCACAGCCAAAGACATATGGCCCCCTAGGCAGCCTGCCTATCATTGATAAGGATAAGCCGCTTCAGTCTTTCATGAAGCTGGCACGAGAACTTGGGCCGATTTTTCAGTTTCAATTTCCGGGTCGAATCACTACATTCGTCTCCAGTGCTGCCCTTGCTAAAGAAATATGTGATGAAACAAGATTTGATAAGAAAGTCGGTCCAGCCCTGCAGAAAGTGAGGGCGTTTGGCGGTGATGGTCTCTTCACAAGTGAAACGAAGGAACCGAATTGGAAAAAGGCGCATAACATCCTGCTGCCCAGCTTTAGCCAGCAGGCAATGAGGGGCTATCATGCTAAAATGGTGGATCTTGCTACCCAGCTCATTCAAAAATGGGCTCGCCTGAATCCGGCTGATGAGATAGATGTTCCTGAAGATATGACACGATTGACCTTGGATACGATCGGACTATGCGGGTTCAATTACCGCTTTAACAGTTTTTATCGGGAGACCACCCATCCATTTGTGAACAGTATGGTGCGTGCGCTGGATGAAGCGATGAGCCAAACGCAGCGGCTTGGCATCCAAGATAAACTGATGATCAAATCTAAAAAACAATTCAGGGAAGACATTCAATATATGTTCTCTCTAGTGGATGAATTGATTGCCGAACGAAAACAAAATGGTGATCACGGAGAAGATGACCTTCTTTCCCATATGTTGAAAGGAGTCGATCCTGAAACGGGTGCATCACTGGATGATGAAAATATTCGTTTCCAAATCATTACCTTTTTAATAGCTGGGCATGAAACGACGAGCGGTCTCCTATCGTTCGCCATCTATTTCCTCATGAATAACAGAGACAAGTTAAAAAAAGCGCAGCAGGAAGTCGATGAAGTGCTTGGTGATGATGTTCCTGATTACAAACAAGTGAAAAAGCTGAAATATGTCCGGATGGTACTGAATGAAACGCTTCGTCTGTGGCCGACAGCTCCGTCGTTTTCCGTTTATGCAAAAGAAGATACCATGCTGGATGGAAAATACAATGTGAAGAAAGATGATGTGTTCTCGCTGCTCATTCCCGAGCTTCACCGTGATCCATCCGTTTGGGGTGATGACGTTGAATCGTTCATTCCTGAGCGGTTCGAGGATTTGGATTCCATCCCTTATCATGCGTATAAACCGTTTGGAAACGGGCAGCGCGCCTGTATCGGACAGCAGTTTGCCCTTCATGAAGCGACACTGGTGCTTGGCATGGTTTTACAGCACTTTGACCTGATCGATCATGAAGAATATCAATTGGAAGTTAAAGAAACATTGACTCTTAAACCGGACGGATTGACCATGCGCGTTTCACCGAGGAAGAAGGCGTTATCGTTTACCGTTGCTTCTTCAGAACTAAAGTCTCCGGAAAAAGGTGCCGCGGTATCTCCAACCGAATCAGTACATGGAATACCATTACTCGTCCTGTTTGGATCAAACATGGGAACAGCGAAAGGGATTGCTCGCGACCTTGCCGAAACAGGGAAGCGGCAAGGCTTCCATGCCGAAGTTGCCCCTTTAAATGATTACACCGATCGGCTTCCAAAAGAAGGAGCTGTTCTCATAGTCACGGCATCCTATAATGGAAATCCCCCTGATAATGCAGGTGACTTCGTTTCATGGCTGAAGGAAAACCATGGTGACACATTGGATGGTGTTCACTATGCGATCTTCGGCTGCGGGGACCGCAATTGGGCCAATACGTACCAACGCATTCCAATCTTCATTGATGAGCAGCTGGAACAAAAAGGAGCAGTGCGGCTGTCAGAAACAGGCTATGGGGATGCAAGCGATGACTTTGAAGGGGATTACGAGAAATGGTCAGAAGCCCTTTGGCCGAATCTTGCCGAAGCACTGAACATTGAAGTGAATAAGAATGATCGGGAAGTCAGCTCGATTACGATGAACTTCGTAAGTGATGTGAGCGGCACACCGCTTGCCCGGACCCATCATGCGTTTACATCCATTGTAAAAAGGAATACTGAATTACAGCATGAAGATAGCGGAAGAAGTACACGGCATATAGAATTAACGCTCCCAGAGGGAATACATTATCAGGAAGGCGATCATCTTGGGGTGCTTCCGCAAAATCCAGCGGAACTTGTCGAGCGAGTGCTCAATCGATTTAACCTAAACGGCCAAGATTACGTGAATCTGACTGGGGATTCCGGAAAAGCTGCCCATCTTCCTACAGGAAAACCGGTAAAACTGGAAGAGTTACTATCAAACCATGTGGAGTTCCAAGAACCCGCCACCCGGTCTCAAATACGGGCGCTTGCCACTCATACGGTATGTCCTCCACATGTAAAAGAACTTGAAGATCTTCTATTGGATAATACCTATAAACAAGAAATCCTGAACAAGCGCATAACCATGCTTGACCTAATCGAAAAGTATCTTGCATGTGAAATCCCGTTTGAACGTTTCCTGGCTTTACTGCCACCTTTAAAAGCAAGATACTACTCCATCTCAAGCTCACCACTCCACAACGAAGGAGAAGCAAGCATCACCGTAAGCGTCGTCCGTGGAGAAGCTTTGAGCGGCAACGGGGAATACAAAGGAATTGCATCGAATTATTTGGCAGAACGCTCCCAAGGAGACAAAATAGCCTGCTTTATCAATACGCCGCAATCCAACTTCCAGCTGCCAAAGCAAACAGGAAAACCAATCATCATGATCGGCCCTGGAACAGGCATTGCACCATTCAGGGGATTCATACAATCACGTCGCGCTTTAAAAGAAAAAGGTGAAACGCTAGGGACGGCCCACCTCTACTTTGGATGCCGTAATCCGGAACACGATTTCCTCTATCAAGAAGAACTCGTCCAAGCCGAACGAGAGTGCCTTGTAACACTGCACACCGCTTACTCCAGATGTCCCGGTCAAGAAAAAACATATGTCCAGAACCGATTGTCGGAAAACGCCCATGACATCCTTCCTTTATTAAAAGAAGAAGGAGGACACCTATACATCTGCGGAGACGGAAGCAAAATGGCGCCAGATGTTGAAAGAACCATAATTGACAGCTATATGCATATCTATCAAACACAGAGAGAAGAAGCCACAGAATGGCTGCAATCATTAGAGGAGAATGGCAGATATGCGAAAGATGTTTGGGCAGGAGCATAAATAAGAAAAGCAGCGATCCTTAAAGGAATCGCTGCTTTCTTTATGAAAATACGAACTCACGAGTAAAACAGCGAAACTCACGAGTAAATAGCGGAAACTTACGAGTAAATCGCTCGAATTCACGAGTAAAACAGCGAAACTCACGAGTAAAGCCTGAAATCACGAGTAAAGCCCGAAATCACGAGTAAAGCCCGAATTCACGAGTAAAACAGCTAAATTCACGAGTAAATAGTGCAAATTCACGAGTAAATCGCTCAAACTCACGAGTAAAACAGCAAAACTCACGAGTAAATTGCAAATACACGTGTAAAACAGCAGAAATCTCGAATATATCGCTCAAACTTTCGAATATATCGCCCAAAATCTTGAATATATCGCCCAAACTCACAAATATATCAATCAAACTCTTGAATATATCGCTCAAACCTCGAATGATGACGGAGAGCGTTTACGGATTCTATATTCATTGTTAGAATTTGAGAATGTGTTAATACTTTGGAGGCAGTGGAAGTGAGGGATGTTTGGTCAAGATCCTTCTTACTATATATGTGTTAAGTATTTTTTGCTTTACTCTGATTAACCAGCTTAGTCATGATGCGGCAAGAACTAACGATAAAGGGGTTCTTTTTAAAATGTTTAAGTATACTGTTTGTTTTGTAAAGAAGAATAATGAACTTCTTATGCTTAACCGGGAGAAAGCTCCAATTATGGGTGTCTGGAATGGGGTGGGGGGGAAAATCGAGAAAGGTGAAACACCTGATATGGGTGCGCAGCGTGAGGTATTTGAGGAAACGGGGATAGAGGTTGAGTCCTTTTTTTCAAAAGGAACCGTAACCTGGGAGACTCCAGAAGGTGAATTGGATGGAATATATGTATATTTGTATATGGCGGATAAGGATTTAATTTATGAAACACCGAAAAAAACGCGGGAAGGCATTCTTGATTGGAAATCCATTGATTGGATACTTCATCCGCTTAATCTCGGAATTGCTGAGATGGTTTCACAGTACTTGCCGGTTTTATTGAAAAAAGAAGGCAACTATACATTCACTTACAAAAATGGTCAAATGCATAGATTTTGAACGAATCTCGTACCCTTTTGAAACTTGAATCCTTAAAGGCGAAATTCATCAGAATTATAGTTGCTTTATATGCCTATAAGCTAATTACTACGGCACCCTTGCAATTAAAGGGGAAGGTTAAAATAAAAAGTTGAAGAATAAATAAATAGAATGAACGGGAGGTGTATGGGAGGAAAATGAAGATAATGGAACTGCCAATTGAATTTGAATTTAATGGACAAAAAAATCATATTAATCCTAGCTTGATTATTTCAAAGGATGAACTAACCTTGGTCGATACAGGGTATCCAAATTTTTTACCTTTCATTGAAAATGAATTTTTAAAAAATGGTTATGACATGAAGAAGTTAAAGAATATTATCATTACTCATTATGATATTGATCATATAGGCTCCTTATATGACTTCAAGGAAAAGTATCCCCACATTAACCTGATCGCAAGTGAAGTGGAGTCAAAATATATTAGTGGTGAAATGAAGTCAGAGAGATTGGTTCAGGCCGAAGAAATGCTAGAAAATATGCCAATTCAAGAAATCGAATTCGGGAAATGGTTTATCCAACAATTAAAGAATTTAAAGCATGTTTCAATTGATGAAAAGGTACATGATGGTGATTGGATTTTGGATAACGAATGTAGAGTAGTAGCAACACCGGGACATACTTCAGGTCATATTTCATTATATTTTCCACGTTTAAAAAGTGTAATAGCAGGTGATGCAGCTGTTATAGAGAATCATGAATTGCTCATTGCTAATCCGCACTTTTGTTTAAATGTCGAGAAAGCAGAACAGTCTTTAAGAAAGATTAAGGATCTAAAAGCTGAAAACTACTACTGTTATCATGGCGGGACATTCACTATATAAATGGGTCCTTGCTTAACCTCTTTTTGTCGATATACTCGATAATTGAGTCTGTCTGCAATTATTAAAAAACGTTCGGAGTTGATTTCAGAAATCCGCTCCCTTTCCGCCGACTGTCTACCAAGCCCCTCACCGCAAGCGGCTGTGGGGTCTCGGCTAGCCAGTTATTCGGCAGGAGTGTCGCAAATTTCTCATGAAGGATAAACGGGTCTTCATTTGAATGTCCGGGGTGAGACCATTCCGGAGATTTGTAGACTAACTCGATAATAATCAAGTTGTCAAAACTTGAACATTTATTTCCACTCTAGGCATTCGCTTTCGGCGGGTGGCTCGCCCTCGGCACTTTTGCGCCTGGGGAATCTCCTTAATACTCGATTTTCTCGCAGGATTCTTGAACCTTCCGATCCAATCAACTAGAATGTTTTTTTACTAGACTTAAATCAGCCTAAATACTGCTTTAATATTTCTAACCCTATTTTTAACTCATCGAATGAGTTTGTGGAAGAAAGGGCGATACGCAAATACATATCAGGGGTGGTCTGCCCGCTTTGAAAACGATTGGAATGAAAAACTCGAATGCCGCGCCTTTTCAAATCGGTTTCCAGCTGTAACGCATCGTTATGCCCTTTAATTGGAAGCCAGCGATATAGACTGAGAGGATGTCCGACATCCTTTCTTAAGGGGAAATATTCCGAATAAATATCATTTGCAGTCTGTGCAAGCCGTTTCTTATGAGAAACAATTTCATGAGCCTTTCCTGATAGGATTAGCTCTGTGATAACCTCTGCATCAAAAGAAGAGGTCTTTACATTTATGTTGAAAATGGCCTGGGAAATTTTCTCGCGTAATGTTTCTCCATAAACCATATAGGCAACTCTTAATCCGGAACATATGGACTTAGAGGTGCCGCAAATATAAACGCTCTGTTCCGGAAGCAAATGGAACATCGGCTGCCGGTAGTCGGAGATAATGCCTGCCGTCAGGAATGCATGAATATCATCCTCAATCAAAATTAACCGATGCTTTCGGATTACCGCTGCCAATTCTTGCTTTCGAATATCCGACATCATGATTGTGGTCGGATTGTTGCAGGAGGGCATCAGAAATATCCCGTCAATATTTGTTTGACAGCATTGCTTTTCAAGTTCATCTGGCAGCATTCCAAACTGGTCCCCGTGAATGGGCACTAACTTAATATGAAACATCTTTGCCAGCTCGATAAAGTTTGAATAGGTATATAAGTCGGTTGCAATTCTATTACCAGGTTCAAACAAAGCAGCGAGGGCAACAGCCAATGCATTTTGGGCACCGGAAACGATTGCTATATGCTCTTGATCCGCATGAATGCCGAAAGATTCCATCCAGTTTAGAGCTGCTGTTTTTTGATGTGGAATCCCAGTCGGATCGTTGTAATTGAGCAGCTGCTCCAAATAACTTTTGTTCACGGTTTTTTGTAAAGTTTCTGAAACGATATCATTGGTTTGCTCAAAAGATGCCACAAAACCAAGATCGATGCTGTTTGCCGTTTTATCCGCGGAAATGGTTATGGAACGAGTGGCATTGGGAGCCACAAAGGTTCCGCTTCCCGTAACGGCATATATCAATCCCTTTACCTCGCACATTTTATAGGAACGGGTAATCGTAGTGAAATTTAAGTCAAGAAAATCTGCCAATTCTCGTTGAGGGGGCAACTTGGTTCCAGGTGCTAAAAAGCCATTTGTTATATCTTGTTCAAGTAATGATGCGAGAGATTTATAAAAAGGACGCTTTAATGCATTCTTATCAGGTTTCCAGGACATTGGATAATTGTCAAATGAATTTACTGGCATATTTCACCTCTCCTAGACTTATTCCATACAATCATATCATTTTTTGTATGGAATTCTAATATTGAAACGGTCGGCTTTAAAAGAATATAAGGTGATTAACCTATCAGACTCCCCCATTTTGATGAAATGGGGCAATTTTATTTTAATTGTAATCCATACAATTAACTTGTTTTTTGTACGGATTTTGTATGTTAAGTTTAAATAAATTTAGCCATCAGGATGTGATTTATATGAAAAAACGAACTCAACTGATACCAGCATTTCGTGCGGCTTTTCCGTACACAGTGCCCATTTTGGCAGGCTTTTTATTTTTAGGCATCGCTTATGGGATCTTTATGAATTCATTAGGGTTCAGCGCGATTTACCCGATATTGATGAGTCTAACGATATTTGCAGGATCGATGGAGTTTATTGCAGCCAATTTATTGCTTGTCGCGTTCAATCCGATTAACGCCCTTTTTCTAACCTTAATGGTGAATGCACGGCATTTGTTTTATGGCATATCCATGCTTGATAAATATAGGGGGACCGGTAAGAAAAAGCTGTATCTGATTTTTGGGCTTTGCGATGAGTCTTTTTCCATCAATTGTACCGTTGATGTACCGAAGGATGTGGATAAGGGCTGGTTCATGTTTTTCGTAACAATGCTCAACCATTGCTATTGGGTGATAGGAGCAGCGATTGGCGGCCTCTTTGGCTCTTTTGTCAAATTCAATACAGAAGGACTCGATTTTGTTATGACGGCTCTCTTTGTCGTGATTTTCATTGAACAATGGATGAAAGAGAAAAACCATCATAGTGCTCTTGCTGGGCTTGGCCTGTCGGCTGTCTGCCTAATTATATTTGGCGGAAGCAACTTCATTATCCCTGCCATGTTTGCCATTTTGGGGTTACTTTCCTTACTTAGAAAGCCGTTGGAGAAAGTTGAGGTGAGAACCATATGACAATGACTTTAACTCAGCAAATCATTACAATTGCGATGGTTGTTTTAGGTACAATGCTTACAAGGTTTCTGCCGTTCATCGTTTTCCCATCAGGAAAACCCACACCGAAGTATGTACAGTATCTCGGTAAAATGCTGCCATCCGCAGTAATTGGGCTTTTAATCATTTATTGTTTAAAGGATGTAAGCCTGCAATCCGGAAGTCATGGCATCCCTGAATTCATTGGGGTGGCGGTAGTTGCCCTGCTTCACATTTGGAAGAAAATGATGCTCCTCTCGATAGCGGGGGGAACGATTGTCTACATGATGTTGATTCAATTGGTTTTTTAAATTGATAATAATTCCGTGAGGTCGATAAGTGGTAGTGGTTCAATGAATTTGATGAACAAGATTAATTAGTTTAATAGTTTACGAGCAGAGCTGTCTTTAAGGCAGCTTTTTCTTATGGGGCAGGGTAGTTTACATGCATTTCTATAGTTATTGAAACATCAATCTATCTCCTTTCCAGTACAAATAGCTTTAGATAGAAACGTAAGAGGATTAGGCATTGATTTAAGAGAAATAGGACAGCGGCCGCTTTTTAATCTGTAGCATAATGAGGATGATTGTATTAGATGGAAATGATTCGGAAAGAAAATAGGAGGGAAATGATGAAAAAACGATTATTTATGTCCCTGGCTTTGGTCATGTCCTACACTCTTTCAGCATGTAGCAGCAATAATGACAGTAATGGGATTTCCGAACAGGAAAAACAATCAGATTCCAATCGTGAATTGGTTGAATTCCCCGAAAACTACGATAAGGGTGTAAACTATACGACTGTTAATCGTGGAAATGTCAGGGAGGAACTCTACACGAGCAGGGAAGCGATCGAAGCGGTGCAGGACGGGCAGCCAATCCCTGACGGCACAATCATCACACTCGAAATCTATAGGGATGAAGATCTTGATGAAATATTCGTAATGGAAAAGCGCGCTGGCTGGGCTGATGGGAACCCATCAGAGATGCGTAATGGTGATTGGCTATACCAGGAATTCAATGGAGACAAGTCGGTGGATTACAAGGAAGAAATCGGTCGATGCTTTACTTGTCACGCGAACCAGGAACGGGATGACTTCGTGAACACGATGGATGAAATGAAAAGTTTTGACCTAGGGGAGTTTACAGGATCGAAGGATGGCAATACAGAATCACAGATCGCAGGTATCCCCACCGAACACTGGGAGGTAAATGCGGCAGACTATCTGGAGGGCTCTCAGGGGATATTGCATGGAAACCGATTAAAGGAAAATGAAAAAACAGGAATTATCGAGAAGGTTCTTTTGATGGTTCATTTTAATAAAGAGACATAGGGAGTTAGCTTCGACGGAAAACCGACCTAGGAATAAATAAAAATTAGAAAGAGGAGAACTTCTTGAATCGAATTATTTTAATCCGGCTGGTGATTGATCTTTCTATGACAGTTCTGATGTTAGTTGCAATGGCTTACCAGATTACTGGAAATGTAATGCATGAACTGGCAGGAGTATTATTGTGTTTATTGTTTATTACCCACAATATTTTAAATCGCCGATGGTATAAGACGATCTTTAAGGGAAAGCATAATGTACGGCGTATTCTGAGCATAGTGGTCAACCTGCTTTTTCTTGTATCCATGGCTGTAGTGATGATAAGTTCTGTGGCCATATCTCGTGACATGATACCCTTTATTCCTATAAACAATGACACGGTTCTATTGCAGATACATGTAATGACTTCATATTGGGGATTTATCTTCATGGCTGTGCATATAGGTATATCCTGGGCAACCATTATCAATTCAGTACGAAAGATGACGGGAATTACTGGCACAAGCCGTATCCGCACCATTGCATTTCGTGTCATGGCGGTGTTGATTGTTGTTTATGGGGTTCAGGCTTCTTTCGAGAGAGGGATGCTTAACAAGTTAACCATATATAATCCGTTTGGTTGGGAATCTTATGATTCCTCCATGAAGTTTTTACTAGATCATCTAACTATCATGGGAATATATATTAGTGGGACTCATTATGTTCTGAAATTTGTTCAGAAGCAGGATAAAGCTAGGTTTGATACAACAGGTTTTAAAGAGAGGAATATTGAAAAAAATGAAAATCTCCAGAATAAAGAAGTGCATTAATCCATAATCGAATAATGCACTTTTTTATTCATATGTTGCCTTCAGGCGGTTAATATCTTCTTTTGGCGGTAAACCAAACAAGCGGGAATATTCACGGCTGAATTGGGATGGGCTTTCGTACCCTACGCGGAATGCTGCTTCAGTGGCATCTGTTGACTCGGATAATAATAGGCGCCGGGCTTCCTGAAGTCTCAGTTGTTTTTGGAACTGAATAGGACTCATTGCTGTTACCTCTTTAAAGTGCCTATGAAGCGATGAAACGCTCATATTTGCAATTTCCGCAAGGTCATCAATCCGAAAGGACTGGTCATAGTTATTCATTATATGGTCGACAACGTCGCCGATTTGAAAGGCGGAACTTCCTTCTATCGCAATTTGGCCCAGAGTGGCTCCATGCTCTCCTTGTAAAACCCTATAGATGATTTCCTTCGTGATAAGAGGTGCGAGTACCGGTATATCATCAGGATTGTCCAGCAAACGAGCCAATCTGGTTACCGCATCCAACAGAGATAACTCTATTTGGCATACATACATGCCTCTTTTAGCATGTTCCTTCTGGTTAACAGCAAGTTGAGTATCCTGTAATACCTCCAAGATCTGGTTTGGTGTAAATTCGAGTTTGAGTGCCAAATAGGGATTTTCGGAAGAGGCTTCTGTGACTATTCCGGTAATTGGCAAGTTAACAGAGGCAATAAGGTAATCGGCTGGACCGTATACATAGCGATCCTGTGCAAGTAATACCTCCTTCATGCCTTGAACGATAATGCATAAGGAAGGCTTGGAAACTCCGTAATTTGGACCGGTAACAGTAGAGAATCGAGAATAAAATAAAGAAGGAATAGCAGTAGGATGAGACCCGTCCTTGCCTGTGTGGCTCTCAATGAGCTGGGTGAGCTCAGCCCGCTGTTTATAGATTTGTTCAGACAACATAAAAACCTCCTTGTTTCCTTATTCTTTCTAGTTCCATTCTAATACATATCACTGTGGAGTTTAAGGGTTGTGAGAGGATTAGGCAATGATTTGGCAGGATTGGTATAAGAGTTTCTTATTTATTTATTGCATAATAAGGGAGTAGATGAAGGAGTTGAAACGCACCATGACTAATTCTTATCAGTTTTTTAATTCGACTTTGTTAGTTCAGGCATTTCAGACAAAGCAGCTGCTTCACTGGGTGTAACGGGTTCTGCAGCAGGACAACTCATTACTGTCTTTGTTCTCCAAACCAGCGCATGATTAATCTTTTCTTCCATTATGATAACATAATCAGATTTTCTTAATGACACCAATGTGAACTTAACACCACATCGGCTGCGGATCAAATATAAAAGCAATGTGACAATCAAAAAGAGGGGGGAATATAAGTAATGCAAAAACGCAAATTAGGAAGAAGTGACTTAGAAGTTTCTTCTATCGGACTTGGATGCATGGGCATGAGCCATGGTTACGGTCCTGCTTCGGATAGGAAGTTGATGATTTCGCTGATTCATGAGGCATTTGACCGAGGTGTAACTTTTTTCGATACTGCCGAAGTATATGGTCCATATGTTAATGAGGAGTTGTTAGGAGAAGCGCTTGCTCAATTCAAGGGAAAAGTGGTTATCGCGACTAAATTTGGTATCCAAATGGAAAATGGCAAGCAGGTGCTCGACAGTAAGCCGGAACGTATTAGGCAATCAATCGAAGGCTCACTTAAACGGCTTAAGGTTGACACCATTGACCTTTACTATCAGCATCGGGTGGACCCAAGTGTTCCAATTGAAGAGGTTGCCGGAGTAATACAAGACCTAATCAAGGAAGGTAAGATTAAGCATTGGGGACTTTCTGAAGCAGGGGTGGAAACGATTCGTCGTGCACACTCGGTTTATCCACTCACTGCCATTCAAAGTGAATACTCAATGATGTGGAGAAGCCCTGAAGAAGAACTGCTGCCTGTCCTTGAAGAGCTTGGAATTGGATTTGTTCCTTTCAGTCCGTTGGGGAAAGGATTCCTTACTGGGAAAATCAATAAGGATGCAACGTTCGCCAGTTCCGATTTCCGCCATGTTGTTCCTCGCTTCAAACCTGAGAATATCGAAGCAAA
The DNA here is from genome assembly GCF_058783805.1 of Peribacillus sp. FW305-BF15. NCBI lineage: Bacteria > Bacillati > Bacillota > Bacilli > Caryophanales > Bacillaceae > Peribacillus > Peribacillus sp. FW305-BF15. The sequence goes on along the minus strand of NZ_JBYSYV010000004.1, from coordinate 36,619 downwards.
TCAGGTATTGGTCGAACTGATAAAGAAGATTGCTGCAGGAAAAGATGCAACGCCCGCTCAAATCGCACTAGCATGGGTACTTGCTCAGAAGCAATGGATTGTTCCGATTCCCGGTACACGGAAATTGGAACGCCTCGAAGAAAATCTTGGTGCAGCAGATATTGAAATGACCCATGAGGAATTGAATGATTTGAATGATGCGCTCTCGAAAATCGAGATTTCAGGAGATCGCTATCCGGCAGAATACGCAAATAGAGTAGGGAAATAATAGATATTGTTTGAGAACAGGAGGATTTCATATGCAAAAAGTAATGTTGAACAATGGTGTTGAGATGCCGATACTAGGTTTTGGGGTTTTTCAAATACAAGATGAAAATGAATGTGAACAAAGCGTTTATGACGCTATTATGGCAGGCTATCGTCTTATCGACACCGCTGCCTCTTATCTAAATGAAGAAGCAGTCGGCAGAGCAATCAAGCGGAGTGGTGTGCCACGGGAGGAATTGTTTATTACTACAAAACTCTGGGTCCAGGATGCTGGTTATGAGAGCACCAAGAACGCATTCGCAAATTCGCTGAAAAGACTACAATTGGATTATTTGGATTTGTATCTAATCCATCAGCCATATGGGGACGTATATGGTTCTTGGCGTGCAATGGAGGAATTGTACCGTGAGGGGAAAATTAGGGCAATTGGAGTTAGTAACTTTCAGATGGACCGTCTAGTGGATTTGATTATCCACAATGAAGTAATTCCTGCAGTAAACCAGGTTGAAACTCATGTTTTTAACCAACAAATAGAAAGTGCGAAACTTATGCAAGAGAACAATGTTCAGATAGAATCGTGGGGTCCATTTGCTGAAGGAAAAAATAACATGTTCCAAAACGAAATATTAGTATCCATCGCCGAAAAGTATAATAAATCTGTGGCACAGGTGATTTTACGATGGCTGACACAAAGAGGAGTCGTTGCGATTCCAAAGTCTGTTCGTAAGGAAAGAATCATCGAAAACTTCAAAATCTTTGACTTCGAATTGGAGCAAGAAGATATGGAGAAGATTGCTGCATTAGATACGAAAGAGAGCTTGTTCTTTTCTCATAGCGATCCTGAAATCGTGAAATGGCTCAGTACCCGTAAACTTGATATTTAACGCTCTCTTCCAAAATGAAGCGAAGAAATAGCCGATTTCCTCTTTAGGAATATCGGCATTTCTTCGTTATAAACATGATGGGGATTGTAGAGAATTGGAATCTGAATCGCTGAAAAGGCTAGGCAGTGGGCATGCCTAGCCTTTTCATACTCAGGAAAGTTGTTGTGCAGGAGTAAACTTGTAGTTTCTTAGGAAAATCATTACCGAACTTAATAACAATGATAGTAAACCCACGAATACCACGTATTGTGTACCCAGCTCTGATATGAATAATCCACCTGCTGCAGCTCCAATTGTCGTTCCCAAGTTAACCGCTGTTAAAAATAGTCCATTAGCGAAATCAGGAGATTCGGAGGCTGAAGACATGATCCAGTATTGATTGATATTACCCCCTATACCAGCTAAAATCCCCCAAATTAATGTAAGGATAGCCATAGGTATGGTGAACTGTCCAAATAAGAATAATATGATGTAAACTGCTCCCAATGCAAAAGGGAAAATCACTACAGATTTGTTCGCATTTTTAGTAAGCAGCTTCCCTGCCGCGATGTTTCCAATAATATTGGCACCACCGTAAATGAGTAACATTAAACTGATTGTGTTCGAAGACATATTCGTAACAGTTTTCAGATACTCAGTAAGATAGCTATAAACTCCAAATATGGCTGAGTTCAATAAAATGACAGCCACAATGGAAAGCCAAGTAATCGATTTTTTTAATACGGATAATTGCGCTCCGTAAGAAAGTTTTTCCTTAACAGGCATGGATGGTACAAAAATCAATGTAGCAAGAAATACAATCGCATTAACAATCGCAAAGAATGTCATCGCCATTTCAATCGAAACGGCATTAGCAATAAAACTTACGATGGGTACACCGACTACCATTCCAGCGGATACTCCGATAAAAACTTTAGAAACTGCTTTTGGGGCTTCTTCCTTGCTGACGGAGTCTGCCGCTACGGTAAAAGCCAATGAACAGTAAATCGGATGAAAAAAGGCTGGAACTATACGGGCAACTAATGCAAGGGTAAAGTTAGTTGTAAATATGGAGACGATGTTCCCCAAAACGAAAACACCTAGCACAAGCAGCATGACCTTCTTTCGGTTCATCCCCGAAAATAATAACGGCATAGTTGGACCGGATACAGCTACAGCAAGGGCAAAAAGACTCACAAGCAATCCTGCTTTTGAGATGCTGACATGAAAGTGATCGGCAATGGAAGGTAAGATGCCGATTACCCCCATTTCAGTATTGATGATTCCGAAAACACCGATGGTTAATATAAAGATAAGTAAGTTATTTGGTTTAGTCATAAAATAGATTTCCTTCTTTCAGGAAAGTGTCATTTTCTAGTAGCGATAAGGAGTCATCTTACATTTATCAATTAGGTCAACTTTTTCAATTGTAACGGTAAAATCACTGTTGTTATCTACTCCAGATTCAATTTTCCCTAGTTTAATAAGACATATCCAAAGGCCATATAAAAAATAGCTGAATTCCATGCATTGCGTATGGAATTCAGACAAAAAAGTGTGAATCCCGACAAGACTTGCAGGACTCACACAGTGGTTTCACGCAAAGCTTGCTGCGATTCATACAGGCCTTATTTCTTCTTCAGGTTTTCTTTGAAGAAGGACTCGAGCTTATCAAAGGGGATTAAATTCACCCGGTCGTACAGATCCACATGACCTGCACCCGGAACAATGTAGAGTTCCTTCGGTTCGGCAGCCAGCTTGTAGGCTTCTTCGCTGAACTCTCTGGAATGAGCGTTTTCACCCGTGATGAAAAGCATCGGGCGAGGGGAAATCGTCTCAATGTCTTCGAACGGGTAAAAGTTCATGAACTTGACGTTACTGGTCAGAGTAGGGTGTGTCGTCCGTTCCGGCGTTGTGCCCTTGGGAGTGAATTCACCTCTTGGAGTGCGGTAGAAGTCATAAAACTCGCGTTCAATCGCGGTAGAGTTTTCATTCAGTTCATGTACTGTCCCACTGGTGTATTTGGTTTTACCGCCTGTGAACTCCACATAGCGTTGCTCCGCTGCTTCTTCGAGAATCTTCTTTCTCTGCTCAAGAGTCTGCGAGTGTTTAAGCCCGTTACGGTTGGCGGCCCCCATGTCATACATACTGACTGTCGCAATGGCTTTCATGCGCGGGTCGATCTTGGCTGCGCTGATAACAAAGCTCCCGCTGCCGCAAATCCCGAGAACACCAATCCGATCTTTGTCAACAAAAGGCCGGGTGCCAAGGAAATCCACCGCAGCACTGAAATCCTCGGCATAGATATCCGGAGAAACAGCGTTGCGGGGCTGACCTTCACTCTCCCCCCAGAAAGACAAATCCAGGGACAAAGTAACGAATCCCCGTTCAGCCATTTTCTGGGCATACAGATTCGAACTTTGTTCTTTTACTGCGCCCATGGGATGCCCGACAATGATTGCGGGATTTTTGGTGTTCTTCTTCAAACCTTTGGGTATGAAAAGGTTCCCTGCGACATTCATGTTGTATTGGTTTTTAAATTTAACCTTCTTCATGGTTACCTTATTGCTTTTGTAAAAGTTGTCTGCACCATTCGTCATGTCTGGCGTGTATGCAGCTCCAACGCCGGTCTTGGGTGCAATGATGGTCACGGATAAAAGCAAGCCAAGTGCTATCATTGTGAGTACACGCCTGATAATCGTTTTTTTTTTCATTTTTAAAACAACACCCTTTCTTATTTTTGTTTTGAAAAAAATTCTTTGGTGACTATCATGGTGTACATTGCCCTCGTTCAAAAAGAAAGCATCATTGATTGATTAATCAACATCTGTTTATAATTATTAAATAGAAAAAGAATGCTCTCAATGGTTAAATGAACGCAATTCGTTGATTACTCAACAAATCAATAAAAATTGTTGATTATTTTTAGGAAAGTTTGGTGACCAAACCATGCCGAAAGTAGACAGAAGAATAACCAAAAGCCAAGAAGCCATTAAAAAGGCTCTCATTGAACTGATGTCCGAAAAAAGTTTTGATGACATTACCATTCAGGATATTGCAGACAGGGCAAATGTTAATCGAGGAACCATCTATCTACATTACTTAGATAAATTTGATCTATTAGATAAAATCATGGAAGAACACATTAACAACATGAGTAATTTTTGTGAATCGGCAACTGAAATGGATTATATAGAATCGACTGTACACTGTATGGAATATTTCAAGAGCAATTATTTATTCTTTTCGACGATGTTAGCGAGTGAAGGAGCTCCATATTTTCGCAGTCAGTTCCTTAAGTTCAATATCGAAGAGTTCAAGAAAGATGTGGACATAACAAAAGGGAAAAATGCCGATCAAAATGAAGATGTAATTGTTCAATTTGTTGCAAATGCATACGTAGGGGTAGTGGAATGGTGGTTAAAGAATGGAATGCCTTATCCACCTCGTGTCATGGCAGAAAAAGTGGGGGATTTGTTAGAGAGGATTGTATAACTAGCTAATGAGAAACTTACCCGGGATAGTTGTCTCTGTAAGAAAAGGGGTGTCTTTTAGGCATCTCTTTTTTTATGGAACAAAAGGGATAGATTGGGGGGAAAAGGACTATTACAGGAATAGTGGAATTATAATAAATGGAATATATTTTTAACTGTAGTCCAAGGTTCCTTAAAAGTTGCTTGATTTTAAATCAATTGCAAAGTAAGGAGAATTTTAGTATGAAAATAAAATGGTTTGGACATTCTGCCTTTTTACTAACATCCGAAAGAGGAACCAGGATTCTTATTGATCCATATTATCGCTTCATCCGTTACCGTATGCCAAGCGTTGAGCCAGATATAGTGGCCGTTACCCATAATCATTTCGATCACAATAAAATTCAAGCTGCAACAGGTGATTACTTGCTTGTAAATGAGCCGAAGGAATACATCCGTGAAGATGTAAGAATTAGAGGATTTAAGACATTTCACGACAAGGTAAATGGCGAGAAGAGAGGCCCCAATATTTTATATCGTTTCCAAATGGACGATCTGACCATCTGTCACTGCGGAGATTTAGGGCATCTATTATCAGAAGAACAAGTAAATGAAATTGGAAAAGTGGATGTTCTCATCATTCCTGTAGGAGGTACAGTCACGATTAATGCCTTAGAGGCCGCTCAAGTAATGCGTCAATTGAAATCTACTATTACGATTCCCATGCATTACAGAACAAAGTCATTGTCGGTTGTTGGCTTGATGTTTTCAAAGGTAGATAAGTTTCTTCAGATTTCCGGAAAGCGAACAACCGAAGTTAAGACATTGGATATTTCCAAAGAAAATTTGCCGGAATATGCTGGTGTCGTCACCATGCTCTATGAATGAATATAAGGCTGCGATGTGGATCACAATGATTGCGATGTCTAAAAAATGTTGCGAATTGATAAGAGATCCTGTTAATAACGAAAGGGCAGGTTAGTTCAAGTACAAAAAGGGAAGATACTAATCAATGAATTGAATCAATTAAGCTTCCTCTTTACGTTATAAGGAGATAGAATATAAATAAAAAGGTGATGACAATAAAAAAAGTAAAAAGTATCCTATTCTTTCTTCTTGGGGCCATATCTCTTTTGATTGGTATCGCAGGGACTGTGTTACCAGTTCTGCCAGGCGGTCCGTTTTACTTATTCGCTGCCTTTTGCTTTGCTAAAAGCTCCAAGTCGATTGAAAACTGGTTCAAGAGCACCTCATTATATGAAAAATATGTTGAAGCATTCCTTCAAAAAAAAGGCATGACCCGAAGAGAGAAAATAAGAATCAATTTAATTGCCGATTTCTTCATCGTGATTTCTGTATTTTATGTGGACATCCTATTGGTGAAAATCTTATTGGTCGTACTCGCCCTCTACAAACATTATTATTTCATTAAAAAAATTAAGACAATTGATCGAAACGGTACGGAAAAAAGAGCGTTTTGAACCATCATATTACGGAGTTGCTTCGGCAGCTCTTTTTCTATTGGAGCTAACTGGACAGGAAAAGGGTAGGGAATCATGAAAATATATTTAGGGGTTATATCGTTTGCTTTAATGAGAATGGTATTCCAGAGTAATGGATTTTAAAAAGTTTATTCAACAAACAGGTACATAAGTTGACAACCAGAGCTCCGAATGGTGGTTTTTTGCTAATAATGGGTGGGGTTAGCTGAAGAGGTTAGAGCGCATTTAAGGCAGCTTTTTCTTATGGGATTATCGCGGCAGGTTAGTTAAACAAGCTATGATGAACCAACTGAATACTTAATGGAAAAAGGAATTTTTGACGGTTGTGTGAACAGGTAGGATTAGCAACTAGACATAAAGAATACCTATTTATAAAAGGGGGCTTCTTTAATGGAAAAAGAAAAATTACTAGCTGTGAAATGTTCGTGCTGCAAAAAAGAATTAGACGCAATAGACTTGGTCATCATAAATGAATCACTTCAGCTGACGCATATTCAATGCCCTTATAAAGGAGAAAAAGCAATTATTGATGTAGGATATTTTAATGATGTATTCCGGCAATACCTGCTCTGTACTCATGAAAAAGCCCCTATAAGTGGGGGGATGTAAAGTCCATGGCTTTGCATTTTTAGCAAAAACTTTGTTAATTCGGTTATATAAAGAGCTATGTCGATCAGTTCTTATGGAACAAAAGGTGCAGGATAGTTCAACAAACGTAGTGGCTGGAACCATTTTCTTCTGGGGTACCGCCAAAAAGGTCGGGCAATTACTGCCCGACCTTTCAACTATACTCCACGACATAGATAATGGGATATTAATAATTCGAAACTATAAATATCATTCCTCAATATGTATGTAGATTAGTTTTACTTTGCAAATAAGTGGTTGCCTATTCTAATGACTGTTTCCCTTGTGAAAATCCATTCATCTGTTGCCGACATCGGATTATAATAATAAACAGAACCATGAGTAGGATCCCAACCTTGTAATGCATCAATAACAGCTCGATAAGAATGGCTATTTGGGGTCAAATAATATTGCCCATCATGTACAGCTGTAAAAGCATTTGTCTGGAAAATAACATCGTAAGTATTTTTAGGAAAACCTGATGCTGACATTCGGTTCAAAATTACTGCAGCGACAGCTACTTTTCCTTCATAAGTTTCTCCTCGAGCTTCTCCATGAACAACCCTGGCCATCATTTCAATACTATTTAATTTTTGTTGTGTTTGGTTTCCAAAAACTCCATCTGGCAATATTCCAGAATCTAGTTGAAGTTGTTTCACCGCATGATCAGTAATTGAACCATAATACCCTGTTGGTTGCCTGTTAAAGTAACCCATTTCCTTTAAATTTTCTTGTAAGTCATAAACTGCTTCTCCTTGGCTTCCATTGTGTAAAACTTCTTGAGCAAAGATTGAATTGGGTATAAGAAACATGAAACAAATAAAAATAACAAACGACATTTTTTTTACATTTACCATCAAGTAATACCACCCTTCGATTCATTTTCCTACTATTCTACCTTATCATACAAGAAAAATAGATTTATATTACATTATTACTATTTTAAACCAAAATTTTAGGGGGTCTTCAGACAAATTCATCTGTTTTCTGGGTACCGCCTATCGCCATCAAGCTTAGTAAAAGGATTATACCCAAAACGAAAAATTAAGCTATATGCTGCTGAAGATGGCTTTTTTCGTTTTGAGGTGTAAAGAAATTTTAACTTGATGGGGATGCGACAAGACCCCTTATGGAACTATCGAGGCAGGATAGTTCAACAAAACATCGAGAATTATAAAGTTTACAAGTGGAACCCTGCGTAACATACATGTACTTAGACGGTGCTGACAAATGGCAGTCTGTTATAGGATAATGGGGATATATATTTGATGGGCAAAATATTAGTGGGAAACTCCATATAGAAGGATGTGCTTAACGATGAATGTAGAAATGGTCATGCAGGAGCTTGAAGCCCTAGGCAAGGAACGAACTAAAAAAATGTACATATCCAATGGTGCGCATGAGCCGCTTTTTGGCGTGGCGACAGGCGCCATGAAACCAATTGTAAGGAAAATAAAAATAAATCAGGATTTGGCTGAAGAGCTTTATTCGACAGGCAACTATGATGCCATGTACTTTGCAGGCATCATTGCAGACCCAAAAGCCATGACTGAGTCTGACTATGATCGTTGGATGGATGCTGCATATTTTTATATGCTGTCCGATTATGTAGTGGCTGTAACTTTATCGGAGTCAGATATTGCACAAGAAGTATCCGATAAATGGATTGCAAGCGGTGAAGAGCTGAGAATGTCAGCGGGCTGGAGTTGCTACTGTTGGCTTTTGGGGAATCGAAAAGACGTTGAATTTTCAGAAAGCAAAATTTCCGATATGCTGGACCTTGTGAAGAATACGATTCACGAATCGCCAGAACGAACGAAATCCGCTATGAATAATTTTCTATCCACCGTGGGGATTTCCTATTTGCCGCTCCATGAAAAGGCAGTCGAGACCGCAAAGTCAATAGGGATCATAGAAGTCAATCGGGAAAAGAAAAAAAGCAGTTTTCTAAATGCATACGAAAGTATTCAAAAAGAAGTCGGTAGAGGAAGGCTTGGTTTTAAACGCAAGCATGTAAGATGTTAGATTGGTTTTGCAAAATGAAGGGTAATTTCAATGAAGGAGGTTGCTTAGGCAGCCTTTTTCTTTGTTGATGAACCAATACACACTAAATGTGGGGTGAATGATACTTGAAGTCATTTCAACTAAACGAAAAAACAAGATCCTTTTTAGCGGAATATCAATTATTTGAAGATGATTTGATACAACAAGTGCAGTTACAGCACCGTTTGGAATTAGTGGGGGCATTTGGGATCCAAAGAGGAATGCGTGTATTGGAAATAGGTTGTGGTCAAGGGGATACTACCGTTGCAATAGCAGATGCAGTAGGGGAAAGCGGATCTGTTGTCGCAATAGATATTGCCAGTCCCGATTACGGAGCACCGTTAACATTGGGTCAAGCAACAGGGCGCATAAAGAAATCTTCATTAGGAGAACGGATTGACTTCCATTTTGAAATGGATTTTGATTTTTTTGAATCACCCATCCCATTTGATATGGCGGTATTATCCCATTGTTCATGGTATTTCAAGCAACCAGAGGATTTATTGAAATACTTTAAAAAGATTCGCGGATTGGCAAAACAATTATGTTTTGCAGAATGGGACCTCGACTTCACCTGCCTTTCTCAACGTTCCCACTTTTGTGCAGTTTCCATTCTTGCACTGCATTCAAACTTCGTAAAGAATGAAGGAAATATCCAAAACTTATTTCATAAAACTCAAATTCTCCAGCTGCTCCAGCAAACAAATTTTGAAGTGGTAAAACAACTTACAGTCGATGCAACATTTTTACAGGACGGTCAATGGGAAAAAGATTATGCAAATAGTATCCGTGCAGAATTTATTAAAATCCCTAACATGATACAAACGTTAATAACTGGTTATTATGAACTGATGAACACTTCGAATGGTAAGGAGAAATCATTAAATAGCTTCGTTGTTTGTGCAAAGTAATAATTGTACTCAAATGAATTCAAGATCCAGGGCAGCCTAATGGGTTGCTTTTTGCTTACTAAACTACCATAAAAAGTACTAGATCTTAAAAACTTCTATGAAGTAAACGAAACACTAGATAGCTCGACTATTTAAAGGCATCCATTACAGGTGCCTGATTTTTTTTGTGGACCTTAAAACAGTGTAAGCAACTGAATAATGAATCACAAGAAAATCCATTTTGAACAATCCTTTTTCAAAATGGATTTTTTTTATTTACGCTAATATGGGGGTTAAAGAGGACATTTTTATTAATCTTTATTTCAAAGCTACAGCAGTTAAAACATTTCATTAACTTCCCATGATTCGACAATTTGATGCGCCATCCTCGGATCATATCCTTTACCCATCAGATAGGCAATAGCTGCAATTTCCATCATTGCATGAGGGACAGATGTTTTTTGAGCTTCGTTTAAACCATACTGTACCCAAGGGCCAACCTGTGACAATGTTTCTTGTTTGAGATGGTGTGGGTTAGTGTAAGAAGGATACACAATATTACATCCTTTCAAAATATAGATAAATATCACAATCCTATTTTATGCACCTTAACTTATCCCGTGTTCGATATTCTCTAATTTTATAGATAAAAGTTATGGGTCAAAGGATGTTCTTTTTCAACAATGGGTGGAGGGTAGTTTAAGTGGGAAATTTCACAAGTGTTTCTAACTAAAGTATTGTAACTTCTTCGAAAAGAAACAATCAACCTAAAAGTGAATTTTTTGAAATGGGTCAAACTAGTGGTATCGATTGATAGATTTATGAAAGAACGTTGACAAAGTCCACTAATAACAATAAAGTATTAGTGGATAAAGTCCACTAAAAGGAAGCGAATCATGAATATAAATAAAAATAAAAATACCATGGCTGATATCCGGCAATTCAATCGATTTTATACAAATATACTTGGTGTGTTGGGTAAGCATATATTGGATACCGGATATTCTTTCACTGAGGCACGGGTCATTATGGAAATCGGTTTGATGGAGCAGTGTATAGCAAACAACTTAGTTGATAAACTGGAAATTGATCGCAGCTATATGAGCAGAATAATTAACAAGTTAAGAAAAGATGGACTGGTTATGAAGGAACACTCGACCTTGGATAACAGAACGATTCTGATTCGGTTGACTCCAGAGGGGATGACTCTTTTTAACCAGCTTAATGAAAGATCTGATGAACAATTAGTGAGATTATTCCAAGGATTATCACAAAATGAAATTAAAGAAATCCATGCTTCTATGATGTTCATTCAGAAGAAATTGGATGGTTTGGGGAGATTAAAGGATGATACGTTTTGAAAATGATTATACAGAAGGTGCCCATAAGCGAATTCTGAACCGATTAATAGAAACCAATGAAGAACAAACACCCGGATATGGAGTGGATGAACACTGTGAAAAAGCGAGAGCTTACATTCGAAAAGAGTGTGATGCCGCGAATGCGGATGTACACTTTTTAGTGGGAGGAACACAGACGAATACAACTATCATCGCCTCAATTTTGCGGCCGCATCAAGGGGCGATTGCTGCAATCACCGGGCATATCGCGGTACATGAAACAGGCGCAATTGAAGCAACTGGCCATAAAGTGCTTACTTTGCCGAGTGATGATGGAAAAATTCAACCTGAACAGGTGAAAGAATTATATGATGCCCACTGGAATGATGTTACCCATGAGCATATGGTACAGCCAGGCTTGGTTTACATTTCCAACCCTACAGAAAATGGAACGACTTATAGTAAAGCCGAATTGGAAGCATTAAGTGAAGTTTGCCGGGAATGTAGTTTGCCATTGGTATTGGATGGCGCCAGATTAGGGTATGGCTTGGCTTCGAAGGACTGCGATTTAACCTTGGCTGATGTTGCAAGGCTATGTGATGTGTTCTATATAGGGGGAACGAAGGTTGGGGCAATGTTTGGTGAAGCGGCAGTCATCATGAATGATGCCCTGAAAAAGGACTTCCGCTATTTCATCAAGCAAAGGGGAGGAATGCTCGCTAAAGGGAGACTATTGGGGATCCAGTTTGAAACCTTATTTGAAGACGGCCTATACTATGAAATTTCTAAACATGCCGTGGAAATGTCAATGATGATTCGGGAAGCATTTGTTGAAAATGGATTTTCATTACGATATGATTCCACATCAAATCAGCAGTTTCCCATCTTGCCGGAAGATGTAATGCAGGAATTAGGTAAAAAGTATTCATTCTCCTTCTGGGAAAAAGTCGATGCTACACACAGTGCTGTGAGATTTTGTACCAGTTGGGCTACGAAAAAAGAACATGTTGACATGCTCGTAGAGGATATCAAGGCAATAAAAGGAGAAAAAAATGGCCACGATCGAGTTATATTTAGAGAATAGTTATCTAAAAGAATGTTCGGCAAATATTGTTTCAATACAAGACCGGTTTGTTGTGTTCGATCAAACCATTTTTTATCCAGGCGGCGGTGGGCAGCCCTGTGACCGGGGAATCATAAAACAAGGTGATGAAACTTATAAAATATTAACAGTAAAAAAAGTAGATGGTGAAATCATTCATGAATTGGAACGGCCATTAAAGGACATTAATCAAACGGCAAAGATGCAGATTGACTGGACTTGGCGGTATCAGAATATGCAGTATCACACATTATTGCATGTCATTTCAGGTTATTTTTTTCAACATTACAATGCTTTAGCTACAAGCAGTCAAATTGAAAAAGAACATGCGAGATTAGAGCTGTCTTTTTCTCCTGACATAATGGAAGAAATACCATTCGATCAATTGGAACAATCGATAAAGAAGATACTGGCACAACCCCATAATGTTTACACGAAAACAATTAGCAGAGCTGAAGCAGAGCAAAAAGTAGGGGTTATTAAAACGGTCATTAACTTACTTCCAGCTTCTCTTAACGAAATTCGAATCGTTCAAATAAATGATATTGATGAGCAAGGATGTGGCGGAACCCACGTCAGCAACACGAATGAAATTAAAGACTTTTCCATTATGAAAATTCAACAAAAAGGTCCCACGAAAAAAAGGATTAAAATTCAATTTTTGGGATAAGTTCTGCTAATGAAAAGTATGGACTCCATATCCTTTGAAGTCGCCAATTATTTTTAGTTGGTGGGAGTTTATCGAACCTAAATATAAATCCAAAAAAAATCATTTTGACAGGAACAGATTGAAATAAGGTACAAAGTAAATAGGGCTTTTAACATGAGAGTTGTTCTGGCAGCTCTTTTTTTTTTGGAGTTAACTGGGCAAATAGCGACTTTAATTTTTAAAATTTACATGCAATAATTGGGACATTCGTTAAAATAACTAAAAAGTAAACGAGGGGGAGTCTGATGGAGAGGATTAATTATTCTATTGTTGATGTGTTTTCAAATGGAAAATATACAGGAAACCAACTCGCGGTTTTTAAAAACGCTGGGAATATTCCGGATAAAGTAATGCAACAGATAGCCAAAGAAATTAATTTTTCCGAAACTACCTTTATCTTGTCTGATTCAAAAAATGATGGCGGTTATGATGTCCGGATATTTACACCTTATGAAGAGGTTCCATTTGCTGGACATCCGACTATAGGAACTGCATATATCATTCAAAACGAAGTATTAGAAGCACCATTGGATAACATTATTTTAAACTTTAAAGGTGGACAGATAACAGTATCATTCAATAATCAAGAAGAGCTTCTATGGATGAAACAAAATCAACCAACTTTTGGCCGGATTTTAGATACAGATAAAATTTCTGAAGTTTTAAATATACATAAAGAAAACATAGATGATAGATTCCCCATTCAAGAAGTTTCGACGGGACTTCCAGTGCTTGTTGTCCCATTAAAATCATTGGAAGCCGTTAAAAAAGTAAAGATAAATAGAGAAAAATATTTTGAGTTAATTGAACATATGGATGCAAAAGCCATTATGGTTTTTTCTCCAGAAACATATGATTCGAAAAATGATTTGAATGTTCGCGACTTTGCGGACTATTATGGTATTCCCGAAGATGCAGCCACTGGCAGTTCTAATGGGTGTTTAGCTGCTTACTTAGTTAAATACGGGTATTTTGAAAGAAGTGAAATAGACATTCGCGTAGAACAAGGATACGAAATCGAAAGACCTTCTTTATTGTTTTTAAAAGCAAGTGATGATAATGGGGAAATCGACGTTCATGTTGGAGGTAAAGTAGTGAAAATTGCTCAAGGTGAATGGTTTCTTTAATAACCTGACCTTTTCAACTGACAAATGCTTTACTTCAAAACAGGGAAGGTTGCTGAGGCAGCCTTTTTCTTATTGAACGAACAGGCATACTTACCGATAATCCAATCGATTTAATTTGAAAATGAATGACAATTAATGGGGAGAGTCCCACACAAAAGGAGGTCTTCCAAATGAATAAAGAATCAGTACTGATCGTGGAAGACGAAGAAAAGATCTTAAGACTGCTTGAATTGGAGCTTGAAATCGAAGGCTATCAGGTTGGAAAGGCAATGGACGGCAAGGAGGCCCTTGAAGCATATCAATCAAGAAAGTGGGATTTGATCTTATTGGATGTGATGCTTCCGGGCATAAGCGGGATCGAGCTGCTTCGGAAAATTCGAACGAAGAATAATATCACTCCTGTCATCCTGTTAACGGCAAAAGGCTCGGTTGAAGATAAAGTTTCCGGTCTTGATCTCGGCGCGAATGATTATATCACCAAACCTTTCCAAATTGAGGAATTGCTTGCCCGAATTCGTGCGGTTTTAAGAATGCGGCCTGCTGCACCTTCAATGGAAGCTGAAATCGGTGGATGGCTAAATACTGCCGATTTAAAAGTGAATGTCAAAACACGCGAGGTCATTAGAGGTGATAGTCATATTGAACTAACGCCAAAGGAGTATGATTTACTTCTTTATTTACTGAAGAATAAGCGTCAGGTGCTAAGCCGTGATCAAATTCTGGGAGCGGTTTGGGGGTATGATTTCCAGGGAGAAACAAACGTGGTGGATGTGTATATCCGATATGTTCGCAAAAAGCTCGAACATGGCTTTGAAACGCCGCTCATTCATACCGTAAGAGGCGTTGGCTACGTCATGAAGGAAGCAAAATGAGACTTCGCAAGAAAATAAACTTATATACTGCGGTGTTATTCATTTTCCTGCTGCTTTTGATGAATGTTTCCATTTATTTTGTTTTCAGTAATCTGATGATGGTGAATGAAATGAATCGTGCGAAAGCGGAGACGGGGAAAATTGCCTTTGATGTTAGTGAAAATGTTAATAATATATCTCCAAATGATTTACTTCGAGCCTATCTGCCTATAGATGGCATGATTGGTATCGTAATCGAAGGTCAGCGAAAAGGAACAGCTGTTACATCCAATTCTGAAAAACAATTAAGCAATCGAAATAGCCGCTTTTACCCCGGTGAGAAGAGCGAGATCATCACTTATCAGCAGAAAAAGTATGTATTCGTTTCAAACCCGATCGTTTGGGGGGATGGAAGTGTAGTTAATCTTCAAATCACCAAAAGCATGTCAGCAACCGAAGAAATGCTCGCTGTTCTGCGCATCGTATTAATCGCTGTAACCATCATTGCCATGATACCTGTTCTGATATCAAGCACTATTCTTAGTAACTTCATCGCCCGTCCGATTCGATCGATGATCGATACGATGAAGGAAATTCAAACTAGCGGCCAATTTAAGCGGCTTAGCCTAGAAGAAAAATCAAAGGATGAGCTTGTGGAAATGGGAAAAACGTTTAATCACATGATCGATTTACTGCAGGCCAACTTCGAAAAACAGGAGCAATTCGTATCGAATGCTTCACATGAATTAAAAACACCGCTAACTGTCATCGAAAGCTATGCAAGCCTTTTGAAGAGAAAAGGGTTGGAGCGTCCTGATTTGTTTGATGAATCCATAGAGGCCATTCATTCTGAAGCCATTAGAATGAGAGAGATGACAGAGCAAATGCTCCTGCTTGCAAAGCATCAGGAAAAATGGAATATAGAGAAGGAAAATGTCAATCTGACCGATATCATGGCAGAGTTAGCGAAAGTATATAAGAATGCGTACAATCGGACAGTGGAAATTTATAGTGGCGATGCAATTGAAGCAGTAACGGATGTTCAAAAGTTAAAACAGCTTTTGTTTATTTTTTTAGACAATGCAAGAAAGTATAGTGACGAGCTAATCTCCGTCTACATAGGACAAACAAGTAATGAAGCATATATCCGCATCGAAGACAGAGGGGATGGAATTCCAAAGGCTGAATTGCCAAAAGTGTTCGATCGTTTTTATCGTGTGGATAAAGCTAGAAACAGAAAGCAAGGCGGATCTGGATTGGGGCTTTCCGTGGCAAAGGAAATTGCTGATGCAATAGATGTGCGGATTGAAATGGACAGTCTCGAAGGCAGGGGAACGATCGTTACTCTTTTATTTAATTAAGCCAGAATGATGTTGGATGGGGGATACGATGAAGATTAGAAAAGTGCTGATACCAGCCGGATATATTCTCGTTTTTGGTCTGCTATCATTCGTCGGATTTCAATGGTGGGCTCCATCATTATCCGCGGAAAGTTTGACGAAAGAAGAAGTGAACCAGACAGCAAAGGATAAATTTCCTGGAACCATTATGAAGACAACGAAAAGTGAAGGTGAAGAATATCAGATTGAAATGCAGCTTGAAACCGGGGTCTATCAAATTAGGATGGATGCGAAAAGCGGGGAAGTCCGTTCTATAAAAACCATTGGTCATACAGCTGAAGCGACTACGGAAAAAGCACCCCAAAAGCTACTGACCCAAAACGAAATAAAGACGCGTATTTCCTCACAAGGTGACCTGGAACAAATTGATTTTGTACAGGAGAAAGACAACTCCTTTTATAAAGCGGTGGTAAATAAGAATAACGAAAAAATCACCTTGATACTCAATCCATATACAGGAGCTATAATTGACTCGACACTGGTGGCAGATAGTATCATTACAGAAAGCGAAGCAATTGCGATTGCCGAAAAACATGTAAAAGGAACAGGTGATGATACAGAATTTTATCAACCTCTAGATCAGACACCTTATTATTTGGTCGAAGTTGAATTGGAGGACGATCGAGACGCAGTCGTTCAAGTGGACGGCTACACGAAGGAAGTAAAAACAATCACGTGGGAAGATGACGAAGAGAACGATAATGATGGCCCTGAATAAAATAGTGGCTCATAAGGGTTTACTAATCTAGACGTAAATTGAATAAAGCAAAAAAAAGGGTGATGCTATTAGCTGTCTAATATGCATCACCCTTTTTGGCTTTGGTGAGTAAGGAAAATGCAAAAAAAAAGAGAAGGAACTGTAATAATTCTCACCAATTTCTAATCCTTCTATCATTTAACTCTAATTAACCATCTCTAACATGGAATAAAGCACCAAATGATAAAACAGAGCCAAAGAAGCGAGTGGATGAAAGGCATCTGGATTATTGTACATAAAACATTCCATCATATTTCTACACCTTAACAAAGTTTTGCAAAGAGAAAGGAGAATCAGTAATGTCAGTTATTTCTAGCATTCTGGATTACAACAAGACGTTTGTCGATCAAAACAAATATGAAAGGTTTCAAACGACAAAGTATCCAGATAAAAAGATCGTCATCATAACGTGCATGGATACCCGGCTGTTGGAATTGCTTCCAAAGGCGATGGGGTTAAGAAATGGAGATGCGAAAATCATTAAAAACGCCGGAGCCATTGTTTCTCATCCATTTGGCAGCATTATGCGCAGTATCCTTGTCGCCATTTATGAGCTGAAAGTGGAGGAAGTGTGTGTGATCGGACATCACGGATGCGGTATGGTGGGGCTTCAATCCTCTTCACTGCTTGATGCCGCAAAGGAGAAGAAAATCAGCCAGGAGCAAATTGATATCCTTACAAACTCTGGTATTGATTTATCAAAGTGGCTGACAGGCTTTCAATGCGTTGAGGAGAGTGTAAGGAATAGTGTCCATTTGATCAAAAACCATCCATTATTACCGGATTCCATTGCCGTCCACGGTATGGTCATCCATCCCGAAACGGGTAAACTGGATCGAATCATAGATGGATATAGCAATATGGTCAGCAAGGAAGAAATGCATATCAAATAAAAGAAGGAGCGATAAAATGATGGGTTCTAGCAGGTTTGAAGGATATAACTTAGACCATTTTCAGAAAGACCTGGTTGCCGGGGTGGTAGTTGGGATAGTAGCGATTCCTTTAGCGATGGCTTTTGCCATTGCTTCTGGAGTAAGGCCGGAATACGGACTGTACACATCGATTATTGCAGGAATCATGGTCTCCCTTTTTGGCGGATCGAAATATCAAATTGCAGGCCCGACCGGAGCCTTTGTCCCGGTCTTGTTAGGGGTGGTCATGCAGTACGGATATGAAAAACTGTTAATCGCCGGTTTCCTGGCAGGTATCATGATTTTTCTTTTAGGTGTCTTCAAACTGGGAAGATTCATCAAGTTTATTCCGCGTCCAGTTACCATCGGCTTTACAGCTGGAATTGCCGTGATCATCTTCTCGGGGCAGATTGCCAATTTCTTTGGACTCAGTAACTTAAAAAAAGAAGAGGTCTTTCTTTTAAATATGAAAGAAATCTTAGTGAACCTCAATACAGTGAATATCTATAGTGTACTGGTAGCTAGCTTAAGTCTGACTCTCGTCATATTAACTCCAAAATATTTACCGAAAATCCCTGGAGCATTGCTGGGATTGATTGTATCAACTCTTGTCGCCAGCTTATTCTTTCCAGGTCAGGTAGCGACCATAGGATCGGCATATGGCGCCATTCCTAATGCATTGCCCCATTTTCAGTTTCCCCATATCACTGGCGGTCTGGTGATTGAACTCCTTCCGGCTGCTTTGGTCATCGCCATGCTTGGAGGTATTGAATCACTCTTATCCGCTGTAGTGGCAGACGGCATGACCAACAGTAAACATAACAGCAATAAAGAGCTGATGGGACAAGGATTGACCAATATGATTGCGCCTTTATTTGGAGGCATTCCGGCTACAGGTGCTATCGCCCGTACTGCGACGAATATTAAAAACGGTGCAGTCTCCCCCATATCAGGCGTGATTCATGGGTTGGTGGTATTGCTGGTGTTAGTCAGTTTGGCGCCTTATGCTTCGGCCATTCCTTTGGCCAGCATGGCCCCGATTCTTATGTTTGTCGCATGGAACATGAGCGAACGCAAAGAATTTTCGCATATTTTAAAAGCCAAAACCATGGACTCGGTCGTATTGCTCGTTACCTTCGTGTTAACCGTAGTGATTGACCTGACAACAGGCGTCGGGATCGGATTACTCTTAGCCATTCTATCGTTCGTTAAACTGATGAGCGGTACATTGAAATTATCAAAGGTATTACCAGATCCAGCTGATAAACTAGTTAAACCAGAAATGGTGCAACAAGGTTCAAGCTGCCCGCAGATTAACATTTATACGATAGAAGGACCTTTATTCTTTGGCACAATCGAAAGGCTGCAAGAAGAAATCGAGGAAATAATGCGATCAAAACCAAAAGTCCTCCTATTAAGAATGAGCAATGTGTCCTTTATCGATACATCGGGGGAAGCACTGCTAACCGACATCGTGAAGCAATTCAAGTTTCATAACCTACAAGTGCTGATTTCAGGAATTCAACAGGAACCTAAAGAAATACTGAGAAAAACCGGGTTTATTGAACTGGTTGGTGAGGAACAGTTCTTTTCCAGTACGGGTGATGCCATCAATAAAGCTTTATCCAAACTGGATGAGAACCGTTGTAAAGGGTGTAAACAGTTTTCATTTGCTGAATGTACCGCACTCTCACAGCAAGTTCAAAAGCCTGCGTTATTAAAACAAAGCAGAAAACGGGAGATAGGATTAACTTGATTTCCGTCAAGAAGAAAAGGCATCCGCTTTTGGCGGATGCCTTTCTCTTCAACTTCTTTTATTTCTGCTGCAAGATTTCGGGTTATTGAAATCATTAACACATCGAGCTTGTTCACTCAGGGATTTATCCTGACTATTTAATTGTATGCCACTAAAAACCTGATCCCAAATCGCCTCATCCCAAACTTGGTTAGGTACTTCTAAAACACAAACATTTTCTATGTTCCATGCTAAATCAGAAATACTTGTTGCATCATCCGAGGGGATTAGTATTAATACAGTAAATTCCTTTTCTTTTAACATGTCCTTCATTACTTGTTGAAACAAAGTGGCTTGCTCATATTTTGTTGACCATCTTACAAATAGGATTGAATCACTATCTTTGATCGTTTCAATGAATCTTGCTATTCTTTTATCTAAATTCTCTTTGAAATCAGGATATGTTTCAAACCATTCTTTATCAGGCAGGATGGGGAAATCGTGAACTGAAGTGACTTTATAATGGTTATCTCTTACAAAATAGGTATTTACAGCATTTATATCTATGTCATCGTCAAAATAAGTACCGGAACCATCTACTAAAGTCAAATTCTTCAATTCCATATATTCCTTGAACTGATTACTATATAGCCTGGCCACTTCTGCAAATGACTCGGTAAAGACCCAGTCGAGAGGCAAAGAAAATCTTCTTAAGCCAAGTCTTCTTAGGTTCAAAGCGGGAGTGCAAGCACTGCCTGAAGGAATGATTACATCATAAGATTTCTTGATTTCCGTTAATTTCACTATTAATCCCCCTTTCTATAACTATCTATACTATATTAGATGGTAATTTTCTTTTTATTGATTGGACAAACCAAAAAAAGGCTTTATATCAGGCAATGCCAACATGAATATTTATAAATAGGTTCAGCGATCTTTTTAGACAAAGCAAAACGCATGCCCTAATTAAGAGCATGCGTGAACGTTTATTCTTCTATGATATCCAACTCTTTCAGGGCTTCAAGCGTAATCGTTTTGGCTTTGCTTCCGCTGCCGTCCATGTTCGTTGCGAAGGCCCATTCCCCTTTGTCCGTTTCGATGTACCCCACATACCAGCCCAATCCCATATCAGAAAGGCGTGTACCGGTTTTTCCGTGGAGGACATATGAGTCCGCTTCTTCATTGATCATGATTCTCTTTACGGTTCTCATATGCTGCTTATCGATAGGCAGCTTTTCCTCTACAAGCTTTTCCATGAATTGGACTTGTTCCCGGGCAGAAATCTTTATGCTGCTATCCAGCCAGAACTGATCGATCCCGCCGGAGATATCACGATTGCCGTAATCGAGCAGGTTCACATACTGCTGCATGTTTTCCGCCCCGATATCGCGGGCCATTGCTTGATAATACCAAATCACGGAATGCCTCATGGCTGAAGCAAGCGTATGATCTCTGTACCAATCTTCAAATTCCCTGATTACGCCATCCCAGCGCTTCACTTCATATTCATCGCTCACCGTTTTTGTCTGTAAACCGATTAATGCATTCGCCACTTTGAATGTCGATTCTGGTGTGTAGCGTACTTTACTTCTCTGTTTATTATAGATAAATACCTTATCATTTTTTAAGTTTTGAAGTACCATCGTGCCTTCCGCACCATCGAAGGAATCCCCGATATCCAGTTCTTTCACCTTTTGATCGTTAGCACTTGCATGAATCGTGCCCATGGAACCAGTGACTAGCAGGACAAGAATGAAACATAACGTTTTGATTTTCATTACACACTCTCCTTTAAGGCATGGATTGATCGATCATCAAATAATTTCCATAAAACAGGTTGATAGCTAAAGTATACCTATTCCTGATGAAAAACGAAACCTTATTCTTGGACTCTATCTAGATAGTATCGATTAAGGAGGAATGCAGCGAGTAGCAATGAATATATAAAGCAAACGATGGAATGGGAGGAATCTATCATGGAGGTTAACCAAAGAAAAATAAATAGTAATGAAAAAGAAATTACATACACACATATTGAAACCGGAAGTCCGGCCATTTGTTTTATGTTTTCAGGTGCAGGGTACACGTATGAGAAGCCGCTATTCTATTATTCGACGATGATCATGCTTCAAAATCAGTATGATGTCGTGCATATTCATTACGCCTACGACCAGGATATATTCAAGCATCCATTGGTGGATATCACAAAAGTGATCGTTAATGATATCAATCCCGTCATTACGGAAGTGCTTCAAAATCATGAATATCAAGGAACTGTGTTTCTAGGCAAATCACTTGGCACCATCCCCATCATCAACGGAATCATGAAAAGTGAGCGGTTTACGAATGCCAAAATGATTTTGCTGACGCCTCTATTGAAGTTCGATTCGATTTTTGATGGGTTATTGAGCTGCAAACATTTAGCACATATAGTTATAGGTGAAAAAGATCATCATTATATTCCAGATAAAATTCAAGCGATTGAAAATAAACCGAACATAAGCATGAATAAAATCCCGCATGCAAATCATTCCTTGGATATTGAACCTTTCGATACTTCAAGGACGATCATCGTGCTGGAAGGTGTAATGAATAGAATGGAAGAGTTTTTAAAAAATATAGGTTAGCGGAATACAAAGGGATTCAATCCAGGAGTTAGCAGGTGAAGAATGTTATAATAAGAGTATTGTAGTTTGGAGTTCTGAAAGGAGAAATGATGGTGGGAACCAATACATTTCATTCAATTGATGAATATATCATACAATTTCCCGAGGAAGTTCAGGAGATATTAAAAACGTTAAGAAAAGTCATAAAGGATGCAGCACCGGATGCAGAAGAGAAGATAAGCTATCAAATGCCTACCTTTGTTTTATATGGAAATCTGGTACATTTCGCTGCCTATAAAAAACATATAGGATTCTATCCAACTCCAAGCGCGATCTCTGCGTTTGAATCTGCCTTATCTGAATATAAATGTTCAAAAGGGGCCGTTCAGTTTCCACTAAACAAGCCAATTCCTTATGAATTAATAACCGAGATGGTTATATTTAGAGTGGAAGCGAACAAAAGGAAAAAAGCAGAAGGCAAATCTCAAAAGAAAAAATAGCATCGATTATTATCAGAATTCACAAAATGCTTAATATATGAGAGTATGAACTGCAAGGATTTTAGGACCGAAAGAGAAAGGTGGAAATAATATGTTCAAAAAATTATTCAGTAAAAAAGAAAGTGTGGAACAACTGCTTGCTCCTATAAACGGACAAGTAATAAAAATAGAAGATGTTCCGGATCCGGTGTTTTCCGGGAAAATGATGGGGGACGGAATAGCGATTCTTCCTGAGGAAGGGTTGGTCGTATCTCCAATCGATGCAGAAGTGATCCAGGTTTTTCATACTAAACATGCTCTAGGCCTCCGTACGAAGAATGGCATAGAATTGTTGATTCATATTGGCTTGGAAACAGTTAACCTTAAAGGCGAGGGATTTGAAGTCCATGTCGCAGAAGGGCAAAGGGTAAAAGCAGGAGACAAGCTTGTGACATTTGATATCGATTTTCTAAAATCCAACGCTCCAAGCATCGTTACTCCGATCGTTGTCACGAATGGCGAGCTGGTTGAAAAACTGGAAAAAACAAATAATACCCAAGCAACTATTAACGATACGGAGATCATGAGTGTTTATTTGAAATGAAAAGAAAGATTCCATGCTGATTTCTCCTTTTAGGCTGCAAGCAGGAAAATCGAAAATTGCAGCGAATAGTAGGTGAGTGAACAAATAAAATCAAGCGAGGGTGAATTGGATGGGAATTCAAGCAGAAAAGATTTTTGTAAACTTGCCTGTTAAAGATTTGGATGCCTCAATAGAATTTTTCACAAAGGTCGGTTTTGAGTTTAACGAGCAAATGACCAATGAAAATGCGACATGCATGGTTATAAGTGAGTCCATATATGTCATGTTGTTAGTGGAAGAATACTTTAAAACGTTTACCAAGAAGGAAATCCCTGATTCTGCTGCGAGTAAGGAAACCATCGTCGCCCTGTCCGTTAAAAGCAAGGAAGAAGTCGATGAGATCGTGAATAGAGCACTGGATGTTGGCGGAAAGCCTTTCAATGAAGCCATTGATCATGGTTTCATGTACGGTTGGAGTTTTCTGGATATCGACGGGCATTCTTGGGAAGTATTTTACATGGACGAAAGCGGATTTAATCAAGAATAAATAAAAAGCAAGGCACAATCCTTTCACGAAGGACTGTGCCTTTTTTAGCAATCTTAGCTGAATTTCATTCATAACAATACGGGGCTAATGTCCTTCCACTCATAAACCAATAGATTCAATTCAGCACCAGCTATTTTGATTTTTTTAGTTTTAAGCAATTCAGCACCGAATGCTTCATAGAAGTATCGAGATTTATTATCTTCAAGCACCTCAACGAAAATTGTCTTGAATCCCAGTTCTTCGAATTTAAAAAATAATTCTTTGATGAGTTTCTTACCTATCCCCATTCTTTGTGAATTTTCTAGGATATATATCGCAGTTAAATCGCCCGAATCCTCAACTTGATTCGTCTCCCTTTTCCCTCCGCATATAAATCCTACTATTTTTCCTTCGTTATTTTCTGCGACATAAACATGATTGCCATTACTAGTTATATTCTTTATCCATATGTCTTTCCTTTTCTCATAAGAAAGTTTATCTAAAAAATCACTCGGCATTATATTTTTATAAGTGGTTCGCCAGCAATCCACATGGACTTTCGCTATCCCTTCCGCATCAGCCAACGTCGCCTCTCTTATTAGCATAGTGGTTCCTCCTTTTTTTTTTAAGTTTGCTATACTTCTTATTTTTTACTAATATTATCCAATTAGCAACTAATCGGCCCAATATATTCCAATAATTAACTTTGTATGTTACTATTTCCTATAGTTTGCTTAATGTGGGAGAAGGAATGAGATGAAACAGATTTTCCGTAGTAAAATATTTTATTTAATAAGCTTCTTGATTATCTTGGGGGGTGTGCTGGTTTTTAATAATGACGAAGAACCGACTGAGAAATTAACTGACGATGAATTTTTTACAAATTTAGCGGATAGAAAAGTGACATTTATAGAGGTGGAGCAGCGAAAAAGTGTGATTGAAATAAGCGGTCGGCTGGCAGGGTATGAAAAGGATCAATACTTTGTCGCGTCTGTCCCAAATAGTGAAACTTCGCTAGATAGAATGAATAATGCTGCAGAGGAAAATGATATAGAAAAAATGGAGTTTACACCATACATAGAGGTAAGCGGATGGGTCACCCTGTTTACAACGACCGTTCCTTTCATGATCATTTCCTTCCTGTTTTTAGTCTTATTACTATTTAGAGTTATAATAAAAAGATAGTTTTCGACGATATATTCCCATTTTCGGAGATAAAACTGCAAGTTTCGTCGATATTTCTAGTGAGTTATGGCTTCTGCAAAAAAAGAGATAAACCTTTAAAATGGTATTGAAGATTGCTGAATAGTTTGATAGAATAAAATAAATGAAAAAGACTATGTGCAACTGGCGAAACACGGATAACCGTGAGGGAACACATAGTGTCGTAGCCGTTCGCCTGGGCAGAGGTAAGGGATTTTATCCCTTGCCTCTTTCTGTATATTAACAGATAGTAAAGGTCTAAAGTCAATATTTTGAAATTTCAAAAACATCATAATCAAAAGAGGAGCTAACAAAATGAGCACAATACTTTTAGAAAAAGTCAAAACGATCAAAGCGTTAAATAATATTGCCGAAAGCGGGCTGAATGTTTTCAATAAAGGCGATTTTAAAGTCGACAATGACAGTGAAAACCCTGATGCGATCGTTCTTCGCAGCTTTAATATGCATACTATGGAATTCGGCGATCAGTTAAAAGCAATCGCAAGGGCAGGGGCTGGAGTCAATAATATTCCGGTCGACAAATGCACGGAGCAAGGAATTGTCGTTTTCAATACACCTGGGGCTAACGCAAACGCTGTAAAAGAAATGGTGCTGACGACATTGATGGCTTCATCTCGTAACCTTTTTGCCGGTGTGGCTTGGACAAAGACGCTTGAAGGCGAAGGGGAACAAATTCCTAAGCTTGTCGAAGCAGGAAAGAAACAATTCGTTGGTAAAGAAATCAAGGGAAAAACTCTTGGCGTAATCGGTTTAGGAGCAATCGGTGCACTTGTAGCGAATGACGCGCTTGATTTGGACATGGATGTCATTGGCTTTGACCCGTTCATCTCTGTTGATACAGCTTGGAACTTATCCCGCAATGTACAGCGCGCCATGACAATTGAAGAATTGTTTGCAGAATCTGATTAT
Source organism: Peribacillus sp. FW305-BF15 (assembly GCF_058783805.1). Lineage (NCBI taxonomy): Bacteria > Bacillati > Bacillota > Bacilli > Caryophanales > Bacillaceae > Peribacillus > Peribacillus sp. FW305-BF15. Next base: position 10,695 of record NZ_JBYSYV010000004.1, on the reverse strand, counting down.
ATTACAGTACACGTTCCATTAACTGACGACACAAAAGGAATGTTTAACCAAGAAACATTCAGCATCATGAAGCCGGGCGTACATATCTTGAATTTCTCACGCGGTGAGCTAGTGAATGAAAATGATATGCAAGCTGCACTTGAAAGCGGAAAAGTAGGCAAGTTCATTACTGATTTCCCGAATGAAAACGTGTTGAAAATGAAAAATGTCGTTCCAATTCCGCATCTTGGTGCCTCTACGCTAGAATCAGAGGAAAACTGTGCCATCATGGCAGCTCGTCAGTTGAAGAACTTTTTAGAAACAGGGAACATCAAGAACTCTGTGAATTTCCCGAATACTTCCCTTCCTTTTACAGGAAACCGTCGTGTGGCAACTTTCCACGAAAACGTTCCGAACATGGTTGGGCAAATCACGCTGGCTGTATCAAGCTTTAATTTGAATATCGCTGACATGGTTAACAGAAGCCGTGGGGGATATGCATATACGATCATCGACATTGATGGTGAAGTAAACAGCGATATCATTCCTGCCTTGGAAGATCAAATCAAACAAATCGAAGGCATCGTTACAACTCGTATCATCTAATTGGAACCAAAATAAAGCCTAAAAAAGCCTCAATTCCTTTAAGGAGTTGAGGCTTTTTTAGGCTTTATTAATGATTTTGGAATAAATATTGGGGTGGTCATGCTAAACTGGCTCACGTGTTAACAACCTAGGGATTACAACGGACTCAGCCTGCGGGCAGCTAGCTCGATACATTCAGTTGAAGTCCAAACATCTTCCACACGCATTGCTTAGCATCGAAATTCTCAAAATCCGTCATGCTTTCCTTCTGTGTTATCTTCATAATGTACAAAAAACATCAAGTAGATTGCGAATAGGAGATGCAAATAAAGTGGAACATCTTTATCATTTTGAATGACCACAAATATGTACATTCCATATAGCAAAATGGGAATGCTTAAAAGGATTCTGTGCTTAGTCACATGTCCTCCCCCCCATTTATCCTCCAATATCAATACATGAGCCACTTGAAAACCCTTTTCTTCTAGAAAATCTGCTAATTTCATAGCTTCATCCTCCTAATTAACTAAATATTCTGTCACTTATATTAATACAATAGTATGAAGTACAAGGAAAATGCTGTCAATCTATATTCCATCTGTACTCATTTTAAGTTAACGGATTTATAAGTTATCAACCAAAATAACTATCTCATATATAGGTAAAACGGTACCAAAACGGGGAAGCAATGCGATCAACTGAACGCAGGGAAGCAACGTGCTGCAAACCTGAATAATGGAATCACTTGTATGCCTCCTTGCCTACGTTCACTTCAGTGAATCTAAGTAAAAGAATCGCCCCTAATCCAGAGACGATTCCCTATCTAAACACCCTTTCTACAAAAAAAGGATGACCCTATATTGTTCTTCCCCAAAAATTCTGGTGCTGATGAAGGAAATTAGATGTTAAAAAAGCTCCTACAGGAGGCATTGCCCGGTATACGCATTACCGCTAACAGGAAATTGATTCTGAGCTATATCTGTAGTGGCAATCCACGATCCAGACTCACCTGCTTGCAGAGAGGGAGGCTTCATTAGAAAACGTCCTTGAAGAATGAAATGCCGAATTCTGCTCTGTTGATCATCAATTATGGTTAAGTTGCCAGAGAATGTGGCATAAGGTGAATCAAATGCGATTTGTTTGGTGTTTTCATTCCAAAATCCATTAATCGGAATGGGTCTGCCGCGAAAATTAACCGTACCAACCACCCAATTATCTATAATGGAATGAATGGAAAATGTGCCCCAAATAATCGTTCTGCCAGCTATTGAAGAGTGGATACCCCATACAGATGGGAATGGAAAGCTAACCGAAGCAGTTCCCTGTGAAGTTACAATGCTATGCCCTCCCTTAATGGTTGTTTATGTTCCGAGGAGGATTCCTTGTTTAAAGCAGTATATGCAGCACGAGCAGAATAATTTAATAAAGAAAGGTGAACTCTTACATCCCCTGCCTGAAATTGCATGATGAGTTACCAGTTGCCGGAAAAAAGGATTGAACGGATCAGAGGAAGGAATGGAGGGAAATGAGGTACTTGCGGCGAAAGTAGTCTATAGAAATGTGTTGAAGATAGGATGAGCAGCAAATGTGAATGGATCAGATAAACAGCTATTGAGCATGAAGAACGGTTTGAGAAACGAAATGATAATAGATCGTAAAAAAACATGAAGGAGTGACGCATATGCATAAAAAAGTCTGTACCAAATTGAAATGTCAGTGTTTCATCGTACCTAACTATATCTTAGAGAACATGGCACAAAATGAAGTGGAAGAAGCACGGATCAGTTTAGCGAAAAGCCGTCAAATGCGCAGGCGCAGAATATTGAAAGAATACGATATTGACGGTGTTGTCGCACTGACGGATGCAGGATCTGAACGTCAAGGTGAATCTGCCCGTCATGTTTACGATTGCAAGGGAGGAACGAAACTCCGGGAGAATGAGGCTAGGAAAGAAGGAGACCGATCAAGTGCAGATCCCATTGTTAACGCTGCATATGATTATAGCGGAGTTGTGCGTGATTATTTCAAGGATGTTTTGCACCGTAATTCAATTGATAACCAAGGTCTTGATCTCATTCTGAACGTTCATTATGGCAATAAATTCACGAATGCTTATTGGGACGGAGATGAAATGGTATTTGGAGACGGTGATGGGATCATCTTTAGCAATTTTGCCAATTCACTCGATGTAATTGGACATGAATTGACACATGGGGTTACGCAGTTCACAAGTGGATTGGAGTATGAAGGTCAGTCCGGGGCATTGAACGAACATCTTTCAGATGTGTTTGGAGTTGCCATAAAACAATTTCACTTAAAGCAAACTGCAGGAGATGCCGATTGGCTGATCGGTGCTGATATAATGGGACCGACACTGAAAGGGCAGGCACTCCGTTCGATGAAGGCACCAGGTACGGCATTTGACAATAAGTTAATGGGTAAGGATATTCAGCCTGATCATATGAAGAACTTCTATAAGGGAGAACGCGATAATCATGGTGTCCATATCAATAGCGGCATACCAAACAAGGCCTTTTATCTAGTATCGATGGAAATTGGAACGGACAAAGCGGCCTTGATTTGGTTCAATGCGATGCAGAATTTATTTGCGACGGCGAATTTCAATCAATTCGTGCAAATCGTCATCAAGGCAGCGCAAAAACTTGTTGATAGCGGTAATGTTACGAAAACAGCCATCAAGACAATTGAAAATGCTTTTAAAGCGGTTGGACTGCCTGAGTAGAAATATTCCATGAATAGGAGGCTTCATCTACCATGCATATCAAATTTAGCTGCATAGGGGGATTTGCCAACCTCGACTTGAATTTCGAAATAGATACGGATGAATTGCCGAAAGAGAAGTATGAGGAATTGCAGAACTTAATGAAACATGCTGACCTTCATAATGCTGCCCAAAGTAAAATGGTAAAAACGCAAGGGTTCGACTCGTTTTCGTACCAGCTGGATATAGCCGTTGAAAAGAAGAAGCAGTCTTTCTCATTCACAGACACAACAGCTCCAGAGGAAGTCCGGCCCTTATTGGATTATTTACGGAATTTAGCAATTGAAATAAAGCTGGCAGAATAACCTCGTCAAAAAAGTCTATCATTCAGATAGACTTTTTTTGACGAGTCGTAAAACTTCACAAAAATGTCATTTCGTTTCACTTTTATCTGAATTTTGGCTGTTTGTTCTCTAAATGGACACAAAATAGCGATCGGCAGTAGCAAATTTGAAACGGAAATTAGATAGTATAGCCCTTTGATGAGATTTTGTAAAGAGTTAGCCAATCAAACAGGTAAAGCAGTCACAAAAGGGAACCAATTTTGAAAGAGATAATACAAGAGCGGTTTTACAAAAAAAGCATAAAATAGGATAATGGTCGCAGAGAGGTGAAGTGAATGACATATCAAGAAATGAAAGTGACGATAGCCGGAAACAGCCTTACCCAATTCGGGAAAAGAATATTAATCTCGCAGGTTCAATTCTCGACATTGGAGGCGATATTCGAAGTCGATGAGGCGGTTCAAAGAAAGCTTGATCTCAATCGAAGGACTGAAATCAGGGAGTTCATCATCGATTCTGTATCGGAAGGGGACTTTTACTTTTCCCCATTCATCTTCTCGAGCAGGGGAGCGATCCAAGAAGTGCCCGTGGGCGGGGAACTGCCACCAGGAAGTAAAATATACATACTTGACGGGCAGCATAGGACCTATGCCCTCATTTCAGCCATCAGTCATCTAAGGGCACGGAAGGAAACGGAAGAAGAAATCGGAAACTTTCCCGAAGCGGCAAAGCTCCAAAACCAAATTGATAAGTTGAAAACCTATCCGGTCACGATTCAAATCTATTTAAATCTGGAAACGCATGAAGAAAGACAGCTATTCAATGATATTAATACGAAGCGAAAAGAGCCGCATAACGGCTTGGTGATGAAGTATGACCAGCGCGATGAATATGCAGAACTAACACGGAACATTGCCAGGATATTAGAAAGTAAGATGGAGATAGAGGCCACCCTTTCGAGGATCACCGTGAGATGTACGGCGCTGACTACGCTGACGATCATGAGGCGCTGCCTTATTGCTTTATTTGAAGGAAACGTCACCGCGAAAACGGGTAAAGCCAATTATGGTGATATGACCAAAGCAGAAATCATCAACACCGCGACCGCGTTTTTCGAGTCATGGCTGGAAATCTTTCCGAAGAAGATGACAGACCGGACTACATTCACATCAGGGTATTCCGGCATTCAAATAGCCCTTGCCCAAACGATCCACCAACTCCGAAAACATCATGAAATCCCCTATGAAGAAGCAATAAATCATATGCTGCATTTGAAGAAAGCCTGTACTTGGAAGCATGATGATACCCTTTATTCACACATTTACGACCCCTTGAAAAAAAGAGTCAAAAACCATTCGACTACAAACGCCATCCAGAAAACGGCTCTCGCGTTCAAACGAAAAATAGAACAAGAAGGAGGATGGCTGCATGATTCTAGGTGAATTGGACCGGAAAAGAAGGACGATGGTTTCCTGCTCCATCATCGAGCTGGTCCATATGTATCGCAACGGTCAGATCGCCACGAGGGAAATCAACCAGCTGCGGGTCCGATCGATCAAAAACTATCTTTTGGACAATGCGTTAACGAAAAATATCTACCTGCCGCCACTTGTTGCCAGCAGCAGGGAAGGAGCAGCCCCTAATGGAGATCCTATCGAACTTTCGATCATTGACGGAACACAACGAATAGCGGCTTTCGCGCAATTGGAGGACAGTATCCTTAAAGCGTTAAAGAAGGGTGAAGAAAAGGTGAAACTAGCATACGAACTGGATTCACTCATGAAGGACAGCTCGATTGCGATCCAAGTATTTGAAGGGCTAACAAGAGCGGAAGAATCCCAGCTCTACCTGGATCTCAATCTAAAAGGCAAGAAAGTGGCCCTTTCCAAACGGATATCATTCGACTCGCGAAACAACCTCAACGTCATTACCAATCAGGTGCTCCATACCCATCAATCGCTAAAAACAGCCGGTGTCGAACTTGAAAAGCGTTCCATCAATCGTCCAGCCAATAAAAACCTCTTATCGCTATCGCAATTGAGGCAGGTCATCGGCATCTTCATGACTGGGAAGGCACACGTAAACATCGAAGAGAAAGTATCACAAAGTCCGCTATCGAACAGTGAATACATCACACTCATTCATCTCTATCTTAATGAACTATTCGACATATACCCGGCAGGACAGATGGGTGATTACACAAAATGCATGCTTGCCAGTTACCCGCTTTTCATTGCCGTTGCCCTTTATGTCAATGACAAAATGGAAAACCAGCCAATCGAACAAAGACAACAGCTGATTGCCACGAGAATGTCAAAATTGAAAGAGGTGGACTGGAGCCCTGATAATCCCATTTGGAAAGAGTTTAAAGGAACATACAAAGGGCGGCCGCCATTATTTCACCTAAGCAAAGATAAAAACAATATCGAAGAGCTAGTACGCTGGCTGTATAGCTGTTGAGGAGGTGAGGGGAAATGTGATAATGAAAAAGTGAAAAACCCCTAGGTGAGGACGTCCGGTCAGACAATCACCTAAGGGCTTGTGAGCAGGAGTATACCTGCCTCTATGTCCAGTATACTCCATAAAAAGGAATAGTGAAATGGGGAGTGAATGGAATGATGATACGAAAAAACTATTTATTGAATATGGAAACGGTAGGAATGATGGAGCGATACGACGCCAATGGTGTCGAGATGACTACGGTAGTGGAGGGAGACAGCACTTTCCATGTTAGGCAACCGCGCCAGGAAATCCTGAATAATACGTTAAACCACTTTGGATTGGATCTGGATGGCGGACTAGCGGCAGCCAAATCCGTACTGGGCGGTAAATACAGACTGCCCGTCTGCATAAATGCCCAACTGGGGATGGTCTGGTTCTCCTCCCGCTCATTCCGGAAAAGAGGAGGAGTCTGGTTTTCCTACATCCACATTCGTGACCTAGAGGAAATGAACGAAAAGGAAACACTGGTCCACACAAACTACGGTCATTGCTTACCAGTAAACTTAAGCAAAAATCAGCTCGCCTTCAAAAGGGACCAAGCAGCCTATCTGCATACGACCTTCCATGAACGCTCATTGGGTAAAAAGACCTTTTATTACGAACCGGGAAGCGGAATCACCTTTTGCAAAGAACCTGGGGAGGTCCATTACAGGGTGAAGGGAAAGGAATAATATAATCTATGGGACCGCTGAATTGGCGGTCTTTTCTTAGGAGTGGATTAAGTGAGAGCGGGTATTATTTAAATCCAGAAAAATAGTTATTGTAAAAAATGGAATGATACATTATGATTAGTAAAAAGTTAATATTTAGGGAAAGAAGTACGTATTTTGAAACGAATATTTGCTATTTTACTATCTTTTGGACTAGTTTTAGGTCTCTCGTTTGGCGCAAATGACGTTGCCAGTGCCAAAACAAAGGTGAAGACTTATAAAAACTGTACAGCATTGAATAAAGACTACAAAGGAGGCGTAGCCCGTACATCTTCCGTTAAAAATAAAGGAGGAAAAACGAAATACAAGCCTCACGTTTCAAAGGCGCTTTATGATGCCAATAAAAAAAGCGATCGCGACAAAGACTTTATCGCTTGTGAAAAGTAAGGATTATTCAAAGAGACCTTTTATAGGAAGGTCTCTTTGAATTTTTGTAGATAAAACGTGTTCCATATTGATTGGAGCGGGTGTGTGAGGCTCCTGTGGAAAGCAAGTGCCTGGAGAGGAAAGTTCATTTTTGTACAAAACTAAAAAAACGGAAGCTAAAGCCTAAACAGGTTTTTAGCTTTTTTCTCGTGGGTTATCTTTCAAACCGTCCAAAATGTGTATTTTCCCGATTTATAAGTGCATCCCCAAGATTGATTCTGCTCATAAGTCTTTCATGGTCAGAAGGAAAACGTTCTTTAACATTTGCGACACCCTCTGTTGTTGGGATATTACCATTAGGCATAGGACGTTCTTCTCTTTGAAACCCAGGGTTCAAACTATCATTATTAGGGTCTCTGCGAGCATCAAGGTACCTGGCAGTATTATTTGGATCATTGTTATTATCTTGTGGCATATATTTCACTCCTTCGCTTATATTATCCGCTGATGGCATGAATCTATTCGCACGCTGTACTTTATCCTTTATTTATCCTGTTTTCCTCAATTTGCAGCAACGCCAATTTCTCTTGAATGATCAACAAGTACGAAGGGTCTTTTTTATGCTTTAAAAAAACTTCTAAATATTATGATTGACTTACATTTTAATTTGTCTTACAATTTCAATGTAAATAGTCGAAAGATTCAATCAAATGGAAGGAGAACTTACTTAAGAGCTAATTCACTTCAACATGAAGCATGACAACATACTGCGCGTTAACTTTATGTCAATTCCGGAAATGACGTAAAGTTCTGTCATAATTTCAATATCTGAATGTCTAGAGTTATCTAAGTATTATTGCTTTAGAAAAAATGAAAGCGAATACATACTCTTTGGAATGGAGTGAATAACTTGAAAAATCAATCAAATCTTGCTGAATCCACTGTGATTGCTCCGGAGGTCGAAAGTAAGAAAACAAATTTCTTCACGAAGTTTAAAACCGCTTATGGTCCAGGAATTCTTGCCGTGTTAACGTGGCTTGGCGCCGGGGATCTGGTGACTTCTTCTGTTGCCGGTGCAGATTATGGATATAGTTTAATGTGGATTTTAGCTCTGTCATTAATTCTTCGTTTTCTTATCGTTAATGTTATTGCCCGGTTCCAGCTTTGTAACACAGAGGGTTTAACCATTCTTGAAGGCTATGGACGTATCCACCCATTTTTCGGTTATTTCATGTTTGGTTATGCATTAATCATGGGCCACCTGTTTAATGCCTATATGATTAAGGGAGCGGGAGAGGTATTATCGACACTCTTCCATGTCAATCAGCCGTTCTTAGCTTCAATGGTAGTTGTAGGATTAGTGTTTATGCTTATTGGCAGGAATATTTATAATAGAATTGAAAGTGTAATGAAAGTGCTTTTGGCATTATTGACCATTGCCTTCTTGTTCCTGGCCATTCAAGCTACACCGGATGTGGGGCAAATCATTAAAGGAACGGTTGGTTTTAGCATTCCAAGTGATACTGGCGTTCATGGAGCATTATTGGTGGCGATTTCAATTATCGGTGCAGTGGCAGGATCGATTTCGAACTTTGTACATCCATATTTCATGAAGGAAAAGGGCTGGACGAAGCCGAGTCATGTCAAGGTTCAAAGAAATGACTTACTGTTTGCCATCGGAGTTTGCATCGTGATTAATTTAGCCATTTGGGTGGTTGGGGCAGAAATTTTAAAACCGAATGGAATTCATGTGGAAACGATTGATGACTTGGCAATGGCATTACAAATGTCGTTAGGACAATTTGGCTGGTACATTTTTTATCTTGGGGTATTTGGAGTATTGTTCGCGAGTATAGTAGGGAAATCAACTGGTTTTCCAAGATTGATAGTAGATGCCTTTTACGTAATAAATAAAAACCGACGCGAAAAATACAATGGTAAATATGAAAAAGATCCAATGTTTAAATGGATTATGATTTTTGTATTAGTTACGCCGCTTATTTGGTCCATTCCCGGCATGCCTGGTTTCATTGCATTGACAATTGGCGTAAATGCAATAAATATAATCGGCTTTCCGGTAATCGCAATTGGCATGCTCGTGCTTTCAAATAAAAAAAGCTTGATGGGAAAATATAAAAACAATTGGTTCGAAAATATTATTCTAACGTTAGCTTCCGTTTTAGCGATTTGGTCCGCCGTTCAATTAGCTACTACCTTTTTTTAAAATAATGGTAGATTATAGATAGAGGCGTAAAACAAAAAGGTTATGTCAGCATTTGAACCCGATGGGGTCCTACTTTATTGGAAGTGAGGTATCAATGATGAAACCGAAAGTAATCGTTTATAAGAAAGTGGATCAAAAGGTGTTGGATTATATTCAAGAGACTTGTGAGGTCGTTTATTTTGAGGGTCTTGATTCACAAAACTATCCTGAATTTCTTCAGGAGCTGAAGAACGCACAAGGTATATTAGGCTCAGGATTAAAAGTGGATAAAACTTTACTGGATCAAGCACCGCAATTAAAAATCGTCTGTAATTCATCGGTTGGTTACGACAATTTGGATGTAACCGAGTTGTCCAATCGAGGAATCATGGCTACGAACACTCCCGAGGTATTGAACGAGACAGTCGCCGATACGATCATGGGTTTGATGATCTCCACAGCGAGAAGAATGCCTGAGTTGGATCAAATGGTAAAGTCAGGGCAATGGACATCGAATATCGGAGAAAAATCGTTTGGGTTGGACGTCCATCATAAAGTATTAGGCATTATCGGGATGGGCGGAATCGGATCTGCCGTTTCAAAAAGGGCACGTTTTGGGTTCGATATGAACATCTTATATCACAATAGATCCAGAAACGAAGACGCGGAACAAAAGTATGGAGCTACATACTGTTCTCTGGAAGATCTGTTAAAGCAATCTGATTTTGTCTGCTTAATGACACCGCTGACTCCTCAAACCGAAAAGATGATGGGGGAAAAAGAATTCAAGCTCATGAAAGAGTCCGCCATCTTCATCAATTGTTCAAGAGGGAAAACAGTGGATGAAGAAGCGTTGATCGATGCGCTAAAGACCGGAGAAATTCACGCGGCAGGACTGGATGTCTTTGTACAGGAGCCCGTCCAGGAAGACAACCCGCTGCTTTCCATGAAGAATGTCGTCACTCTGCCTCATATCGGTTCCGCAACATATGAAACCCGCCTGAAAATGGCGATGCTGGCCGCAACAAACCTCGTCGCCGGATTACAGGGCGAAACTCCGCCTACGTTAATTAAAGCTGGCGTAAAGGTGAAGTGATCTTTTAAAAATTAAGCTGGATAGCCTTAATTGGGGCTATCCATTTTTTTGTTTCGGATTATGATTTTTACTCATCCTGCAAAACAAAAAGCCCTCCCATAAAGGAGGGCTCAGACTGTAGACAAACTCGATGAAAATCGAGTTTGTCTATTTTTATGGCTTGTACAATTTGGACGTTGATTTCCACT
>NZ_JBYSYV010000003.1:122251-324478 GCF_058783805.1 Peribacillus sp. FW305-BF15 | reverse complement strand
AAGTTATCCCAGTCTTATAGGCAGGTTGCCCACGTGTTACTCACCCGTCCGCCGCTAATCTCAGGGAGCAAGCTCCCATCGATTCGCTCGACTTGCATGTATTAGGCACGCCGCCAGCGTTCGTCCTGAGCCAGGATCAAACTCTCCGAAGAAATGTTTGACTTGCTCATTTGCTTTTTTGATAGTGTGTGCTCACTTAAAATTTAACGTTGGCGCTTTGTTTTGTTCAGTTTTCAAAGAGCGATTTATCGTCGTTACTTCGTAAGCGACTTTAATAATATATCATTTATATTATTCCTTGTCAACAACTTTATTCTTTCGCTGTCGACTTAGTTATTATATCTAGTATCAGGAATAAAAGCAATAGTTATTTTAAAATAAATAATATTCATCCATTCATAGATTTCAAATACAATGACTTTACCCCTGATCAAGAAGAAGAAGCTTAGATTTCAAGAGTGAATTTTTTCTTTAAACATTATAGTACTTCTTTTATATATAATTCACGATTAATCCCTAAATTGATAATTTGCCCACTATCCATCACCTTTATGACCGGTCATGTTTGCGAGCTGGCATCAATAAAAATGATTTCAGCGATGAATCCATTGTTCAGTTTGACCCGGCTTCCCATGGGAAAATTAGCGAAGCTTATTTGGGATGTAACTTGAAACCAACGAGTCTTTCCCCAAACCCGAACCCGAACACTCTGATATCATTTGATACCGTGCTAATGCAAAAAAGACCCAGCTTTATTGCTGGATCTACAATTTTTTAAGGTTTATACAATTTGAGCGTTGCTTACAGATACTCCCGCTTTCTCATTGTTTCAAAAAAATCAAAGGGAATTTCAAAAGGGGCTCGGAATTAAAATTCCGAACCCCTTTTTTAGTAAAAGATTATTCTTCCGTATCTTTTTCAGTTTCTTCATTTTCTTCATTTACCGTAGGTTCAGGATCAGAATCCGGATCTAGAGTTGTTACCGCCTCTATTTCCAGGTCTTTTTCTTCTTCTTCTTCCCTTCCTACGATGGCTACCGTAGAAACATATTCATTATCTGCAGATTCGAGTCGGATGAGCTTAACACCCTGTGTATTACGGCCCGTTTTAGAAATGCCTTCGACTTCCATTCGGATCAATACACCAGCTGCTGTAATCAGCATCAAATCTTCATCTTCACCCGTAACTGTTTTCACGGCTATAAGTTCACCATTTTTCTCAGTGACATTACATGTTTTTATTCCTTTGCCTCCACGGCTTTGAATACGGTATTCTTCCGCAGAGGTCCTTTTTCCATAACCGTTTTTCGTAACGATCAGGACTTCTTCATCATCTTCAAGAATTTCCATTCCGACAACTTCATCATTTGTCCCTAAGGAAATTCCTTTTACTCCTGCTGCAGTACGTCCCATTGTCCGTACATCCGTCTCTGGGAAACGAATCATCATACCGGACTTCGTTCCAATTATGATCTGTTTCTCTCCATTCGTAAGCCGGACAGAGATCAATTCATCGTCTTCACGTAAACCTAGGGCAATTAAACCGTTATTACGGATATTTGCAAAGGACGATAAAGGTGTACGCTTTGATATCCCATGTCTGGTCGTGAAGAATAAATACCAATCGTCCGCAAATTCCTTCACAGGTATGATTGCATTGACCCACTCGCCTTTATCGACTTCCAACAAGTTGATAAGCGGCAATCCTTTTGCCGTCCTGCCATATTCAGGTATTTCATATCCTTTTGAACGATAGACTTTACCTTTGTTGGTGAAGAATAATAGAGTGTCATGAGTCGAAGTGGTTAACAAGTGACCGACAAAGTCATCTGTATTCGTTCCCATACCCTGTATTCCGCGCCCCCCGCGTTTTTGACTGCGGTATGTGGTTGCAGGCAAGCGTTTAATATAACCGTTATGCGTAAGTGTCACGATTATATTTTCCTCTGGGATTAAATCTTCATCTTCCAGGCTTTCAAAGCCGGCTAATGTGATTTCAGTTCTCCGTTTATCATCAAAACGTTCTTTAATTTCAAGAAGCTCTTCACGGATAATTTCAAGAACCTTTTCTTCATCAGCAAGAATCGCTTTATATTCTGCAATTATAGCCATTAATGCCTGATATTCATCTTCAATTTTTTCACGTTCCAGACCTGTCAAGCGCTGTAAACGCATATCCAGGATAGCTTGCGCCTGTTTTTCGGAAAGTGAGAATTGTGTCATTAAGCCTTCACGGGCAATATCTGTCGTTTGGGAACTGCGGATCAACGAGATGACTGCATCCAAATTATCAAGTGCAATACGCAAACCTTCTAAAATATGGGCACGGGCCTCCGCTTTCCGCAGTTCAAATTCAGTCCTGCGACGTATGACTACCTGCTGATGCTCCAAGTAGTAGCGCAGGCATTGTTTTAAATTCAGCACCTTTGGCTGACCGTCCACCAAAGCAAGCAGATTGATTCCGAAGGTGGTCTGCATCGCGGTGTGCTTATACAGGTTGTTTAAAAGGACATTCGCATTAACATCCTTTCGAAGCTCCATGACAATACGCATACCATTGCGATCCGATTCATCCCGTAAGTCGGTGATGCCTTCGATTTTCTTATCTCGGGCAAGTTCTGCAATTTTTTCAATCAATCTTGCTTTATTCACTTGATAAGGGATTTCCTTAACAAGGATTACCTGTTTACCATTCGGTTTCTCTTCAATCTCGACTTTCGCCCGTTGAATGATTGACCCTTTACCGGTTTCATAGGCCTTTCTGATTCCGCTTCTCCCTAAAATCAAACCGGCTGTCGGAAAGTCCGGACCAGGAATATATTCCATCAACTCTGGAATTGTAATCTCAGGATTCTTGCTTAAAGCCAATACGCCGTCAATTACCTCACCTAATTGATGGGGCGGAATATTGGTTGCCATTCCTACCGCTATTCCTGATGAACCATTCACCAACAAGTTCGGGAAACGGGCAGGCATGACGGCTGGTTCTCTTTCTGAACCATCGTAGTTATCCTGGAAATTGACCGTATCTTTATTTAAGTCCCGGAGTAACTCCATCGAGATTTTCGACATTCTCGCTTCGGTGTACCTCATTGCGGCAGCTTGGTCACCATCGACCGAACCGAAATTCCCATGTCCATCTACAAGCATATAGCGATAGTTAAAAGGTTGCGCCATCCGTACCATCGTTTCATATACTGCCGAATCACCATGCGGGTGATATTTACCGATAACTTCCCCGACAATACGGGCTGATTTCTTAAATGGTTTATCCGAAGTCATTCCAAGATCGTTCATTGCATAAAGAATTCTTCGGTGTACCGGTTTCAAACCGTCCCTTACATCAGGCAAAGCCCGCGACACGATAACGCTCATCGCATAATCCAAAAACGATGTCCGCATCTCGGTACTTATATTTATTTCCTTAACACCTGATCTTTCATTTTCTGACATGGAGCCAACCTCCTATTAAAAGCTTATATCTCATTTAAGTTTAACTGTTCGTGCACTATGTAAAGAACAGGATGTAAAAAGCATCCTGTCAAAAAATCAGATATCAAGATTTTTTACATAAATTGCATTTTCTTCAATGAAGTTACGTCGCGGTTCGACCTTGTCGCCCATCAACATCTCGAAAGTTTCATCTGCCTCGGCAGCATCTTTCAAACTGACTTGAAGCAGCGTTCTCGTTTCAGGGTTCATGGTCGTTTCCCACAATTGCTCCGGATTCATTTCCCCCAGCCCTTTATAACGCTGCAGGTTAGGCTTGGGAGTACTTGGCAAACTGGCCATGATTTCTTCAAGCTGGCGGTCATTATAAGCATAATCCACTTTTTTCCCTTGCTGAATCTTGAAAAGTGGCGGCTGAGCAATATATATATATCCATACTCGATGATTTTTCGCATATACCGGTAGAAGAATGTCAACATCAGTGTTCTGATATGGGCACCATCCACATCCGCATCGGTCATGATAACAATTTTATGGTATCTGGCTTTTTCAGTATTGAATTCATCACCAATGCCCGTTCCAAGTGCTGTGATGATCGTACCTATTTCTTCATTGTGCAGGATTCTGTCCAATCTCGCTTTTTCAACATTCAGGATTTTACCCCTTAGCGGCAAGATAGCTTGGAAATGGCGGTCCCGCCCTTGTTTTGCCGATCCTCCCGCAGAGTTTCCTTCAACGATGTATAATTCGCTGATACTCGGGTCCTTAGAAGAACAATCTGCCAATTTACCTGGTAGATTGGATACTTCCAAAGCACTTTTCCTCCGGGTCAATTCACGTGCTTTCTTCGCTGCCAATCGGGCTCTCGCTGCCATTTGCCCTTTATCTACAATTTTTCGGGCCACGGCAGGATTTTCGTATAAGAAGGCATCAAGTCGTTCTGAAAGAATGGAATCAGTAACCGTTCTTACCTCAGAGTTTCCGAGCTTGGTTTTCGTCTGACCTTCAAATTGTGGATCAGGATGCTTAATCGAAATGATTGCCGTTAAACCTTCCCGGACATCTTCACCTGAGAAATTGGCATCAGCTTCTTTTAAAAGACCATTTTTCCGTGCATAATCATTGATGACGCGGGTCAAAGCAGTCTTGAATCCTGATTCATGTGTACCGCCTTCATAGGTATGAATATTATTGGCAAAAGAAAAGACATTGCTGATATAGCTGTCATTATATTGCAGAGCCAATTCAACGGAAATTCCATCTTTCTCGCCTTCCATGAAAATCGGTTCCTCATGCAATACCTCTTTAGAACGGTTCAAATGCTCAACATAAGATTTGATACCGCCCTCATAGTGGAAATCCCTAATTTTCTCTTCTTCTTCACGTTTATCTTCAATGATCAGCTTCAAGCCTTTATTCAGGAATGCAAGCTCACGGATTCGCGTGGCTAATGTATCAAAGTCATATTCCAGGGTATCCGTGAAGATTTCACCATCAGGAATGAAGTGTACAGTCGTTCCGGTATGATCAGTTTCCCCGATGATTTTCAAATCTTCTTTTGGGATACCGCGGTTAAATTGCTGATAATGGATTTTACCTTCGCGATGAACGTAAACTTCCAATACCGTGGATAAGGCATTAACTACCGATGCCCCCACACCATGCAGACCGCCGGAGACCTTATAACCTCCGCCGCCAAATTTACCGCCCGCATGAAGGACCGTCATGATTACTTCTACAGCCGGACGTCCCATTTTTTCATGGATCCCCACTGGAATACCCCGGCCATTATCGACTACGGTTATGCTATTGTCTTCTTCGATCGTCACTTTGATTTCCGTACAGAAACCAGCCAGTGCCTCATCAATACTATTATCGACAATTTCCCAAACAAGATGGTGAAGTCCTTTTGCAGAGGTAGTGCCGATATACATCCCCGGACGTTTACGAACTGCTTCTAAGCCTTCTAAAACCTGTATCTGATTCTCATCGTATGCCTGAGCTTGTACTTCTTTTTGTTCCATTGTCATACGTATCACCTACACTTTTCTTTTGGCATTTATCAATTTTCAGGAGTAATTATAACGTTTAGCTACAATTCAAAGAATATCTATATCATCGATTAAGAGCGATGGCTGCAGTGAACGCTTTTTCAAGGTGGACGACGCGAGCGGTGAATAATAAACCTGTTTATCCGTCACTACAATCGATTTAACCGAGTTTTTTGCTAAATGGGAAGTTACATCGGACTTTTTCTCCAAAAATTCACTCATGATTGGAGAGGCCTGAAGCAGCTTCTTATCTAAAATGGCTATGACATCGTCCGTTTTCACAAGAATGTCTTCACCAATGTGGAGATACATACATTCACCTCATCATTTAACCTTTTTTATACTTCCTTGACTAACATAAAAGGTGGACGCTTCTCGTAGGGTTTGATGATCGATTCCATCAACGGAGGGTGTCGTCACAAATGTTTGCACTTTCCCCTGTATCGTATTCAGTAAATGGGATTGGCGGAAATCGTCGAGTTCCGATAACACATCATCCAATAATAAAATGGGATACTCGCCGATTTCTTCATGGATCAGCTCAATTTCGGCAAGTTTCAAAGACAAGGCAGTCGTACGCTGTTGTCCTTGTGAACCATATGTCTGGACATCACGGTCATTCACAAAAAAAACCAGGTCGTCACGATGAGGACCTACCAGTGTAACACCCCGTTCAATTTCCCTTGTTTTTATTTTATCAAATTTTTCTGTGTATACTTCTATCATTTTCGTCAAATCCATAGATTCTGATACATCAAGCGACGGTTTATATTGGATTTTCAATACTTCTAGATTTCTGGAGATCCCCGAATGAATAGGTTCTGCCCATTGCTGGAGCTTTAAAAGAAACTCGTACCTTCTTTCGACAATTTTCGCTGCATACTGAATAAATTGATCGGTCAGCACGTCAAGCATCGTCGTATCCGTTTGTTTCCGGGTCTGCAGAAGCTTTAAGTAATGATTTCTTTGTTGAAGTATTTTATGATATTGGCTCATATCATGAAGGTATACGGGAGAAACCTGGCCAATTTCCATATCTATAAAACGGCGTCTGACTAGAGGACTTCCCTTTACAAGGTTAAGATCCTCAGGCGCAAACATGACCACATTCATATTTCCGACATATTGACTCAACTTTCTTTGTTCAATATGGTTGCACTTCGCCTTTTTCCCTTTTTTTGAAATGGTCAGCTCAAGTGGTATTGAGGTATTTCTCTTTCTAACTCTTCCTTCTATTTTAGCATACTCTTCATCCCAGCGAATAAGTTCTTTATCATTTGAGGTCCGATGGGATTTTGCCATTGCTAAAACGAAAATGGATTCCATGACATTTGTTTTTCCTTGAGCATTTTCGCCGAGGATTACATTGACTTTATTCTCAAAAGCCAGATTCAATTCGGTATAGTTGCGGTAATTTTTCAAACTTATATTTTCAATATACATATTCCGCTCTTCCCTTATGTTTTAGCTTGTAATTGTGTAGGCGCCAAATCCAGGAATCTCTATTTTATCACCTGATCTTAATTTTCTGCCTCTTCTCACGTCTAATTCACCATTAATGAAAACCTCGTATTCACTTAAGAACCATTTCGCCATTCCGCCGCTTTGGATCAAATCGGCCAATTTCAGGAATTGTCCAAGCGTAATATATTCAGTATTGATTTTTATGGAGTCCATTCATGCTTCACTCATTTCTAAGTAGTCTTTAATATTTCATTTTACTAAATTAATCCCATTAAGACAAAGTATAGCTTTTTCAGTTCTTGTTTTTAGCGATTGAGAGTCTCGTACAGCATTGAAAAAACGCCAAGGACCCTTTGGAAACCTATGTTTACATATAAAAAAATTAAAGACCTGCTATACAAGCCTTTAATTTTTTTGAAATATTATTTTAGCTTAATAAGTCCTTACCGGGAGAATTAATTGCAGCATGGAATCGTCATGTAGCGGACGAATGACAAACGGACGCATTGCACCTGTGAAATTAATTTTTATATCGGATCCTTCCAATGCCTTTAGAGCATCCATTACGAATTTGGCACTGAATGAGATCTTCAGGTCTTCACCTTCAATGGCTTCTGCCTGAACTTCCTCAATTACTTTACCAATTTCAGGAGTATTGGAAGAGACTTCGATTATACGGCCTTCCAGGGTTGTCAATTTGACGACATTATTTCTTCCTTCTCTCGCCAATAATGAAGCCCTGTCGATCGCTTGAAGGAAATCCTTGGTGTGAACAGTCACATCGGTTTTGCTATCTGATGGAATCAAGCGTGATGTATCGGGATAATTCCCTTCAAGAAGTCTTGAGAAGAATAATAAATTTTCAGCTTTGAAAAGGACTTGGTTTTCGGTAATGACGATTTCAATGAGTTCGTTTGTATCATCAAGGATTTTACTTAACTCATTCAGACTTTTACCTGGGATGACAACGCTATAGGTCCCGTTAATTTTATTTTCTATTTTGGCTGTTCTCATTGCAAGCCTATGGCTATCTGTTGCAATACAGGTCAATTCGTCATCTTGAACCTTCAAGTTTACACCTGTTAAGATGGGGCGTGTTTCTGACGTGGACACTGCAAAGCCAGTTTGGCGGATGAGGGTCTTTAAAAGGTCCGTGGGAAGTTTGAAAATATTTTCTTCTGCAATGATCGGAAGATGAGGATATTCCTCAGGATCCAGTCCATTTAGATTAAATTCAGCTTTTCCCGAGCGAATAATCGTTTGAAAGTTATTCTCCACTTCAATTTCTACAGTATCCATCGGCAGCTTTTTGACAATTTCACTGAAAAAACGGGCATTCAGGACTATACCGCCGCTGCTTTTAACTTCAACTATCTCATCACCGTCAACCTCAGCGGGAATGAATGATTGGATGGAAATATCTGAATCACTACCTGTTAGAGTGACCCCCTCACTAGTAACGCTTATCTTTATCCCTGTTAGGATCGGAATCGTCGTTCTTGATGTGACTGCTTTCATTACTTCTTGGACACTATGAACTAATCGATCTCTTTGGATTATAAATCTCATGTTTCATCCTCCAATTTTTTATTGCCGAATAGGCATATTTATTAATAATTTTTATTAAAAAAGATAGTAGTAATAGTAGTAGGCCCTGTTGATATGTGGATAAGTCCACTCAACCTAAGGAAAAACAGTCTATCCACATGTGGACAGACTGTGTGTAAGTAGTCGCCAGTTATTCACATTATCCAGAATCCATTATACCCTCAGCTGGTCCTGGATTTCTTTAACCTGACGTTGAAGCTGGGTGTCCGTTTGCATGAGTTTGGAGATTTTTTCATGCGCATGGATGACGGTCGTATGATCGCGGCCTCCAAATTCATCGCCTATCTTGGGCAGGGATGAGTCCGTCAATTCCCTGGAAAGATACATGGCAATCTGTCTTGGAAAGGCCACGGATTTAGTCCGTTTTTTCGCCTTGAAATCCTCAAGTTTGACACTATAATGTTCACCGACCGTCTTCTGGATTTCCAAGATGGTGATTATTTTAGGTTTTGAGCTAGGAATGATGTCTTTTAATGCTTCAGCTGCCAAATCGGCATTTATATCTTTATTGATCAATGAAGAATAAGCGACGACACGAATAAGTGCACCCTCAAGCTCACGAATATTGGAATCGATTTGGTTGGCTATATAGAGCATGACTTCGTTCGGGATATCAAGACCCTCAGCTTTTGCCTTTTTACGCAATATGGCAATCCGCGTTTCCAGATCAGGTGGCGTGATATCCGTGATCAAGCCCCACTCAAATCTTGAACGGAGGCGATCCTCTAGTGTAGGTATCTCTTTTGGCGGGCGGTCACTCGAGATGACGATCTGTTTGCTTTCTTCATGCAGCGCATTGAATGTATGGAAAAACTCTTCTTGAGTTTGTTCTTTTCCCGCAAGAAATTGAATATCATCAATTAATAAAACATCCACGCTTCGGTATCTATCACGGAATTCCCCAGCTTTATTGTCCCGGATCGAGTTGATGAATTCATTCGTGAACTTTTCAGACGATAAATAAACGACCTTCGCATTCGGATTATGCTCTAGAACATAATGCCCGATTGCATGCATTAAATGAGTTTTTCCAAGGCCGACGCCCCCGTATATGAATAAGGGATTATAGGCTTTGGCCGGAGCTTCTGCAACAGCGAGAGACGCGGCATGGGCAAAACGATTGCCGGAGCCGATGACAAATGTATCGAATGTATTTTTCGCATTAAGCATATGCTGTGGAAATGCAGCATGCTCTTTATCCTGTTTTTTTATCTTTTTAGGCTGAACAGGAACGGCAAAATCATCATCTTCTTGATTGGGGGGAATGATGAATTTTGCTTCCAATTCCTCACCGGTAAGTTCAAACAATACATCGGAAATAAGATGGGAATAGCGTTCTTCAAGCCAATCCCTGGCAAATTCATTGGGAGCGGTGACTGTTAATGTATCACCTTGCAGTAAATAAGCCTTGGTTGATTTAAGCCAAGTTTCAAAGCTTGGTTTACTGATTTTCTTTTCGATTTTTCCGAGCGCCTGGTTCCAGAGGCTATCGATGTTATCCAAACTTATCCCTCCTTTGCAAAAAAAATTTTAATCATTGTATCTAAAATGTATAGGCACAAATAAACTCATCGATTGCCGTCTTCATATTAATTTTGACAGCAAAGGTTCGGTGAGCTGTATTAAGGAATTTTTGTGTTGTGTAATGTGAAGTGCCCAAAACTATATCTTGCGCTGTACAACCTTTGTACAGACTACATCTGGTGAGCCAGTGCAGATTTGAATGTTTATTCATCAACAGGTATTTTAAGAAATATATAATAAAGAAGAAAAAAGGGTTTTCGACAATATCCACCATCTGTGGACAGATTAATATACACAGGTCGGATAAACTATCCACAAGTTATTCACAGTCTGTGGATAAATGTTACCTGTTGATAAAGTTATTCAGAGTGAAAACACAAATATAATATCAGAAATTCAGGCGTCTTGCAATGGGTTAGAAAACTTTATCCACAACTTACCGGGCTTGTGGGAAAAACTTTTCCACAGGCCATTGTTATGTGCAAAAGTCTCTAAAATGGGATGTGGATAGAAAAAAACATGTCGAATTTTATCCACAGACCATGATTATAGGCTCGAATTAAGTTGATATGAACCAGGTGTTCAAGCCGGAAGACCTGCATGGGGAAAGATCAAAAGGGATTCAGGTTCGTTCTTATAATTTGTCGAATGGTGTGTCGTAAGGGAGGATTACTTGCGAATCTCATATTCGTGCCCATGGATAAAATGATGGAAATTTCCCCTTCCCCAAAAATTTCTATATCAGTTCGGAGCAAAATCATTTACAATAGGCTAGGTAGTAAAAAAAGGCCTACTGGACATTGAGCATTAAAAAAAGAAATTTTTTATGGATGAGGTTGACAAGTAGAAACCTCCATCTATATAATTGTAAAGACTGTCTTTAACTGTTATTCCTCAGGGAGGTGTCATATAATGAAAAGAACTTATCAACCGAATAACCGCAAACATAGTAAAGTTCACGGTTTCCGTGCACGTATGAGCACGAAAAACGGACGTAGAGTAATCGCTGCACGTCGCCGTAAGGGCAGAAAAGTATTATCTGCATAGACCACTGAAAAGTCTCAGTGGTCTTTTTTCGCAAAATAAGGGATTTACTGAGACTCAATTCATGTAATGAAGGTGTAAAAATGAAAAAAAAGTTAAGGATTAAGAAAGAGGATGAATTTCAGCTTGTATTTAAAAAAGGTGAATCTTCTGCTAATCGGCAATTCGTTGTCTATGTCCTTGAAAAGCCGGGTCAGGATCATTTTAGGATCGGCCTTTCTGTCAGTAAAAAAATCGGGAACGCCGTTGTAAGGAACCAAATCAAAAGATACATACGGCAAGCGTTTTTGGAATTGAAAGAAGATATAGAAGAGGGTAAGGATTATATTGTGATTGCTCGAAAACCAGCGGCGGAGATGGACTTTTTCCAGGTGAAAAGCAGCTTGATACATGTCCTGAAACGTTCTAAATCACTAAACTTTAAAATGAAAAAACAATAAAGTCCCCTTAATATCGAATAAGCACTCCTCGTATCATATGGTTACTTGAGTAAGATGACATAGAAAATTCCGATTGTAACTGTGGAAAAAGTGGATTACTTTTCCTTGAAATCCTCTAATAAACAGTTCACAATTGTTTCAAAAAAGATTGATTGCAGTTAGGAGGAAATTACGGTTGAAAAAACGAATATTACTCATTATTGGACTAGCCTCGATAATGATGCTGTTGGCAGGGTGTACGGAAATTAAAGAACCTATTACTGCGGATAGTGAAGGTTTTTGGAATTCATACATTGTCTATCCATTATCAGCCCTGATCATTTGGCTTTCCGAAGCATTTGGCGAGAACTATGGTTTGGGACTCATCGGTGTTACATTAATCATTCGCTTAGCATTACTTCCACTAATGATCAAACAGGTGAAAAGCTCGAAAGCCATGCAGGCCATTCAGCCTGAGATGAAAGAACTTCAAGCAAAATACAGCTCAAAAGATGCTGCCACACAACAAAAACTACAGCAAGAAACAATGGCTTTATTTTCAAAATATAATGTGAATCCATTGGCGGGATGTTTGCCTATAGTGGTCCAAATGCCGATTTTGATCGGATTTTACCATGCCATCAGCCGTACGAAAGAAATTTCTTTACATAGCTTTCTTTGGTTTGATTTAGGTTCCCCGGATCCTTATTATATTTTACCGGTTGTTGCAGGTATTACGACTTTTATCCAGCAAAAGATGTCCATGGCTGGAATGAACTCGAATCCACAAATGGCGGCACAAATGACGATGATGCTTTACATCATGCCAATCATGATTGTTGTATTTGCTATTAATTTCCCCGCTGCTCTTTCTCTTTACTGGGTAGTTGGTAACATTTTTGGTATCGTTCAAACATATTTCATTAAAGGTCCGGATCTTAGAAAAGCAGCTGCGGAAAACGCGGGAGGGGCAAAGAAAAAGTGAAAAAAGTGACTGCTACAGGACAATCTGTCGAAGAAGCAGTAAATTTAGCTTTAGCTCAACTGAACAGCACTAAGGATCGCGTGGAGATTGAAATAGAAGATGAAGGCAAAAAAGGATTTTTTGGTTTATTTGGTGCAAGGAAGGCAATCGTCCATGTGACATTGCCTCCCGATCCCATTGAAGAGACACTTAAATTTTTGAAGAATGTCAGCGTGGAAATGGGAGTCAATGCAGAAATTGATGTCCATCGTAAAGGTAAGAACGTAACATTTCATTTATCAGGTGATAAAATTGCATTATTGATTGGAAAAAGGGGTCAAACACTAAATTCCCTTCAGTATTTAGCGCAGCTGGTAGCAAATCGATATTCGAAGCAGTTTTTGAATATTACCGTAGATGCAGAAGATTATCGAAGCCGCCGCAATGACACCTTAATCCAATTGGCTGAAAGAATGGCAAATAAAGCCACGAAAACAGGTAAAGCTGTTTCACTGGAGCCGATGCCATCCTATGAACGTAAGGTCATCCATAATGCTCTCCTGGATTATCCAAAAATAAAAACAACCTCAAGTGGGACGGAGCCATATCGTCACTTGGTCATCACTCCACTTAAATGAACCTTCTGCTTTTAAGCAGGGGTTCTTTTTTTTAGGGATGAATGTCGAATATTTTTTTTGCGAATTTTCCATTCAACAATAAGTGACAAATTTTTTATATTTTCTTGATCCTTAAAGGGAAGGAAGAAAATGAAGCGGGTGATATTTGTTATTCACATGTGGATAAGTTAAAATGGTTGTTACAGAATATGGATTAACGGCGTGTGGATAACTCTTGGAAGGAAGGAGTATCTACTTTTTTTCATGAATATACTGTGGTATTGTAGTAATTTAGGGATTCGACGATTTTATTATCAGAAAAAAATAGAACCATCAATATATAAGAGGTGAAAGCATGGAATTCGATACAATCACCGCTATCTCTACTCCCTTAGGGGAAGGGGCGATCGCCATCGTTAGAATCAGCGGTGATGAGGCCATAGAAATAGCCGATAGGATCTTTAAAGGACCAGGTGGAAAAGGATTGCTTGAAGTGAAATCACATACGATTCATTATGGCCACCTTATCCAGCCTAAAACAGGTGAAATCATAGAGGAAGTCATGGTTTCGGTCATGATGGGTCCAAAGACATTTACAAGGGAAGATGTAGTTGAAATAAATTGTCACGGTGGAATCGTTTCGGTCAATAGGGTACTGCAGCTTATTCTCTCACAAGGTGCTCGTTTAGCGGAACCTGGTGAATTTACGAAACGGGCTTTTTTGAATGGCAGGATCGATCTTTCCCAAGCTGAGGCCGTTATGGATTTAATCCGTGCTAAAACGGATAAAGCCATGAATGTTGCATTAGGTCAAATGGAAGGCCGGCTTTCGAAATTAATCCAAAATCTGCGTCAGGAAATTTTACAAACCCTCGCTCAAGTCGAGGTAAATATAGATTATCCGGAATATGATGATGTCGAAGAAATGACGCATCGTTTATTTTTGGAAAAAGGCAGTTATGTGAAGAATGAAATAGAGAAGCTGCTTCACACGGCCCAACAGGGGAAAATACTTCGGGATGGACTTGCGACCGTTATCATAGGTCGTCCTAATGTCGGAAAATCTTCATTGCTTAACAGCTTAGTTCATGAAAACAAAGCGATCGTCACTGATATTCCAGGTACAACACGTGATGTTATTGAAGAGTATGTCAATGTTCGCGGTGTACCGCTTAAACTTGTCGATACAGCAGGAATTCGCGAAACGGAAGATATCGTTGAACGAATTGGAGTTGAACGGTCTCGTGCAGTATTAAAAGAAGCGGATTTAATATTGCTTGTATTGAACTATTCCGATGATTTCACTACTGAAGATGAGAAACTATTCCAAGCGGTTGAGGGAATGGATGTTATCGTTATCATCAATAAAACAGACCTTCCACAAAAAATCGATATGGCAAAAGTTAAGGAAATGGCTGCATCCCATAAAGTCGTTACGACTTCATTACTGGAAGATCGAGGGGTCGATGAATTGGAAGAAGCGATCGCTTCTTTATTTTTCGAAGGTTCTTTAGAAACGGGAGACCTGACCTATGTGTCCAATGCAAGGCATATAGCTTTGCTGGGACAGGCATTACAGGCTATCGAAGATGCAATTGATGCTATTGAAATGGGTACGCCGGTTGATTTGGTTCAAATCGACTTCACGAAAGCATGGGAGTTACTTGGAGAAATCATTGGCGAAAGCGTTCAGGATAATTTGATCAACCAATTGTTCTCTCAATTTTGTTTAGGAAAATAAGCGTAAAAGGAGGAAAAGGATATGCAATACGAAGCAGGTAGCTATGATGTCATTGTTATTGGTGCCGGTCATGCTGGCAGTGAGGCAGGCCTTGCAGCAGCAAGAGTAGGAGCTAAAACGTTGATGATCACCATTAACTTGGATATGGTCGCCTTTATGCCATGCAATCCCTCCGTCGGCGGACCGGCAAAAGGGATAGTCGTTAGGGAAATTGACGCTTTAGGCGGTGAAATGGGAAGAAATATCGACAAGACCCATATTCAAATGAGGATGCTCAATACGGCAAAAGGTCCGGCCGTTCGTGCGCTGCGGGCGCAGGCAGATAAATTTCTCTATCAGCAAGAAATGAAAAAGACGATAGAAGACCAAGAAAATTTGACATTGATTCAAGGAATGGTAGAGGAATTAATTGTTGAAAACGACGTATGTACGGGTGTCATCACTAAAACAGGCGCGGTGTACCGTGCGAAAACTGTCGTAATCACGACGGGAACATATTTACGCGGTGAAATCATTTTAGGGGAACTGAAATATTCAAGCGGCCCTAATAATCAGCAGCCTTCCATCAGGCTTTCTGAACACTTGGAGCAGTTAGGATTTGATTTGGTCCGTTTTAAAACAGGAACGCCTCCACGTGTGAATAGTTCTTCCATAGACTACAGCAAAACGGAAATTCAGCCTGGCGATGAAGTGCCTCGTGCCTTTTCTTATGAAACGACAAAGTTCATAACGGATCAATTGCCATGCTGGTTAACGTATACGAATGAGGGTACACATCAGCTCATTGATGAGAATCTACACCGTTCACCAATGTATTCCGGAATGATTAAAGGAACCGGACCGCGTTATTGTCCATCGATAGAAGATAAAGTCGTTCGTTTTAATGATAAGCCACGGCATCAAATCTTCTTGGAACCTGAAGGTCGCAATACAAAGGAAGTTTATGTGCAAGGTTTATCCACCAGTCTGCCTGAAGATGTGCAAGTGAAAATCCTGCAAACAATTCCGGGACTTGAAAAAGCGGAAATGATGCGTGCTGGATATGCAATTGAATATGATGCCATCGTTCCTACGCAGCTATGGCCTACACTTGAAACGAAGAAAATCAAAAATCTATATACTGCAGGTCAAATTAACGGGACATCCGGCTATGAAGAAGCAGCAGGACAAGGATTGATGGCCGGTATTAATGCAGGGTTGAATGCAATGGGTAAGGAAGAACTGATTTTAAGCCGTTCGGATGCCTATATTGGTGTTCTCATTGATGACCTTGTAACGAAAGGCACGAATGAACCATACCGATTGCTGACTTCACGTGCAGAATATCGTTTATTATTGCGTCATGATAATGCCGATCTACGCTTAACGGAAATTGGATTCAATATCGGAATGATCAAAGAAGAACGCTACAAACGTTTCCTTATGAAAAAAGAAGCGGTTGAACTGGAAAAGGAACGATTGAAATCAAACTTCATCAAACCGACCAAAGAGGTGCAAGAAGTCATTACTGCAAGTGGCGGCAGTGAATTAAAGGATGGAATCCGTGCCTCCGATTTATTGAAAAGGCCTGAAATGGATTATTCCCATATTCAGAAGTTGGCGCCAAGTGATGTCGAACTGAGTGAAGAAGTGACGGAACAGGTCGAAATCCAGATCAAGTATGAAGGATATATCGAAAAATCCTTGCAGCAAGTCGATCGCCTGAAAAAAATGGAGAACAAAAAGATTCCAGAGAATATCGATTATGATGCAATTTCTGGTCTTGCAACGGAAGCACGTCAAAAACTAAAGCAGGTCCACCCGCTATCAGTAGCTCAGGCTTCAAGAATTTCCGGTGTGAATCCTGCTGATGTTTCCATTCTGCTTGTTTATTTGGAACAAGGTAAGATTGCCAGAGTATCTCAGTAACGGAAATACCCGAAAAGGATTGAAAAAACATGAATATTGAACAGTTCCAACAAGCACTGCTGGAGAAAGGGATTGAGCTTTCTCCTCAACAGCTTGATCAGTTTGACACGTATTATCGATTATTGGTGGAATGGAACGAAAAGATGAACTTAACGGCCATCACAGATAAAGAAGAAGTTTATCTAAAGCATTTTTATGATTCAATCAGTGCAGCCTTCTATTTCGACTTTAACGAATCCTATCGAATTTGCGATGTTGGGGCTGGAGCTGGATTTCCGAGTATTCCATTGAAGATTTGTTTCCCTGATATCCACGTCTCGATTGTGGATTCCTTGAATAAGCGAATTTCTTTTTTGAATCACCTTGCGGATTCATTGCAATTAAAGGGAGTTTCCTTTTATCATGACCGGGCGGAAACCTTCGCCCAAAAACCGGAGCATCGCGAATCCTATGATATTGTCATGGCGAGGGCGGTAGCCAGGATGTCGGTTTTAAGTGAACTATGTTTGCCGCTTGTTAAACTGGATGGGACGTTCATTGCCATGAAAGCGGCTAGTGCACAAGATGAAATGGACACAGGGAAGAAGGCCATTTTTACATTAGGCGGAGAAATCGAAGAAATTCATCCTTTCACATTGCCAGAGGAAAATAGTGAAAGAAACATCATTACTGTAAAAAAAGTGAAGAAGACTCCTAAAAAATACCCAAGAAAACCAGGGACACCGAATAAGCAGCCTATTGAATAACCTCTGTACGATAAAGTATGTTTTCATAGTAAGAGCAGAGGATTCAGATATATATGGCTGGTACTTGCCCTTATTTTCTTTTACTATAAGTGTATGACCTTATTATTTTCACTTAATACTGCATTTGCCAACAAGAAGGCATTTTCGGTACAGGTTATGACGTGTGCCCTTAGCTTGCTGATTCAGGGAAATAATTTTGGGAAAGCCGGCTGATATTTTTAAAAACTGGCCGTCGACCCTCATTATTGCCTTGATGGCGCCAGTCGACATGTTTTTTACAGTGAAGGGACATATGTATAACCATGTCGGGAAATGTATGCAGGACTTGTCCTTTAAATAGAGAATATGTTATTTGGGAGTTTTAAAAGGTGGTGTAGGAAGATGAAGCATCCTTTTTCGCGGTTCTTTGGGTTTGGCGAAAAGGAAGAAGAACAACTAGAGATGGAGACACCTAGCAATAATAATGAAGAAATAAGAAAAATTTCCATTTCCGACATTGTGCCTAATCGATTTCAACCAAGGACCGTTTTTAATGACGATAAAATTGCCGAATTGGCTCAAACGATCCATACACATGGGATCATTCAACCAATTGTAGTAAGGGCTTATGGTCAGGGAAAATATGAAATCATTGCAGGTGAGCGTCGTTTCCGGGCCATGCAAAAGCTTGGCTGGGAATTGGCACCTGCTATAATCAAAGATTTCACCGATACAGAAACGGCTTCCGTTGCGCTGATAGAAAACCTTCAGCGTGAAGAACTGACACCGATTGAAGAAGCTTTGGCTTACGGAAAACTATTGGAGCTGCATAGTTTAACCCAAGAAGCCCTGGCACAAAGACTGGGAATTGGTCAATCCACCGTGGCGAATAAGCTTCGGCTGCTTAAGCTGCCGCAGGAGGTTCAGGATGCACTTCTTCAAAAGCAAATTACGGAACGCCATGCCCGCTCGTTGATACCGTTAAAGAGTCCTGAAAAGCAGTTGAAACTGCTTTTGGAAATCATCGAAAAAGGGTTAAACGTCAAGCAGACCGAAGAGCAGGTCGTCAAGCTCTTAACGGGTACTGTGCAGAAGCCGAAACCTAAGCGAAAAGCGTTTAGTAAAGACATGAGGATTGCCGTGAATACCATCCGCCAATCGCTCAGTATGGTTACAGACAATGGAATAAATCTGGATGCAGAGGAAGAAGAATTCGAGGAGTATTATCAATTCACGATTAAAATACCCAAGAAAAAAACTTGATTCCCCATCCTTAGCCCGCTTGGTAGTCTCCGATTACCAAGCTTTTTTTATTTTCTCTCCAAACTGGCATTTTCCACTTTTAAAACATTCAACTTTTCCTGGATTTTCAATGCTTTTAGAAGTATTTCAAATTTTAAGAGGAATTTAAGAAAACGATTTCTTCCAGTAACATTCATGATAAAATAGAAAGAAATAATTGGATTCACGGTAAAAGTCAATAGATATAGCGTCATGAAGATAGTTGAAAGCGGGTGAATTCGTGGGTAAGATTCTCGCCATTGCCAATCAAAAGGGCGGTGTTGGAAAAACGACAACTTCTGTCAGTTTAAGTGCTTGTCTTGCATACATTGGACAGAAAGTCTTAATGGTCGATATTGACCCGCAGGGAAATGCGACAAGCGGTGCAGGTATTGACAAAGCAGATGTGGAACAATGTATTTATGATGTATTGGTTGATGATGTTGAGGCCAGTACCGTAATCATGGAAACAAAGGTGGAAAACCTATATGCTATACCTGCGACAATTCAACTTGCAGGTGCAGAAATTGAACTTGTTCCAACCATCTCAAGGGAAGTCCGATTAAAAAGGGCGTTAGAAGAGGTGCAAAGCCAGTATGATTACATTGTGATTGACTGCCCTCCATCATTGGGTTTGCTTACGCTTAATGCCTTAACGGCTGCCGATGCTGTTTTGATCCCAGTACAATGTGAATATTATGCATTGGAGGGTTTGAGTCAACTATTGAATACGGTCCGCCTCGTCCAAAAGCATTTGAACCATGATTTGAAAATCGAGGGTGTGCTATTGACGATGTTGGATGCAAGAACAAATTTAGGTCTCCAGGTCATAGAAGAAGTCAAAAAATACTTTCAGGATAAAGTCTACCAAACCATCATTCCCCGCAATGTCCGTTTGAGTGAAGCACCGAGCCATGGAGAACCGATAATTATATATGATCCAAAGTCACGAGGGGCGGAGGTCTATCTAGAATTGGCAAAGGAAGTGGTATCAAATGGCTAAAGGGCTTGGCAAAGGACTTAACGCACTTTTCAACAGTGGGGAGATCAGTAAAGATGAAATCGTGCGCGAAATCAAATTAAGGGAATTAAGGCCAAATCCTTATCAGCCCCGAAAGAGCTTTCGGCTAGAAGCTATAGAGGAATTAAAGCAATCCATCATGGAGCATGGGATATTACAGCCGATTATTGCCCGGAAAAGTATTAAGGGATATGAAATCGTGGCTGGGGAAAGGCGTTATCGTGCTGCCAAGGAAGCTGATTTAAAGACAGTTCCTGTCGTTGTGAGGGAATTGAGTGAACAGCAGATGATGGAACTGGCCATTTTGGAAAACCTGCAACGGGAAGATTTGAATCCGATCGAAGAGGCTGCCGCTTATCAAACGCTTCTTGAAAAATTGGAATTCACCCAGGAGCAGCTGGCCAACCGGCTGGGAAAAAGCCGACCCCATATTGCGAACCATCTTAGATTACTATCTTTGCCTGAAGGAATTAGGAGATATATCTCCGACGGGGAAATATCCATGGGACATGGCCGGGCATTGCTGGGTTTAAAGAAAAAAGAGATGCTCAAGCCGGTAGCGGATAAAGTCCTCAAGGAAGGTATGAATGTCAGACAGCTGGAACAGTATATACATCAATTGAATGATACCGTTTCACGTGAAACCAAACCTAAGAAACAAGAGAAAAAAGATATCTTCATAAAGCAAAGGGAGACAAGTCTGCGTGAAAGACTAGGAACGAGCGTAACGATAAAACAAAGCAAGAAAAAAGGAAAAATAGAAATAGAGTTCTTTTCAAAAGAAGATTTAGAGAGAATTTTGAACTTGATCGATCAAGAGAACCTTTCCTCTTAGATCCCCTTATGAAAAGATCATGAAGACATATGCAGAAAATTAGGTGGATGAGATGGTATTATTAGGGGCTTTGGTGAACGGTGCCTGCATTTTAATCGGCTCGATTTTAGGAAGGTTTTTACAACATATACCTGAGAAGATTAAAGAAACGGTCATGAGCGGTATCGGTTTAGCCGTGATGGTTTTAGGCTTGCAGATGGGGTTTAAAAGCGATAATTTCCTTGTTGTCATTTTAAGTATTGTCGGCGGGGCGGTCCTCGGTGAATGGATGAGTCTTGAGGGCAGGCTTAATTCTTTAGGCAATTGGATTGAACGCAGGATGAAAGCGAAGGAAGGAACCTCGATATCTCAGGGGTTTGTAACGGCTACGCTCATATTTGGAATTGGGGCGATGGCCATTATTGGTGCCCTGGATAGCGGTATCCGGAATGATCACGACGTTTTGATAACAAAGGCGATAATCGATGGATTCACAGCACTTGTCCTCGCCAGCACGTTAGGCATAGGGGTACTTTTTTCAGCATTTCCTATCATTCTTTATGAGGGATTCCTGGCGGTTTTTTCAAGGCAAATCAATACGATGATCCCATCTGCATTAATGGATTCCTTCATATTGGAAATGACGGCAACTGGCGGTGTCATGATTTTGGCGATTGGTTTGAATATTATCGGTGTCACCAAAATCAGGGTGGCGAATCTGCTTCCGGGCATAATGATAACGGCCATTCTGGTTACTTTCATGTATTATGTATAAAAAAGAAGGAAGGGGCTGGACCCTTCCTTCTTTTTTATGAAAAAACCGATCAAAGGGTTTTTTCTTGCTTGAATGACCATGTGAAAGGAGTGATGGAAGGTTTTATTGGATAATGGTTTTGTGCTTCATAAATCCCCTCGGCAATGGTTTTCGCCATTTTTAGCACAAGATTAAGACGCGTGTTCTGCAAGACCATGAACTCCATGAATCCACTTACATTCACGATTCCTGTAATATGGGCATTTCCGACGGAAGGAAGGTCTTTATTGACCCCGGCACCCGGCTTAACTGGTCCCTGGCCGATCTGCACGATGCCGACGCTTTTCATTTTCCCCAAGCAAGCATCGATTCCGACTATAAAGGCATTGGCATGCAGCTTTTTAATTTCATTTAATTTTTCCTGTAAATTCATCGCATGTATAGGGTCATCCAGAGTACCATAAACATGGAATGAAGAAGAACTGTTTTCAGCCTTTTCACTAAGCAGAGTGCCGACAAGTGGTCCGAGTGAATCGCCTGTGGAACGGTCTGTGCCTATGCAGACGATGACGATTGGTTGAAGCTTTCCTGTTGGGAGGAGGTTGATTAATTCCTGGGAAATTTGTTTGGATGCATCCGTATCTTCATGCAGGATGCGACTTAATCTATTTTTATTATTATTAAATAGACTAGAATTCAGATTCATCGGCTCAACTCCTTTACTTTATTTGGTATTACAGTATACGGATAAAAAGGGGAAAATATACGGTATTTAACATGATGGGTGAGGGAATTTTTTGCAAAACATGCAAACAGGTGAAGGGGATATGAATCGACGTTATCCTCTACCAATTGCTTTCATCTATACTTTCTAGTAAATAATCATTTGAATGTTCGGGATAAAATTTCTAAATTCTATTAACTATATACCCATAATTTTTTTGTACAGAAACCATTATTTATTGATAAAATAGAGAAAATCTCGCTATTTCATGGTTACCTCCATGCATGGAGGGTAGAGGAATACGTCGAAGATATAATAGATTTGCTGTTATTTGCATTAGGCAGGAGGAAAATATGGATCGCATTTATGATAGTGTTGCAAAAGAGATATTGGATGAAAAGATATGGCTGCTGATGGGCGAGGGTATTATTAAAATCTTCCTTGTTCTGCTGTTATCGCGTATTATTATTACAATAGGAAAGACTATTCTGAATAAATTTTTCAAAGCACGTTTAAGAAGTCCCATTCGGGTAACGGAACGCAGGGAAGCGACACTCATTAAATTGCTGGAAAATATCATTACCTATGTCATCAATTTCATTGCCTTGTTGATGATTCTGGAGATTCTTGGTCTTCATGTAATGCCATTACTCGCTGGTGCCGGTGTTCTCGGTTTGGCCATTGGATTTGGCGCACAAAGTTTGGTCAAGGATATAATTACCGGGTTTTTCGTTATCTTTGAAGATCAGTTCTCGGTTGGGGATTATATTAAAATCAATACTTTTGAAGGGGAAGTCATTGAAATCGGGCTTCGTACGACGAAAATTAAAAGCGGTGTAGGTGAATTGCACTTCATACCCAACGGCAGCATCATCCAGGTTACGAATTATTCCATTTTAAATAGTATGGCAATTGTTGATGTGACCATACCTAACGATGGATCGACCGAGCGTGCTGAGAAGGTGCTGAAAGATCTTTTAAACAGTATGGAAGGCAAATACGAAGCCTTGATCAAAGCACCTGAATTTTTGGGAATTGAAAAAATCAGTCCTGAAGAAATCGTCTTTCGGATTAAAGCGGAAACAAAGCCGATGCATCATATTGAAATCAGTAGGATATTAAGAAAAGAAATAAGTGCTGCGCTTGATGCAAGTGGGATTAAATCTACGTACAATGGCAGCGAGTCATAGGAATTGGGGGGCTCATGATTATGGAAGAAAAGGAATTTGCACTTAAGGATATTGTGGAAATGAAGAAACCACATCCCTGTGGAGTGAATAAGTGGAGAATTATACGGCTCGGAATGGATATCCGGATAAAATGTGAAGGATGCGGTCATAGCGTGATGCTGCCTCGACGTGAATTCGCGAAGAAAATGAAAAAAGTTCTGCAAAAGCATGAGGAGTGATCATGCTTTTTTTTTTGGAGTGAAAGTAGTCCGGCGTTTCTCATGATTTACTTGTCTTTTTAGGAAGCGAAATCTATAATTGGGAAAGGTTTAGGTATTGGATGGTCTTTATAGAAGATCAGTTCTTTTCCCATATGTACGAATCATCTTGAAGGAGTGAAATATAAATGGCTTTAACAGCTGGTATAGTCGGTTTGCCTAACGTAGGTAAATCCACTTTATTTAATGCAATAACTCAGGCAGGTGCGGAATCTGCCAACTACCCTTTCTGTACGATCGACCCGAATGTAGGGATTGTGGAGGTGCCAGATCACCGTCTGCAAAAATTGACTGAATTGGTAAAACCGAAAAAAACGGTTCCGACAGCATTTGAATTCACGGATATCGCCGGGATTGTAAAAGGGGCAAGTAAAGGAGAAGGTTTAGGTAATAAATTCCTTTCCCATATCCGTCAAGTGGATGCAATTTGTCAAGTCGTCCGTTGCTTTGCAGATGATAACATTACCCATGTTTCCGGAAAAGTAAATCCAATCGATGATATCGAGGTCATCAATCTTGAATTGATCCTTGCCGATTTGGAATCTGTTGTCAAACGCATCGACCGTGTCGGAAAAATGGCCAAGCAAAAAGATAAAGCCGCTGTGGCAGAACATGAAATCCTTGTGGCTTTAAAAGAAGCATTGGAAGATGAAAAGCCTGCACGTTCCGTCGAGTTTACCGAAGAACAGCAAAAAATCGTGAAGGGCATGCATTTACTTACAGCTAAGCCGACGCTTTACGTGGCGAACGTTAGCGAAGATGAAGTGGCGAATGCTGACGATAATGAATATGTTCAGCAAGTTCGTGAATATGCCGCTAAGGAAAATGCCGAAGTAATCGTGATTTGTGCCAAAATCGAGGAAGAAATTGCAGAGCTTGAAGGTGAAGAAAAGGAAATGTTCCTATCTGAACTTGGCATCGAGGAGTCAGGTCTAGATCAGCTGATCCGTGCTTCTTATAATCTGCTTGGATTGGCAACATACTTTACAGCTGGCGTACAGGAAGTGCGGGCTTGGACATTCCGCAAAGGAATGAAAGCCCCTCAATGTGCTGGCGTCATTCACACGGACTTCGAACGCGGTTTCATTCGTGCCGAAACGGTTTCTTATACCGATTTACTTGAAGCGGGTAGTCATGGTGCCGCAAAAGAAGCGGGTAAGGTTCGTTTGGAAGGTAAAGAATACATCGTTAACGATGGCGATGTTATCCATTTCCGTTTCAACGTATAAGAATCAAAGACCCTACCATTCCATATGTAGGGTCTTTTTTATAGACTTAAATCATTAGATTACATTTAATTGTAATAAGTCGAACCGTTCGTTGCAAAGCCTCTTTAACTATGCTATAATTTTATCTTGTGAGTAATTATAAATAATTGCTCCTTGCCCAATTGGGCCGCTTAGACCAAAAGGAGGTGACAGTGATGAGAAAATACGAAATTATGTATATCATCCGTCCAAACATTGAGGAAGAAGCTAAAAAAGCTTTAGTTGAACGTTTCAACACAATCCTTTCTGATAATGGTGCGGAAGTAGAAGCAAAAGAATGGGGTAAACGCCGTCTAGCATATGAAATCAATGATTTCCGTGATGGTTACTACATGCTTCTTAAAGTTAACGCTGAAAGTGCTGCGATTCAAGAATTCGATCGTCTAGCTAAAATCAGTGAAGACATTATTCGCCACATGGCTACTAGAGAAGAAGTTTAATTCGACAATTAATATAAATTCTAATCTTGTTTCACATGAAACAAGCTTGAAACCTAGGGGTTGATTCTGATGATGAATCGCGTAGTTTTGGTAGGACGCTTAACTAAAGATCCTGAATTACGATATACACCTAATGGAGTTCCCGTAGCTACCTTTACTTTAGCTGTCAACCGTAGTTTTACGAATCAGCAAGGTGAACGTGAAGCGGATTTCATTAACTGTGTAGTTTGGCGTAAACCGGCAGAAAATGTAGCTAACTTCTTGAAAAAGGGCAGTTTAGCTGGCGTGGATGGACGTGTCCAAACACGTAATTATGAAGGACAAGACGGCAAACGCGTATATGTGACGGAGATTCTGGCTGAGAGCGTTCAATTCCTTGAACCACGAAGCAGTTCAGCGGGTGAAAGAAATGAAGGCGGTTCTTACGGTGGAGGTCAAAGAAGTTATGGTAATAACGGAAATGACAACAATTCGTATGGACAAAATCCTAATCAGAATCAACGAAGCAATAACAACTACACTCGTGTAGATGATGATCCATTTGCAAATGACGGTAAAACAATCGACATTTCAGATGACGATCTTCCGTTTTAAACAGCCGTTTAAAATGAAAATTCAAAAAAGCAGGGAGGGAAATATATTATGGCAATGGGTGGACGTAAAGGACGCGGTAAGCGTAAAAAGGTTTGTTATTTCACATCTAATGGAATCACTAAAATTGATTACAAAGATACAGATCTTCTTAAAAAATTCGTCTCAGAACGCGGTAAAATTTTACCACGTCGTGTAACTGGCACAAGCGCTAAATATCAACGTAAATTAACGATTGCTATTAAACGCTCACGTACTATGGCATTACTACCATACGTATCTGGTGAATAATAAATTGGCACGTTGAGGAGTTATCCTTAATGTGCCTTTTTTAATAAGTTTTCACTTATGCCTGTAAACCGCTGAATTGCGGTTTTTTTATTTCAGAAGAAAGTTATCCGCGCGTTTTCCTCAGAAAAAATAATCATATCCCAAAAAAGACTGTGATGTTTGAAATATCCTGGCCGTAACGGATACAATATAAAGATGGAGATTAGACATCAATCATAACAGGGGGTGAAATAAAGATGAATAGCGGGAGACGAATTGCCGAGGGCGGAGCACTTCTGGCACTATATTGCATTTTATTGTTCATCACCATTCAAATCCCACCATTGGGTATTTTCACTACTTTCTTTTTACCCATTCCATTTATACTGGTCACAATCAAACAAAAGTTATCGTGGAGCCTTGGTTACTTATTTGTAGCCTCGTTATTGTCGATCCTCATCGGGACGATATTGTCTGTTCCGCTGACCTTGCTCATGGGGGCAACGGGAATTGCGATCGGCTATTTTTTGAAAAAGGACAAACCGATGGCACCTATGTTCATAAGCGCAGTCCTTGTCTTTCTGGGGGGCATTTTATTAATGTATGCAGCTTCAGTGTTGATTACGGATGTTAATTACATAGAAGAATCGATGAACATTCTTGAGGGGTCCATTGAAAATTCAATCGGCATCATGGATACCTTTGGACAGGCACCGACAGAGCAAGTCAAAAAGCGGATGTATGAATCGATTGATATGATGAACACGCTGATGCCAAGTTTGTTCGTCTTGATGTCCGTCATCATGGTTTTATTGATTTTCTTTGCAGCGCATCCCATTGTGAAGAGGTTCAGTGATAAGGCGTTAAAATGGCCTCATTTTCGAGATCTGCGACTCCCGAAAAGCCTTTTATGGTATTATTTAATTACGATGCTTCTTGCTCTTTTTGTGAATACGGACAAGAACAGTTTTGTATATATGGCCATAACGAACCTATTTTTCATACTGCAGTTCTTCATTTTATTACAAGGATATTCCCTGATATTCTATATCGCTCATGTTAAGTCATGGGTTAAGGCGATACCTGTTTTAATTGTGGTTTTTTCTTTGCTTCTGCCGATTCCGATTATAACGACGGCCGTCCGATTTTTAGGTATAATAGATTTAGGCTTTCCTTTTAGGGAGACAATCAAGAAAAAGGAATAGAAGACTTTTTTGTAAAACAGATGCTTTTAGGAGCTGAAACTATGCCATCTTATTTGAAAGAATACTCGATTAAGTCCCCATTGTATGGGGTGCTGGCCGCAGTCGTTTTACTTTTGGGCGTACTGGCTTATTATAATTGGGTTATTGCACTTGTTGGACTATTGATTCTTGCTGGTTTATTTTATTTAACATTAAGAATGGTAGAAAAAAA
Organism: Peribacillus sp. FW305-BF15; assembly: GCF_058783805.1. Classification (NCBI taxonomy): domain Bacteria; kingdom Bacillati; phylum Bacillota; class Bacilli; order Caryophanales; family Bacillaceae; genus Peribacillus; species Peribacillus sp. FW305-BF15. The sequence goes on along the minus strand of NZ_JBYSYV010000003.1, from coordinate 296,937 downwards.
GCAACGGAAGACAGAAGAGTATATAACGACTTTATCCTACCGTTTAAAGAAGGTGGGCGAGGAAGCGTTATTGGAAATGCCGATTGGGATCATGCTCTTTAATGAGGATTATTACATTGAATGGACCAATCCATTCCTGGCTTCTTGTTTTAGTGAGGATTCCTTGGCAGGAAGATCGCTATACGATGTTGCGGACTCGATAGTACCGTTAATCAAGCAAGAGATCGAGACAGAGACACTTACGCTCCACGATCGGAAATTCAAGGTGGTCCATAAGCGTGATGAAAGGCTTCTTTACTTTTTTGATGTGACGGAGCAAGTGGAAATTGAGAAATTATATGAAGATGAGCGAACGGCAATTGCGATTATTCTTCTTGATAATTATGATGATTTGACACAGGGTATGGATGATCAGCGTAAAAGCAGCATTAATAGCTTGGTTACCTCACTTCTCGATAAGTGGGCAAGGGATAATGGCGTTTTCTTTAAACGGGTTTCCTCGGAACGATTCATCGCTGTCTTTAATGAGCATATCCTTCAGCAGCTTGAAAAGGGGAAATTCTCGATTTTGGATGAAATCAGGGAAACGACGGCCAAGCAAAATGTACCACTGACCTTGAGCATCGGGGTCGGCTCGGCCGTGTCATCCTTGCCGGAACTAGGTACGCTTGCCCAGTCCAGCTTGGATCTCGCTTTAGGGCGGGGCGGTGACCAGGTGGCCATAAAGCAAGCGAATGGAAAAGTGAAATTCTATGGCGGCAAAACCAATCCGATGGAAAAACGCACGAGGGTCCGTGCCCGTGTGATTTCCCATGCATTGAAGGATATAGTCCTTGATAGCGATAAAGTCATTGTCATGGGCCATAAAAACCCGGATATGGACGCAATCGGTTCAGCGATCGGCATCTTGAAAGTAGCCCAAATGAATGAACGTGAAGGCTATATTGTCATCAACACCCAGCAGCTCGACAGCAGTGTCCTTCGTCTAATGGAAGAAATCAAAAATAAAGAAGAGCTGTATGCCCGGTTCATAACACCTGATGACGCATTTGAAATGATTACGGATGAGACCTTGCTGGTTGTGGTCGATACCCATAAACCTTCCATGGTGATTGAAGAGCGGTTATTGAATAGAATCGATAAGGTTGTGGTTATTGACCATCATCGGCGGGGTGAGGAGTTCATCAAAAACTCATTGCTCGTCTATATGGAGCCATATGCATCTTCAACGGCAGAGCTTGTGACCGAATTGCTTGAATATCAGCCGAAACGCTCAAAAATTGATATGCTGGAGTCGACGGCGCTTCTTGCAGGTATCATCGTCGATACGAAAAGCTTCACCTTAAGAACAGGATCACGTACTTTCGATGCAGCCTCATATCTAAGGGCGCATGGAGCTGATACGGTACTTGTCCAGAAATTCTTAAAAGAAGACGTGGACACCTATATCAAACGATCGAAGCTCATTGAAGAAGTCATCTTTTATAAAAAGGGAATTGCCATTGCCGCGGCAAAAACCGATCAGGTTCATAATCAGGTGCTCATTGCTCAGGCTGCGGACACCCTATTGACGATGGATGGCGTTGTCGCTTCCTTTGTAATGGCTAAGCGGTCTGATGATACGGTGGGGATAAGTGCGCGTTCTCTTGGTGATATCAATGTACAGGTGATCATGGAAATGTTGAATGGAGGCGGACATCTAACGAATGCCGCCACTCAACAGGTATGCTCCATTGATGAAGCCGAAAGTCGATTGAAAGCAGCTATTGATGAATATTTAGAAGGGGGATATAAAGAATGAAAGTGATATTTCTTAAAGACGTTAAAGGGAAAGGGAAAAAAGGGGAAGTTAAAAATGTTGCGGATGGTTATGCACATAATTTCCTGCTTAAACAAGGATTGGCCGTTGAAGCAAATAATTCAAACGTGAAAACTTTGGAAGCACAGAAAAATAAAGAAGAATCACTTGCAGCAGAAGAGCTGCAGCAGGCTGAAGAATTGAAAGTGCAGCTGGAGAAATTAACGGTTGAACTATCTGCCAAAGCCGGTGAGGGCGGGCGTTTATTCGGTTCCATCACGACTAAACAAATTGCATCTGAGCTTCAGAAAAAACACGGTATCAAGGTTGATAAACGTAAAATGGAGCTTGCTGAAGGCATCCGCACTTTAGGGCATACAAAGCTTCCGGTGAAGCTTCATCCTGAAGTCACTGCAACACTGACTGTGCATGTGAAAGAAATTAACTAATTTTAGCTGTTTCATATCTGTGAAAAATTGATAAAATAGAGATAGACGAAAAATGTGATTGGGCATGTTGTCCTTTCACTTTTTTCTTTTTCACTAGAAACATATAAAAGGTATCCTCTTAGAATGGGAGGTTTTAAGATATGATAGAACAATTTCAGGATAGGATTCCACCTCAAAATATAGAAGCCGAACAGGCCGTGCTAGGAGCCATTTTTCTTGAGCCCTCTTCATTGACCGTTACATCGGAAGTTTTGATTCCGGAGGATTTTTATAGAAGCTCTCATCAAAAGATCTTTAATGTGATGCTTAAATTGAATGACGAAGGAAAAGCTGTCGATTTGATTACGGTGACAGAGGAATTGGCTGCGACAAAAAACCTTGAAGAAGTTGGCGGGGTTTCTTATTTAAGTGAATTGGCCGGATCGGTGCCTACCGCGGCCAATATTGAATATTATGCCCGCATCGTCGAGGAGAAGTCATTGCTGCGCCGTTTGATCCGGACTGCGACGAACATCGCTCAGGAAGGCTACAGTCGTGAGGACGAGGTCGAGGAGCTGCTAGGTGAAGCAGAAAAAACGATCATGGAAGTGGCCCAGCGTAAGAATTCCGGGGCTTTTCAAAATATTAAGGATGTATTGGTTGCGACTTACGATAATATAGAAATTTTGACTACCCGTAAAGGGGATGTCACGGGAATACCGACAGGGTTTGCTGAACTGGATCGAATGACAGCGGGGTTCCAACGTAATGACCTCATCATAGTTGGTGCCCGCCCTTCGGTTGGTAAAACCGCTTTTGCATTGAACATCGCTCAAAACGTTGCGACCAAAACGGAGGAGAATGTAGCGATTTTCAGTCTTGAAATGGGTGCAGAGCAGCTCGTTATGCGTATGCTCTGTGCTGAAGGGAATATCAACGCCCAGAATTTACGGACAGGTTCCTTAACTGATGAGGATTGGCGTAAACTGACGATGGCGATGGGAAGCTTGTCGAATGCCGGCATTTATATCGATGATACGCCAGGTGTCAGGATTGGTGAAATCCGTTCAAAATGCCGTCGTTTGAAGCAGGAACATGGCCTTGGCATGATATTGATCGATTACCTGCAGTTAATTCAAGGCGATGGCCGTTCAGGCGACAACCGTCAGCAAGAGGTATCCGAGATTTCACGTTCACTCAAAGCGCTGGCTCGGGAACTTAAAGTGCCCGTCATCGCCCTTTCCCAGCTATCGCGGGGAGTGGAGCAGCGTCAGGATAAGCGCCCGATGATGTCTGATATCCGGGAATCCGGGAGTATCGAGCAGGATGCTGATATCGTCGCATTCTTATACCGTGATGATTATTATGATAAAGAATCCGAGAATAAAAATATCATTGAAATCATTATAGCGAAACAGCGTAATGGTCCGGTGGGCACGGTTTCGCTTGCATTCGTAAAAGAATATAATAAATTCGTCAATCTCGAACGCCGCTTCGATGATGATTCGATGTCTCCCGGCGCATAGGGGACTGCCTGCCATTCATGCAATGGCGGGCTTTCTCTGTTTCAGGAAAAAGAAAGGCCCTAATGATAATAGAAAAAGAAATCAGAGGGTACAATAATGTTTGACAATCCTAAAAAAACCGGAAAGAAATTTCTCATATTTACGAACAAAGAATTTTTTAAAAAGTGTATTGTTCGGATTTTGTATTGACTTCCAGTTTGGATTATTGATAAAATAAGTTTGTTTGATAAGAACCGGTTAATGATCGGTATTACGTGAACCTTTGGAGGTGCTTTATTCAGATGTCATCAGTTGTAGTAGTCGGTACACAATGGGGAGACGAAGGTAAAGGTAAAATAACAGATTTTCTATCCCAGAATGCGGAAGCCATCGCTCGTTATCAAGGTGGGAATAATGCAGGGCATACAATTAAATTTAACGGCGTTACCTATAAACTGCATTTAATTCCGTCAGGGATTTTTTATAGTGATAAGATTTGTGTCATTGGAAACGGTATGGTAGTTGATCCAAAAGCTCTTGTAGAGGAGCTTGCTTATTTACATAGCCATGGGGTGAGTACGGATAATCTTCGTATCTCGAATCGTGCACATGTCATTCTTCCTTACCATATTAAATTGGATGAAGTCGAAGAAGACCGTAAAGGCGCCAACAAAATTGGAACGACTAAAAAGGGAATCGGCCCTGCATATATGGACAAAGCTGCTCGTAACGGAATCCGCATGGCAGACCTTTTGGACCGTGAAATTTTCGAGGAAAAACTGTCTCAAAATCTTGTCGAAAAAAACCGTATGTTCGAACGCTTCTATGAAACGGAAGGTTTCAAAATTGAAGATATCTTGGAAGAATACTATGAGTACGGACAACAAGTGCAGAAATATGTTTGTGATACATCCGTTGTATTGAATGACGCACTTGATGAAGGAAAACGGGTATTATTCGAAGGGGCACAAGGTGTCATGCTTGATATCGATCAAGGAACATACCCATTCGTCACTTCTTCCAACCCGGTTGCAGGTGGAGTTACAATCGGTTCGGGTGTAGGTCCTACGAAGATCAACCATGTGGTTGGAGTATGTAAAGCATACACAAGCCGCGTGGGCGATGGTCCTTTCCCTACAGAATTGCATGATGAAGTCGGTAACCAAATCCGGGAAATTGGCCGTGAATATGGAACAACTACAGGCAGACCGCGCCGTGTAGGCTGGTTTGACGCTGTTGTCGTTCGCCATGCTCGCCGTGTCAGCGGGATTACCGATTTATCATTGAACTCGATTGACGTATTATCAGGTCTTGATACGGTCAAAATTTGTGTGGCCTATGAATACAAAGGAGAAATCATTCATGAGGTACCAGCGACTTTGAAAGCGATTGGCGAATGTAAACCAGTCTATGAAGAGCTGCCAGGCTGGTCAGAAGACATCACAGGCTGCAAATCATTGGATGAGCTTCCAGAGAACGCTCGCCACTATGTAGAGCGCGTATCTCAATTGGTAGGCATTCCTTTGACCACTTTCTCTGTCGGTCCTGACCGTAACCAAACAAATGTCGTGAGAAGCCCTTGGCGTCTAGCGTAATTCATGAAAAAGGAGCTGGCTTTTTTTGCCGGCTCTTCTTTCATTTTTATGATCGATGCATTATATGTCACGTTCGGGAGGTCCGGGATACCGAGTGAATGTGGATAAAAACTATAGGGAAAATAAAAAAGATAAGAAAAAAATAATTTTATTTCAAAAAACTATTGCCTAAACTATAAGAACCATGATATTATCAAAAGCGTCGTCACAATAGAACAAGCCATTAACAAGTTGCAGATGGTAAGTTAACATCCAGCAAAGAAACATTTCATTAGAACGAGCCATTAGCTCAGTTGGTAGAGCATCTGACTTTTAATCAGAGGGTCGAAGGTTCGAATCCTTCATGGCTCACCATTTTTTCCGGCCCATTGGTCAAGCGGTTAAGACACCGCCCTTTCACGGCGGTAACACGGGTTCGAATCCCGTATGGGTCACTTCTTTATATATATGCTTTACTGGTCCCGTGGTGTAGCGGTTAACATGCCTGCCTGTCACGCAGGAGATCGCGGGTTCGATTCCCGTCGGGACCGCCATTTTATTTTTATTCTAAAATAGAATATTTGGCTCAGTAGCTCAGTCGGTAGAGCAAAGGACTGAAAATCCTTGTGTCGGCGGTTCGATTCCGTCCTGAGCCATCCTTGTATAAACGCCTTTCCTTTAGGGCGTTTTTTTGTTATGTGCCCAGAGGATTCTGAATGAAATCTTGTAATAGATTGTTAACGTTTTGTAACATACCATTTTCGGCCAATTCGGGATATAACCCGCTTTTACCCTTGGTGGGCTTAGGCCCACTCCTCTTTCCGCAGTTTATTGAACTGTCCCCATTACCATATCTATTGGTACAAGTTGTCACCATTTATACAGTTCTATTACATTATGAAGTCGGTTTCTTGTTTTTTTTCTTAATATGGTAGAGTTATGAGTGATAAAAATCATTATAGAAATCAGTCATAAGCATCAGGATATTTAAATTGGACTAATAAATCTCAAATAAATTTGATTAGTTTCTTAATTGGTGACTGAGCCGTTAAGGAGGACAATATATGTTTAGCTCAAAAGGCAAGGGGATCATCCTGTTGATGGTTTCCGTCATTTTGGTGCTTGCGGGCAATCGGGTAACTGCTGCTGGGATATCGGAAACTACAACCATACAGCATGTTTATCTTAATGATGAATTCGTCGGCAGTGTGACGGATGAAACGGAAATCGAAAACATCGTAGCCGATAAGGTAGAGGAAGCACAGGAAGATTATCCTGACTTTACATTCGATAAGGAGACACAGCTGAAGTTCGTACCTGAAGAGGTATTCGATGAAGATGTTAAAGAGGATCAGGCTGTTAAGGGAATTCAAGATCAGTTGAATGTGAAGGCCGAGGCGTATGAAATCGACATAGATAACCAGGCGGTCGCTTATGTTGCGTCAAAGGAAGATGCAGAAGACGTTCTGGAGAAAATCACTTTATTATATGTAAATGAAGAGGAATATGCTGAATACGAATCAGGTAAAAAAGAAAGTGAAAAAGATGCCGATTCGTTAAAAGAGCCAGGAAGCAGAATTTTGGATATCGAATTTTCACATCCCGTTACGTTTAAAGAGACAATGGTATATCCAGACGAAATCAAGAGTGTCGATAAAACCCTTTCCATGATAGAAGAAGGAAAGGAAGAAACGACGATCTATGAGGCTAAGGAAGATGAAGATCTTGAAGCCATTGCCAATAGCCATGATATGGACCTGGATCAACTGCTGGAGCTGAATCCGGGACAGGATGAGGAAAAAGGTGTTAAAGAGGGCGAGCGTCTCTATGTGACCCAACGTACCCCCTATGTGAACGTAATGGTAGAAAGAGAAGTATTAAAGGAAGAGAGAATTCCTTTTGAAAAGAAAGTGAAGGAGGATGACGAACTTCCAAAGGGCGAACTCATTACTGAACAAATGGGGAATGAGGGGATTCTTGCGTTCACCTATAATGTATCTGAAACAAATGGAAAGAAAATCAGTGAATCGATCGTAAAAAAAGAAGTCACGGAAGAAGCTAAAATGGAAATCACCAGAAAAGGCACCAAGGTCATACCTTCACAGGGCAGCGGTACATATTCATGGCCTGCAGATGGGGGCTATATTTCCAGTAAGCAGGGCCAGCGCTGGGGGAAACTTCATAAAGGTATCGATATTGCAAGGCCAGCCACCAGGACCATAACGGCAGCAGATCATGGGATCATCGAAACTGCCGGGAATTCCGGAGGATATGGAAATAAGATAACGATCAATCATAATAATGGATATAAGACAGTGTATGCCCATTTGGATTCAATAGATGTAAAAGCCGGACAAAAGATTGAAAAAGGCATGAAAATTGGGATGATGGGTTCAACAGGTCACTCGACCGGTGTCCACCTTCATTTTGAAATATATAAAAATGGGTCTCTCGTTAATCCGCTAAACTATATAAGTCAGTAATTGATGGAAGTCTTCGAAAATTATTCGAAGACTTCTTCTGCTTCATTAATAGATGAGAATAATAGGAAAAAGGTGATTTAATGCCTATAAAATGATAAAGTAGAATAGAGACAATTTGCTTTCATTCCAGTGTTCAGCCCCTTTTATTGGGTATATATATGCAACTTTGCTGAAACTAGGTTGCGAAGCTTTGTGAAAGCAGAAGGAAAAGTGAATAAGGTCCCGGATAAGGACACGGTTTTTAATAGATTCAGTTCAGTTATTAAAAAGGAGATAAGTACATGGATAAAAAGATTTTGGTAGTGGATGACGAAAAGCCAATTGCTGATATATTACAATTCAATCTAAAAAAAGAGGGCTACGAAGTTTTTTGTGCTTATGATGGCAATGAAGCTCTCAAAATGGTGGAAGAACGGCAACCTGATTTGATTTTACTTGATATCATGCTGCCGCAGCGCGATGGGATGGAAGTATGCAGGGAAGTAAGGAAGAAGTATGAAACCCCGATCATCATGCTAACGGCAAAAGACTCGGAGATAGATAAGGTGTTAGGATTGGAGCTTGGTGCAGACGACTATGTGACAAAGCCATTTAGTACCCGGGAAATAATTGCCCGCGTTAAGGCGAACCTTAGACGTCAGCAAGCCGTTCCGGTTCCCGATCAAGAAAATGAACCGAAGGAAATTACGATAGGCACGCTCACTATCCATCCGGATGCCTATGTGGTATCCAAGCGCGGCGATACGATAGAATTGACGCATCGTGAATTTGAGTTGCTTCATTACTTAGCCAAGCACATCGGTCAGGTCATGACGAGGGAGCACTTATTACAAACCGTGTGGGGCTATGATTATTTTGGTGATGTGCGGACGGTCGATGTAACGGTCAGACGTCTTCGTGAGAAGATTGAAGACAATCCAAGCCATCCTGGCTGGATTGTAACTAGAAGAGGGGTCGGTTATTACCTGCGTAACCCTGAACAGGAGTAGTTTCTATGAAAAAGGTTGGTTTTTTTCGCTCAATTCATTTTAAATTTGTTCTGATTTATGTATTGCTCATTTTCGTGGCAATGCAAATAATCGGGGTATATTTTGTTGGGGAATTGGAAGAAAATCTTGTCGGGAACTTTACGAAATCAATAAAAGGTCACGTTAACCTGCTTACCTACAGTATTGGTGAAGAAATGGAAAAAGAGAGGGGAGAGGAGGATCCGACCCTCGAAGAAGCGATTGATGCGATATTGAGAGACCGGGATAATTCATCGAATGATATTTCGGAAGTACGTGTCATCGACACCCGCAGCAGACGGGTGATCGGAACTTCAGCCCGAGGTAACCAGGATATTGTAGGGAAGAAGACGACAGAGGTCCTTATCAAGAATACGCTCACTTTTGGAAAAGAAGATAGTGATATATTTCGCGAGAAGAAAACAGGCAGGCGGCTCTGGGTCCTTTCGACACCCATTGAAGCAAATGGGGAGGTCATTGGCGCCGTCTATGTAATTGCCGAGATGGAGAATGTCTTTGAGCAGATGGATGAAATCAATAGCATCTTCATGACGGGTACGGCCATCGCTTTGGTCATTACGGCCATCTTGGGGATCCTGCTCGCACGAACGATCACCAGACCCATGTCTGATATGAGAAAACAGGCCCTTGTGATGGCAAAAGGGAATTTCTCCAGAAAAGTCAGGGTATATGGCGATGATGAAATTGGCCAGCTTGCCGTCACTTTCAATAATTTGACCAAAAAACTCCAAGAGTCGCAATCAAGCACAGAGGGAGAGCGGCGAAAGCTATCATCTGTCCTTGCCAATATGACGGATGGTGTAATTTCAACGGACAGGCGCGGTCGGGTGAACTTGATTAATGAACCGGCGGCACAATTATTGAATGTCTCGAGTGAAACCGTCATGAACCAACCGATCATTGAGGTTTTGGGTCTTGAAGAAGAATATAAATTTGAGGATTTACTGGAAGAGCGAGAGTCCATCATCCTTGATTACAGCAAAAAAAATCATCCTTTCGTTTTGAGGGGGAACTTTTCGGTCATTCAAAAGGAAACGGGATTCGTTAATGGTTTGATCACGGTTTTGCATGATATAACAGAGCAGGAAAAAATCGAGAGTGAACGCAGGGAATTCGTTGCCAATGTATCACATGAACTACGAACTCCGTTAACGACGATGAGAAGTTACCTGGAGGCATTGGCTGAAGGGGCATGGAAGGACGAGGAAATCGCTCCATCGTTTTTAAGCGTGACCCAAAATGAAACGGAGCGAATGATCAGGCTTGTTAATGATCTGTTACAGCTTTCGAAAATGGACAGTAAAGATTACAGGCTTAAAACTGGCTGGGTGAATTTCAATAAATTCTATGACCACATCATCGATCGTTTTGAAATGTCGAAAAATGATGACATCACGTTTAAGCGTGATTTGCCGAAGGAAGCTTATTTTGTGGATATTGATGAAGATAAAATCACCCAGGTTCTCTATAATGTAATCTCCAACTCATTAAAGTACTCACCTGAAGGGGGTCAAGTGACTTTCCGCGTCAGGGCATCTGATGGCTTTATCATTGTGAGCATTACAGATCAAGGAGTGGGTATCCCGAAAAACGTCATTGATAAAATATTCGACCGCTTCTACCGTGTGGATAAAGCAAGGGCCCGTAACTTAGGCGGGACAGGGCTTGGTTTAGCGATTGCAAAAGAGATGGTCGTGGCGCATGGCGGGAAAATATGGGCGGAAAGTGTGGATGGAAAAGGAACTACCGTGTTCTTTACACTTCCTTACGAACAGGAAGAAGAGGATGATTGGTCATGAATTTTGAACGTGCAAAAAGTATAATACTGATTATTTTGGTTGGGACAAGCATATTTTTGACATGGAGCATTTGGACGTACGAGCCTGAGTATGATCCATTTGAACAATCGTCGGAATTCATAAAGATTAAAAGCGATGTCCAGATTGTCAGTGATGTCATTAAACCAGTCAGTATCCTTTTCCATGGCAATGGGCAGCATTTCCAGACTTCCAATCCGGCAGAAATCAATGAAATGGAAAAAGAATTTTCGCAATGGCGTTTTAGAGGCCTAAAAGAGATATCCGTAAACAGGCTGCAAAGGAAATTTGACGATTTTGTCCATGAAGATGGATCGATTGAAATCGAATTCTCCGATGATATTCCCATCTCTCTTTATAAAACGGTATTGAATATAACGGATAAGGAAGTGCCTGAATTTTCGTTTGATCGAATCATCATTAAACAAAAGAATATCAGTGGTAATGAATCTGCCGTTTATTTTGTTTCCTACGATCGGAGAAAGATTTATCAAGGTATGGTCGACTCTAAAAAACTAAGGAATTTCATGGATTCATTTTATCGGGGTTCCTATGATAAGCATCCTGAATACACGGCCGAAACGATAAACAGCAAAAGGACGCTGTTCGTCCCGGAAAACCCAGTGGAGATCAATAGACTTGAATATTATATTGACTATTTGGATATTGGAAACTTGAAAAATGCGTTATTTAGTTTTCCGAAGTTCGTTCGCCAGGAATCGGTTTCGGTCGGTGAGGAATATACGGATGGAACAAGACTTATGACGGTCAATAAAGAGAATTACTTAATTTCTTATATTAATCCGGCACAAAAGAGCAAGTTATTTGACAGTTCCAGTGACCTTTTGCAAAAGAGCATCGATTTCATCAATGATCATGCCGGTTGGGAAAATAACAATTACCGCTTTGCCAATATGTCGGAGAATGAACAACGAGTGGTATTCCGCTTATTCGTGAATGGTTATCCGGCCTTCAATGAATCTGGAATGACGGAAATCGAGCAAATTTGGGGGAAAGAAGAAATTTATAGCTATGATCGTCCATATTTTAAACTTGATTCAGTCCTCCCGTCAGTAGGATCGGCAAAGACTTTACCAAGCGGTAAAGAAGTAGTGAATCAGCTGAAATCGAAAGATAATGTCGATTTCAATAGCGTGGAGGACATCTCGATAGGCTATAGATTGGATAAATCCCTGGATTCCAAACTTGTAACTCTAGTTACACTTGAGCCCACTTGGTATTATCGTATCGGCGATAAATGGTTTATTGTGCCTTTTGAAGAAGGAGGCGGTCAAAGTGGATTGGAATAATACAAAGTCGATTTTCATCATGGTTTTCTTCGTTTTGAATATTTTTCTTCTTTATCAATTCCTGGAAAAGATTAATGACTCCCAATATGAAAGTTTCACGGAGTCCACTACGGAAGAACTGTTGAAAGAAGATGAGATTTCCATAGAAACCCCTCTTCCGAAACAAAAGTCGGATCAATTCCTGATTGCCCAAAGCAAGACTTTCGAGAAGAAAGATATACAGTACCTGAAAAATCAAAAAGCAAAAATCATCGATGATAAGAAGCTTGTGGGTACATTTAAAACACCGGTTGGCATGAAAGCGGAAATTAATGCTGCAGACCTTGATATATTCCTGAAGGAGTATATATTAAAAGGAAATGAATATCATTATTGGAGCTATGATGAAATCAGCCAGACCATCACCTGCTATCAAGTGGAAGATAAAAAGATGTTTTATAATAATAGTAAGGGGAAGGTCACTCTATATCTGAACAAGAAGGGTGAAATCGTTTCCTATGAACAGATGTATTTAGAGGAAATCAAAAAATTCAATAAACCTAAAGAATTGAAATCTGCCATAACTGCTATTGGAGCATTGTATGACAATGATGATATTGATCCCAAAAGCAAAGTCACGAATGTAAAATTGGGATATTACAATTCGCTGCAGACGACATCTGTGTCACATTTACTTGTGCCAACATGGTGGGTGGTAATTGATGACGAAACGGATCTCTTCGTGAATGCTTTTGATGGAGAGGTCATTGAATTGAATACAGAAGAAAAAATACTGGAGTGAGTATAGATGACAATGCATTTTAGTGTTCTCGCAAGCGGGAGTACGGGAAATGCCTTTTTCGTGGAAACGGAGGATCAATCATTCCTCGTCGATGCCGGCTTAAGCGGTAAAGCCCTGGAAGCATTGTTTCAGGATATAGGCCGTGATATGTCCAAGCTATCCGGTATCCTTGTTACCCATGAACACAGCGACCATATTAAAGGTCTTGGCGTGGTTGCCAGAAAACATAAACTCCCGATATATGCGAATGCAAAAACATGGAATGCCATGGAGCGATCGATCGGTGAAATTGGAACCGAACAAAAATTCACATTTGAAATGGAACAGGTCAAAACGTTCGGCAGCCTTGATATAGAATCTTTCGGCGTTTCACATGATGCGGCAGAGCCGATGTTTTACGTCTTTCATCATGAAGATAAGAAACTTGTGGTCATTACCGATACAGGGTACGTAAGCGATCGGATGAAAGGAATCATCTCAAATGCCGATGCTTATGTATTCGAAAGTAACCATGATGTGTCCATGCTAAGGATGGGAAAATATCCATGGAGCATCAAGCGCCGGATTTTAAGTGATGTCGGACATGTTTGTAATGAAGACGCTGCCCTTGCAATGAGCGAAGTGGCCGGTGATAAGACCAAGCGGATTTACCTGGCCCACTTAAGCCTTGATAACAATATGAAGGATCTAGCAAGAATGTCGGTGGAACAGACGTTAAAGACAAAGGGAATCATCGTGGGTGAACAATTTTCCTTATATGATACTGACCCGAAAAGACCAACGGAACTTGTTACATTATAAATGAAAGGAATGGATGAGGGATACCTTGTTCATTCCTTTTTTATTTTTAAAAATTTCGATTCGTAAGTTACGAATCGGATTAAAAGGGGTATCGTTTGGTTAGAACTGTATAGGTAAAAGGAAAAGGGCTGATACTAGTCAATTTCATGTTGCCCCTTAAATTAAGCATGCTTTTTTTTAGAAAAATTTCGGTAATTGAGTATAATTGAGGGAGGATACCAAACAATAGAATTGCTATAATACATTACTAAAATGAGAGGATGGGGCGGTCTTGGGTTATTATGATCAGAATGATGAGAACCAAAATAAACGAAAAAAAAGCCATACGAGCTATTTTCTAGCAGGCTTGGGGGGCGCCATCATCGGGGCCTTACTTATTTTATTAGTCTTTCCGGGAAGCGGACTGTTAAATAACGATGAAAAAGAAAGTACAACGGAAAAATCAACGGAGAGAAGGACCACGGAGCAGTCCCAGCAAAACCTTACTCTGGATGTAACAAGTGCTGTCACCAATGCTGTAGATAAGGCCAGCGACGCAGTGGTCGGAATCACTAACATTCAGAAAACGAACTTCTGGGGTCAAGGGACCAATGCCGAGGACAGTTCGGCGGAAGCCGGCACTGGTTCTGGAGTCGTCTACAAAAAAGATGGGGGCAAAGCCTATATCGTCACGAATAATCACGTCATTGAAGGCGCTAATGAACTAGAAGTTACATTAAGTGATGGCACAAAATTGCCAGCTGAACTACAAGGTAGTGATCCATGGACAGATTTAGCTGTCATTGTCGTGAATAGTGATAAAGTCAAAACCATTGCTGAATTCGGAAAATCCGGCAAATTGAAACCTGGTGAGCCCGTCATTGCCATTGGCAATCCATTAGGCCTTCAATTCTCCGGGTCGATCACACAAGGGATCATCTCCGGTTTGGAGCGCACGATAGAGGTGGATATCAATGAGGACGGACAAGTGGATTGGAATGCGGAGGTCATCCAGACCGATGCGGCGATTAACCCAGGTAACAGCGGGGGGGCACTCGTTAATATGTCAGGGCAGGTCATCGGAATAAATTCGATGAAGATTGCGGAAAATGCAGTGGAAGGAATCGGTCTTTCCATTCCGATCGATTCAGTTATACCGATTATTAATGATATAGAGGAATTTGGTGAAGTGAAACGTGCCTTCTTGGGTGTGAATTTGGCATCTGTAGAAGAGATTTCCCAATACCATCAACAAAATACATTAAAGCTACCAAGAAAAGTTACATCTGGCGTTGCAATAACAGGCGTTCAAAGCAACTCTCCAGCATCCAAAGCAGGATTGAAGGAATTTGACGTCATTATTGGAATGGATAATGAAAAAATTCATGACGTTGTGGAATTACGAAAATACCTTTACAACGAAAAGAAAATCGGTGATAAAGTTAAAATCATTTATTACCGTGACGGAAAGAAAGAAACTACGGAAGTCAAACTTTCAAGCAGCGAAATTTAAATCACAAAAGGACAGGGGGAAAAAATGCCTCCTGTCCTTTCTATTTCCTTGCGCTTTTTTTATTTTTTGTTACGATTACCTGTGGATATATACTTAAATTAAAGATCTCAAGTTAACTTGTGGATAATTGGGAATAGAAGTACTGGGAATAATGAGTGGGAAAGGAGATATGAAGGATGAAATTATATTGCTGTCAGGAACACGTGGACATGGCGTTGGATGAAGTGGTATACGAATGTGAAACCTATCCTGTGTTAACGCTGGTTCCAGAAGAAAATCAGTTATCAACAACCTGTGAATATTGTCGAAACGTGGCAATATATCTAGTAGGGAACTAATATTCCCATACAAGATGTGGATAGATTTTGTGGATATGTGGATAACTTTTGTGGATAACATGTTTGTAACCTGTTCTTAACCTGTTCTTAACATTTTCCGAAGATTAAAGCGGCGGGTGGAATCGTTTAGATCCAAGCATTAGGTAGTATGAATAATCAAGATAATTGTTCGGATTGGAACTAAGTCCAGCCGAATATCTTCAATAATGAAAGTTACCGTTGCCGCTTTCAGGGGCAGCGGTTTTTATTATAAAAGCATTAAAAATTGGAAAGGATATGCTTGTTTTGCTTATAGGTCACTGTAAGGTATGATAATAGGTAGGCAAATCCAACAATTGATAGTAAAAACATAATGAAAGCTAGAGGATATATATGAAAATAACGATTATTACTGTTGGCAAGCTAAAGGAAAAATACTTAAAGCAAGGAATTGCTGAATATACAAAAAGGTTAAGCTCCTATGCTAATATAGAACTTGTGGAAGTACCGGATGAAAAGGCTCCGGAGAACCTGAGTACAGCGGACATGGACATTGTAAAGCAAAAGGAGGGTGAACGAATCCTGGCCAAAGTCAGCCCGGACACCTACGTAATAACGCTTGAAATCAATGGAAAACAGCTTACTTCAGAACAGCTGGCCACTCATATGGATCAGCTTGCCACCTATGGAAAGAGCAAGATTGCATTTATTATTGGCGGGTCGCTTGGACTTGGCACAGAGGTGTTATCAAGAAGCGATTATGCCCTTTCCTTCTCGAAAATGACCTTTCCGCATCAATTAATGAAATTGGTTCTTGTGGAGCAAATATATCGGGCTTTTCGGATAAACAGAAATGAACCATATCATAAATGATAGAGACTGATTCCGGGGGAGTTCCCCTTAATGTAATGGGTTAAAGTATTAAATCTTACTGTAATGAAAAGAGGGTAACGAATGAATAAAGAGTCCATTTATGGTTTAACATTCGAACAATTGACAGCGTGGCTTTCGGACCATGGCCATAAAAAATTCAGAGCTTCCCAAGTCTGGGAGTGGCTTTATAGAACACGTGTGACGAGTTTCTCTGAAATGACGGATGTTAATAAAGAGTGCATAAAATTACTTGAAGAGCACTTTGTCATCCAGACTTTGACTGAGCACGTCAAGCAAGAAGCAGCGGATGGTACGATCAAGTTTCTGTTTAAATTACAGGATGGCAACCTTATCGAAACGGTTATGATGAGACATAAATATGGAATTTCGGTTTGTGTCACCACCCAAGTGGGCTGTAATATTGGCTGCAGTTTCTGTGCCAGTGGGTTATTGGCCAAAAGCCGTGATTTATCCAGCGGGGAGATAGTGGAACAAATCATGAACGTCCAACTGCATCTTGATAAATTGGAAAAAGGTGATGTTGTAAGCCATGTTGTAGTAATGGGTATTGGCGAACCGTTCGATAACTTCGAAAATATGTTAGACTTTTTGAAAGTGCTCATGGACCATAAGGGTCTTGCTATCGCGGGCAGGCGCATTACTGTTTCGACAAGCGGCCTTGCCCATAAGATCTATGAATTCACCGATACTCAATTACAGGTGAATCTGGCCATCTCATTGCATGCGCCGAATAATGAGCTCAGGACGCAAATCATGAAGATAAACCGAGGCATCCCAATAGAAAAATTGATGAAATCTCTTGATTATTATTTAGAGAAAACGAATAGGAGAATTACGATCGAATATATCCTATTGAAAGATGTCAATGACCATAAAGAAGAAGCCGAGCAACTTGCCGACCTTCTTGATGACAAAAAACATCGTCTCTATGTCAACCTGATCCCATATAATCCTGTAGATGAGCATAGCCAATACCAAAGAAGTGACAAAGAGTCCGTTCTCTCGTTTTATGATACGCTGAAAAAGAGAGGCATCAATTGTAAAATCCGCCAAGAACATGGAACGGATATTGATGCGGCTTGCGGTCAGCTTAGAAGTAAACAAATCAAAAAAGCCGAAGCTAAGTAAAATTCATTAAGGAAAAACAAAAAGAGGACGCATATTTTGCGGCCTCTTTTTTGTGTGATTTCATTATTTAGCTATTTCCTTTACCGAGGCGACTTCATACGTTGTAAGCTCGCTGCCTAGAATTGGAGATTCTTTTTTTGCTTCACCGGAACCTGGTTCAGGCCGTTTATGTGCAGCTTTGAATGCATCGCTATTTCTCCAAGCCGTAAAGTTATCAAGGTTTTCCCAGTACATATTAACGCTAAGCTCATCGTGATCCGTCAAATTCTGCGTTAATAATACTTCAACTTTTACGAAGCCTTCCATCGTATCAAGTGGACCTGGTGCAGTAAATCCTGGGGCCATGACTGCACCCATCCCTTTTTTGACTCTGATTCTATTCGTTACGATTATCATAATGAGTCCTCCTTTTGGCCATCGGTTTGGAATATACACCCTTTATTTCCGCAATTTCATACATATTTTAGCATATTGAAAGAAGCGGGGTCCATTTTGATTAACTCCAATCATGTGGGCCCTGAAGACATTGTTTCAATGAAGACGGACGTTTCATTATATTGAAATAGAACTATTGAATTTGGATATTACAAGGTTTATTGGTGCATATCGCGTATAATAGAACTCTGTATAAGGAAATTACGATTATGGGAACAATAAAGCAACATACTAAACAACAAAAGAGGCTAATTATATGAATGAATTGAGTTTTACTGACTATACATTAAGCGATGAAATTGTTAGGGCATTAGAAAGCTTGGGATATCAACATCCAACCGAAGTACAGCGCGAAGTGATTCCAGTGGCGCTGAAAAAGCGGGATCTTGTCGTTAAATCGCAAACAGGAAGCGGCAAGACCGCTTCATTCGGCATACCGATCTGCGAAATGGTCGATTGGGAAGAGAATAAGCCTCAGGCGCTTATTTTAACACCGACACGTGAGCTCGCTGTGCAGGTAAAAGAGGATATTACGAATATTGGCAGATTTAAGAGGATAAAGGCTACTGCAGTTTATGGAAAACATCCATTCGCACTGCAAAAAGCGGAATTGAAACAAAAAAGCCATGTAGTCGTCGGAACCCCGGGTCGTGTTCTGGATCATATCGAGAAAGGGACATTCGCCTTGGAACGCTTAACTCATTTAGTTATTGATGAAGCGGATGAAATGCTGAATATGGGCTTCATCGAACAAGTGGAAGCCATTATTAAGGAGCTTCCGAAAGATAGAGTAACCATGCTGTTCTCTGCTACATTACCTGAAAGTATAAAAAAACTATGCAAGCAATATATGAAGGATCCTTTGGATATTGAAATCAAAGCAAAGGGTTTAACGACGGAGAAAATTGAACATGCCCTTATAGAAGTGAAAGAAGATGATAAGTTTTCCCTGCTTAGAGACGTAACCGTCACGGAAAACCCTGATAGCTGCATCATATTTTGCCGGACGAAAGATAGGGTGGATCAAGTATGTGAACAGCTGCTGGAACTGGAATATCCGTGTGATATGATTCACGGCGGCATGCTTCAGGAAGATCGCCTTGCAGTGATGAATGAATTCAGAAGAGGTGAATTCCGCTATTTGGTTGCAACAGATGTTGCTGCCCGTGGAATTGACATCGACAATATAACCCATGTAATTAACTATGACCTGCCATTGGAAAAGGAAAGTTACGTACATCGAACGGGAAGAACGGGCCGTGCCGGTAAAAAAGGAAAAGCCATTACTTTTGTGACGCCGTACGAAGACAAATTCCTTACCGAGATCCAAGGATATATCGGTTTTGAAATCCCTAAGATGACTGCTCCATCTAAAGAGGAAGTCTCCAATAAAAAAGTGGAATTCGAAGCCAAACTGGAAGCCCGTCCAAAAATCAAAAAAGATAAAAGTGAACAATTGAATAAACAAATCATGAAGCTGTATTTTAATGGCGGCAAGAAAAAGAAACTCAGGGCTGTGGATTTTGTCGGAACCATCGCAAAGATTGATGGAGTGAATGCAGAGGATATCGGGATCATTACGATCCAGGATAATGTTTCTTATGTGGAAATATTGAATGAAAAGGGACCGCTTGTCTTGAAAGTGATGAAAAATACGAAAGTGAAAGGCAAGCTTTTGAAGGTTTCAGAGGCCTTTAAGAACTAAAGATGTCGAATGAAAGAAGCGGGAAGACCGAAAATCGGTCTTCCCGCTTCTTTTTTATGGCTTGGGACAGGAACTTTTCGACCCACCGGGGGAAAATTCGACCTACACACAGATAATTCGCCCTCCCCCGAAATGATCCGTCCTCACTGAAATAGTAGTTTTTTTGTTTATGAGGAGGTTTAGATACTTTCTCCAAATTCTGTTTAACCGTCAAAACAGAGTGGTATATGAGGAAGGATAATGCGATTATTTCGAAACAATAAATACATCTGTTTGTAGAAAAAAGGGGTTTATCTAATTTTAAAACAAAGTTGATTGGAACGTAAGGTGCGGGACTCCTGCGGGAAAAGCGAGTCCAGGGGAGACCCCGCAGGCGCAAAGGCGCCGAGGAGGCTCACGGACCGCCCGCGGAAAGCGAGTGCCTGGAGTCGAAGTCAACGAACCCTGTAGACAATAAACAACGCGATTTAATCTGAATTCTTAGACATGGAGGGATTGAGTGGGATGACGAAAGCAAATGAAAGCGGAAGAATCAATGGGCAAAGTAAGCAGCGGCAGCTGGATCAATATCGAGTGGACGATAATGGGAAAAAGATGACGACTAACCAAGGTTTGCGTGTTTCTGAGGATGAGCATTCTTTGAAAGCGGGAACCCGTGGTCCAACTTTGATGGAGGATTTTCATTTTCGTGAAAAAATGACTCATTTTGACCATGAGCGTATTCCTGAGCGGATTGTCCATGCGCGTGGATCTGGAGCACATGGATATTTTCAGGTATATGAACCGATGACCGAATATACAAAAGCAAAGTTTCTTCAAGACCCTTCAGTCAAGACACCAGTATTCGTTCGTTACTCCACGGTGGCAGGTTCCCGCGGATCGGCAGACTCAGTCCGTGATGTAAGGGGATTTTCCACAAAGTTCTATACGGAGGAAGGAAACTATGATTTGGTCGGAAATAATATTCCGGTATTTTTTATCCAGGATGCCATTAAGTTCCCGGATTTAATTCATGCGGTTAAACCGGAGCCTCATAATGAAATACCTCAGGCGGCATCTGCCCATGATACGTTTTGGGATTTCGTCGCAAACAATGAAGAAACGGCACATATGGTCATGTGGCACCTATCTGATAGGGCCATACCGAGAAGTTTCCGGATGATGGAAGGGTTTGGTGTCCATACATTCCGTTTTGTAAATGAACAAGGTGTGGCCCATTTTGTTAAATTCCATTGGAAGCCTGTACTGGGAGTAAAATCCCTTGTCTGGGATGAGGCACAGAAAATTGCAGGGAAGAATCCTGATTTTCACCGCCAAGATCTGTGGGAAGCGATAGATACCGGGAATTATCCTGAATTTGAATTTGGCGTCCAAATGATTAAGGAGGAAGATGAATTCAAATTCGACTTTGATATCCTTGATCCTACTAAACTATGG
Source organism: Peribacillus sp. FW305-BF15 (assembly GCF_058783805.1). Classification (NCBI taxonomy): domain Bacteria; kingdom Bacillati; phylum Bacillota; class Bacilli; order Caryophanales; family Bacillaceae; genus Peribacillus; species Peribacillus sp. FW305-BF15. The sequence goes on along the minus strand of NZ_JBYSYV010000003.1, from coordinate 276,004 downwards.
CCGGAAGAACAAATCCCGGTTAAAATAATCGGAAAAATGGTTTTGAACCAAAATACGGATAACTTTTTTGCAGAGACGGAACAGATAGCTTTCCATCCGGGGCATGTTGTACCGGGTATTGATTTTTCAAATGATCCGCTGCTTCAGGGACGTTTATTCTCATACACCGATACCCAGCTATCCAGATTGGGAGGACCGAACTTCCATGAGCTACCGATTAATAGGACGGTTGCCCCCGTTCATAATAATCAGCGCGATGGCATGCACCGGATGTCAATAAATCCAGGGCCGGTCAGCTACCACAAAAACTCCCTTGCAGGCAACTCTCCTGAACCTGCTTCGGAAGGGGAAGGCGGCTATGCACATTACCAGGAGAAGGTCGATGGCAGGAAGGTCCGGCAGCGCAGTGAAAGCTTCAAGGATCATTACAGCCAGGCTAAACTATTTTGGAATAGCATGACGGAAGTGGAGAAGGAGCATATTATTCAGGCTTTCCACTTTGAAGTGGGAAAAGTGAAAAGTAAGGATGTTCAGCAGCAAATTGTCGAGATGTTCAGCAATGTGGATGTTGAACTGGCCAAAACGATCGCCATGGGAGTGGGCGTGAATCCTCCAGCCAACAAAATTGAGGTTCAAATGGACTTGGCTTCTCCGGCTTTAAGCCAGGAGCAAATGAAAGTGAACACGGCCGCAACAAGAAAAGTGGCAATCTTGGCTGCAGATGGTTTCAACGATTCAGAGGTTAATCAAGTCTTGGAATCATTTAAATCGGCAGGTATAACGGCTGAATTCATCAGTCATAATCGTGGAGTGGTTACAAGTTCTGAAGGACAGCAGGTCGAGGTGAACCAGACATTCCTGACAGCCGATTCGGTACTTTTCGATGCTGTATATGTAGCAGGGGGGCAGGGGAGTGTCGATGCTTTAATGGCATCCAAGGAACCCATTTACTTTGTTGATGAAGCCTACAATCATTTCAAAGCGATTGGTGCGGGAAAAGAAGGGGCCATGATCTTATCGAAGGCAGGCATCATTTCCAATGATCCAGCTTCAGGCATTGTAGCTGTTACGGATCAAAATAGCGGTTCTGCCTTTATCGAGGCAATTGCCAAGCACCGTCACTGGAAACGCGCTTAATATCTATTGAAAACCCCCAGACTTGAAGTCTGGGGGTTTATTTCAATAGATATTTCGTATCAAGCTACTTTGCTTTTTCTTCAAAAAGTGATGCAATGCCAACGATCACTTTAGTGGACAATATCATATTATCAACGGAAATAAACTCATATTTTCCATGAAAGTTCTCCCCGCCCGTAAAGATGTTGGGTGTTGGCAGGCCCATATACGATAATTGAGATCCGTCCGTACCACCGCGTATTGGCGAGATTTTCGGTTTTATATCGAGTTTCTCCATTGCTTCATGGGCGATATCCACGATTTCCTTCACGGGCTCAATTTTTTCCTTCATGTTGAAGTATTGGTCTTGTAATTCGAGCTGGATTCGGTTTTGCCCATATTTTTCTTTTAAATCTTCGATTACTTTTGTTATATATTCCTTGCGTTCATTGAATCTTTGGCGGTCGAAATCCCTGATGATGTAAGAAAGCTTGGTCTCTTCCACATCACCATGAAAGGAAAGCAGGTGATAAAATCCTTCGTAACCCTCCGTATATTCCGGTGCTTCTGCCGCTGGGAGCATATTATGGAATTCCATGGCGATTTTTGCCGAATTCACCATTTTTCCTTTAGCCGTACCAGGGTGAATATTCGTCCCTTTGATCAGGATTTTGGCGGATGCTGCATTGAAGCTCTCATATTCAAGTTCCCCAAGCGGGCCGCCGTCCACGGTGTAGGCAAATTGGGCACCAAAAGCATCTACATCAAACTTATGGGGTCCCCTGCCGATTTCCTCATCGGGGGTAAAAGCAACACGGATTTTTCCATGCTTGATTTCCGGATGCTTGATCAAATAATCCATGGCAGTCATGATTTCGGCAATTCCAGCCTTATTATCTGCTCCCAACAGGGTTGTCCCATCCGTCGTAATCAAGGTATGCCCTTTATAGTTCTTAAGCGAAGGAAAATCATCAGGTGAAAGAATGACATCCAATTTTTCATGTAAAGTAAGATCTTTGCCATCATAGTTGTCGACGATTTGCGGTTTTACATCTTTTCCGGTGAAATCCGTTGCTGTATCGACATGGGCCAAGAAACCGATTGTCGGAACATCCTTATTTGAATTGGCTGGCAAGGTTGCCATGACATAGCCGTTCCCATCAATTGTCACATCCTTCATCCCAATGGATTGAAGTTCCTTGACCAATGCATTTGCCAAGGTCAGCTGTCCGGGTGTAGAAGGGCATGAGGGATTTTCCTCATTCGATTGGGTATCCACTTTCACATAAGAAGTGAATCTTTCAATGATTTCATTTTTCACTTTTCCTTCAACTCCTTTTCCCCTTATCTTACCATGATTGACTGTAATGGAAAAATTATCTTTTTCCAAATCTTCTTGGGTAGTGTAATCAGCAAAGAACAGCATATCTGCAAAAGACATGCCGTTCCTTCCTATCTCTTTTTAGAGTGGATTATTCAAGGCCCATACAGATACGCTTTTTCCATGAACGGGGAAGGTAGCGAACCCATCTTCTTCAATGGTGATGTGGTCATCTCTATGATAGGTTAAATCACTCCAGATTTCACCAGCACGATGCTCGCCGACGAACATCCTTTTTTCACTGTTGTGGTCTCCATTAGAGATAATGACCGCACACCCCGAGCCTTCTAGCTCTTCAACTCCGTGCCGGACCCAGCCTATCGTATTTGGATCATCAAAGTAATCGGTTTGTTCTCCGTAAGCTTTTTCATACCTAGCGAATAATAGGCGATCCAGGATATCCTTTTTCCCAGGCACCGGAGAAGGTCCGCCGATTCCATAATAGTCTCCGTAAAATACACACGGATAACCGCAAAGTCTAAGCAAGGTAAGTGCATATGCCGATGGCTTGAACCAGTCCTTTACCCAAGACTCCAGGGATTCGTGAGGCTGGGAGTCATGGTTATCGACAAAAGTGACAGCCTCTGCTGGATTGGTTTGGACGAGGGTATCATCAAAGATGGTTGAGAGGTCGAAGTCTGTTCCTGCGTTTGAGGCCTCATGAAATTTATAATGCAGGGAAACATCGAACAAGTTGAGGTCATGATTGGTTTGCTCTAAGTAAGTTTGACAGGCTTTAACATCCGCCTTCCAAAATTCGCCGACCATAAAAAAATGTTCCTTTGTATAAGGAATGAGTTCTTGGAGAAATTCGTTGATGAATTCATAATCGATATGTTTAACGGCGTCCAAACGAAAACCATCACACTTTAACGTATCAACCATCCATTTTCCCCAGCTAATCATTTCCTTACGAACTTCTGGCAGGCTGTAATCGATGTTGGCAAACATTAAATAATCGTAGTTTCCGAATTCATCGATGACATGCTTATTCCAGTGCTTATTTTCGCCTGTGATGCGAAATACACCCATTTTGTCGTTTTCGGCATCATAGTCTGTACCATTGAAATGAGTATGGTTCCACTTAAAGTCAGAGTATTTATTTTTACGGCCCGGGAAATCGAATTTGGTCCAGCCTTCCATTTCGAATGGTTCTGAAATATCTTCCATACGGTTGTCTGGATTGACTTCAATCACCTCAAATTTTTCGGTTCCGTCAGCTCCTGCTTTATGGTTCATGACTAAATCGATATAAACGCAAAGTCCGTAGTTATGACAGGTGGCTATTGCTTGCAGCAATTCATCTTTGGTTCCGTATTTGGTACGAACGGTTCCTTTTTGGTCAAATTCCCCCAAATCGTAACCGTCATATATTCCATATCCATTATCCCCAACGGATTGCCCTTTGGTGACTGGCGGAAGCCAAACACAATCTATTCCTATATCCTTCAACTTGGAGGCTGCGTATTTCAATCTTTCCCAATGAGAACCATCTGCCTCAAGATGCCACTCAAAAAATTGCATCATCGTATGATTTCTTTTCATCCGTTTCCCCCCTGACACCGACCTTATTATTAAAAAAGTGAAACTAATGCAATCGGATAAAGTAATAATGGAAATCTTTACCCACTAAAACCAAATGATAAACAAGTGAACAACCCTCTTGATTGAGGTTCATTTACCTCTCTATTTTACTATTTTATACCAAATAAGGGTATTTTATATTGATTAGCAGTTAAAAATTAATCAAATGGGGAGGAATAACCCAAAAAGGCTATACGCCAATTCAAAAAAGGCATCCCAAATTTTTGGGATACCTCAATTTTTTGTAAGTCTATTATCCTATTAACCTCTTCGTTTAAAGAAGTGGGCGAAAGCTATTGCACCAATTAATAAGAGTAGGAGCACGGAAGATAGAATGATCGTATCTTTGTAGGAGCTGCTTTCCTTTTAAACCATTCATTGTTCTTCCTCCTTTTCCATGATTTTTGACTGCGTTCAGCTTATAAACAGAGTCTTAATAAAGCCTTAAGAACATTTTTATATTCAATAGATAAATAGAGAATAGGCCCCAGTTTTAACCTTTTCTTAATTTTATTGGAATTTACTAACAGAAAAATGAGTGGATTTACTCATTGAGAATAATTATCATTATCAGTAAAATTAGTTCCATGATAATGATAATTATTCTCAATTAATTCAATACATGGAGGTTCACTATGGTAACGAACACGCTCACAAAAAATGATCAACTACTGGAACAACAAAATACAAGGGAATCAAATGCCCGATCATATCCTAGAAGATTACCCATGGCGATCGATCATGCGGAGGGAATTTACTTAACAGACATGGATGGAAAACGATATATTGATTTTCTTGCCGGGGCTGGAACATTAGCGCTTGGACACAATCATCCGGCAGTGCTTGAAGCAATGGAAAAAATTCTTAAGGATAAGCGTCCTTTGCATACATTGGACTTTACGACGCCAATTAAAGAGCAGTTCGTCGATGAAATTTTTGAATGCCTGCCTGAGGAATTCAGGAAAAATGCAAAAATTCAATTCTGTGGTCCTACTGGCGGAGATGCCATTGAGGCAGCACTTAAACTGGTTAAAACAGCGACAGGCAATAGAAGCATTTTATCCTTCCAAGGAGCTTACCACGGGGCAACGCATGCTACCATGTCAATCAGCGGCAATACAAAACCAAAGGAAAAAATACAAGGGTTAATGCCAGATGTTCAATTCCTGCCGTATCCCTATCAATATCGCTGTCCCTTTGGAATAGGCGGAGAAGAAAGTCATAAAATCAGCAGCCAGTATATCGAAAATCTATTGAACGATCCCGAATCCGGATTATTGGCACCTGCAGGAATGATTTTAGAGGCAGTACAAGGTGAGGGAGGCTCCATTCCAGCTCCAATTCCATGGCTTAAGGAAATCAGGAGAATAACGAAAGAGAAGGGCATTCCGCTAATTATCGACGAAGTTCAATCAGGCATCGGCCGTACAGGGAAAATGTTTGCCTTTGAACATGCAGGAATCGTTCCGGATGTTCTTGTACTATCCAAAGCAATAGGCGGAAGTCTTCCATTATCGGTGGTGATTTATAACAAAGAGCTTGACCTATGGTCACCAGGTGCACATATCGGTACGTTCCGCGGAAATCAAATGGCAATGGCAGCAGGAACAGCTACTTTAAAATACATGAAAGAGACGAATCTTGTGGAGCATGCCGCTAAAATGGGAGAAATCTTAAAGGATATTCTTAAAGATTTGCAAAAGGATATTAAGCAAATCGGTGATGTCAGGGGCCGGGGATTAATGGTCGGTGTGGAAATGATCAATCATGAAGAACCGCAAAATGCGAATGGAAGCCATCCTGCTGATTCGCAACTTGCCAGTGCCATTCAACAGGAATGCTTTCAAAGAGGATTGATTCTGGAAGTTGGCGGCAGACATGGAAGTGTAGTGAGGTTCCTGCCTCCATTGATCGTAACGGAATCCCAGCTTCGCGAAGCCACTGCAATTTTTGAACAAGCTGTTCGTGCAGCAGTTGCAAGAGGGTGAATGATCAATGATCGAAATGATAAATAAAACGGATTTTGCATATTCTCGGATGTTTTTGAATAACGAAGAAGGCTTCAACAACTACAGCCAGTCATTGAAAATCATTGAAAAAAAGCTGACAGACTTTTTAAAAGGGAACGATTCACCATACTCTGGGAAAAAACCGTATGAAATCGAAGCAAGATTAAACGAGCTGTCCCTTGCTTCTCCAAAAGGGAAGACAATGGAAGCTGTAGCGGATGAGCTGGCGGAGTTTGTTATTAATGACAGCATCAATGTACACAGCCCCGCTTGTATCGGACATTTGCATTGCCCGACATTAATACCTGCCGTGGCTGCCGAAATGATTATCGGCACGTTGAATCAATCCATGGATTCATGGGACCAAAGCTCTGCTGCCACCTTCGTTGAAGAGCGTTTAATAGATTGGCTGTGCAGCCAGGTGGGGTTACCTGAACAAGCGGATGGGATTTTCACAAGCGGTGGAACCCAATCCAACTATATGGGACTGCTATTGGCGAGGGACGCTTATTGTAAGCGTTTCTGGGGTGTGGATGTTCAGCAGCAAGGTTTGCCAGTCGAGGCGAAAAAATTGCGGATCCTATGCTCCGAGGCTGCCCACTTTACGGTCCGTAAATCAGCGGCACAGCTGGGGCTTGGTGAACAGTCTGTAGTCACGATTAAAACGGATTCAAACCACCGTCTGTCCATGGATGAATTAAATCATCAAATGTCGATTTTAGAGGAACAGGGTTTACTGCCATTTGCCATCGTTGCAACTTGTGGAACAACGGATTTCGGTTCAATCGATCCATTACATGAATTGTCCGAAGCGGCAAGGAAAAATGGGATATGGCTGCATGTGGACGCCGCATATGGAGGCGCGATGATTTTAAGTAAGGATTACAAAGAGTTAATCAGCGGAATTGAACGGGCCGACTCGATTACGGTTGATTTTCACAAATTATTCTATCAACCCATCAGTTGTGGTGCTTTTCTTGTCTCTGACAGCAACTCATTTCAATATATCCAGCATCACGCCGATTACTTGAATCCACAGGAAGATGAAGCCGAGGGCATGGTTCATTTAGTCAATAAATCGGTTCAAACGACGAGAAGGTTCGACGCATTGAAACTCTGGATGTCATTAAAGGTCGTTGGACTGGATACCTTTGCCGATATGATCGACTATACTTGTCATCTTGCACGTAAAGTGGCAGCGAAGATTGATAAGGAGGAAGGATTCACAGTATTAAATAAAGAACCCGAATTGAATGCGGTTGTATTCCGTTATAATCCCGAGGGAGAAAGTGATCAGTTAGTCAATCTATTAAATAAACAGATTCAGCAAGAATTACTGAAAAGCGGACGGGCATTTTTAGCAAAAACGCGTTTTGACGGACAGGTATATTTAAAAATGACACTATTGAATCCAATGACAAGCCTTGAACACATAGAGGGAATTTTAGATGAAATCCGAGTATTAGGTGAAATGTTCAAGATGATGGAGGAATGAAGATGAATGGTAAGCAAATAGCTGAAAGGGCAACAATGCAAAGCTTTCTGAATTGTTATTTCCGGGAAACCGGAAATTACAATTTAGAAGAAACGAAAAACTGGCCGAATTTGGATGGGGCCATCCCAGATTCATTAGTGGTCAGTAAGCTCACATCCCAAGATATTGCAATGCTTGTTCCGCTTAAATATTGGTCGGAAACGGGGCGTCATATTTTCAACTTCCCGATTTACTATCAAACGGGATCCAAACAAGTACATGAATTAGATTACGTGACAATGGTCTCGATTGTTTCTAAAGAATTATTGAATGAGCAGGGCCGGACGGATAGTGAGGATGAATTGATGCTGCGTGTCATCCTAAGCAGCCAAAATATTCAACGGTATGTCGAAGCCAGGACCGAAGACGCTGATGCCCTTCAAAGTCCCGATTTCACCTATATCGAAGCAGAGCAGTCACTTTTATTCGGGCACCTGTTCCATCCGACACCGAAAAGCAAGCAAGGCATTTCGGAAAAAGATGAATGGATCTATTCACCCGAATTAAAAGGGCAGTTTCAGCTGCACTACTTCTTGGCAGAACCGTCGATTGTCATCCAGGATTCCAGTGAAGACCGATCGGCAAGTGAAATCATCAAACAGGAATTAGCCGGTGACTTGGAGATATCCAGTGAATTCCGTCGAACGTATTGCCAAGAGGAAAGCCGATATACCATCATCCCGGCACACCCGCTCCAGGCAAAAGCCCTTATCGAAAAAGAAGAGGTCAAGAAGCTAATCGAGCAAGGGACTCTAGTTTATGCAGGGCCGCTTGGGAAAAAATTCACGGCGACTTCTTCATTTAGGACGGTATATAGTCCCACATCAAGATATATGTACAAATTTTCCGTTCCGGTTAAAATCACGAATTCCTTACGTGCAAATCTGCAAAAAGAATTAGATCGCGGTGTCGAAATTGCAAAATTAATAGATTCTAAAGTGGGCGACGATCTAAAAGAACGGCACCCCTCCTTCCGTATCATCAAGGATCCTGCTTACTTAACGATCAAAACGACCGAGCAAGAATCGGGATTCGATGTTGATATCCGGGAAAATCCTTTTTATGAAAACGATAAACAAGCAAGCCTGATTGCCGGCTTATGTCAGGATAATGCGTATGGTGCACCATCAAGGCTTGGAGCGATCATCCGCAAATTATCAGCTGAAGAATACCGCAGTACCGAAGAAGTAAGTAAGGATTGGTTCAAAACCTATCTGTCCATGACATTGAAACCGATGCTTTGGCTATTTGAAGAGTATGGAATCGCTTTGGAAGCCCATCAACAAAATTCCATCATTCAGCTTCAAGATGGGTATCCAGCCGCTTTTTATTATCGCGATAATCAAGGGTATTACTATTGTGAGTCCAAAGTGGACAGGCTGCAGAAAATCATGCCGGAACTAAGTGAAAAAAGCTTCACGATTTGTTCTGATGAAGTCGCTGAAGAAAGACTGCAATACTATTTCTTTTTTAATCACTTATTAGGCCTAATCAATAATTTTGGAACGGAAGGATTAGTATCGGAAAACAAACTGTTACAGCTCGTTCAGGAACAACTGGAAACATGCAGCAGGGATAGCGAAGATGAAGGGTTGAATCGAGTTGTTTCAAAGTTGCTTCATGCCCGGGAATTAACTTGTAAGGCTAATTTACTGACACGATTCCATGATATGGATGAGCTTGTTGGTTCACTTGAGACACAATCCGTTTATACAACGATTGATAATCCGTTCGCGCAGGGGGTTATGGCCGTCCATGAAAAATAGTTATGAAGAAATGCTCAAGGACTGCAATAAACAGCTTTCATTTGTCAAAGTTGAATTTGAGAGGGATTTGGATACACTGCATGAATGGATGCATGAAGATCATGTGATACCCTACTGGAATTTGAATTTCACAAAAGAAAAATTTGCTGTTCATTTAAAAAAGGCACTGGCTGATACACACCAAACACTTTATTTAGGCTGTCTGGACTCCATTCCCATGAGCTATTGGGAATCGTATTGGGTAAAAGGCGATATCATCGAAGATCATTATGAATCCGAAGAGGGAGATCAAGGCATTCATTTACTCATTGGTGATCCGGATTATCTAGGGAAAGGACTGGCTTTGCCGTTTTTACGGGCAATGGTGAAGTTCCAACTACTTACCTCAACCACAAACAAAGTGATGGCTGAACCGGATATCAGGAATGCAAAGATGATTCATTTATTTGAAAAATGCGGGTTTACCCCAATTAAAGAGATAGAACTCCCTGACAAAACAGCATTGCTTATGTCATGCACACGGGGGAATTTCGAGAGGAAGTGGAACTATGGAGAAGCAACAATCTATCTATGACCTGGTAGGGATAGGGATTGGTCCATTTAACCTTGGACTTGCGGCCCTTTTGGAGAAAACCCCGGAGTTGAATGCCGTCTTTTTTGAGAAAAAGGGGGAATTTAATTGGCATGAAGGGATGCTGCTGGAAGGGACAACGCTGCAAGTGCCGTTCTTTGCCGATCTGGTTAGCATGGCAGATGTGACAAGCCCATATAGCTACCTGAATTATTTACAGCAGCATGATCGGCTTTATCATTTCTACTTCCTTGAAAAATTCTTGATTCCACGAAAAGAATATAACGACTATTGCCGCTGGGCTGCCCATCAACTTGATAGCTGCCGTTTTGGCAAAGCGGTGGAGGCGGTTGAATATATAGGAGATCAAGGTGAACCCTGCTATCAAATCAGTGTAAGGGATGTACAAACACAAAAGATCGAAGTCTATTATAGCCGCCATGTAGTCATGGGAATTGGCAGTTCCCCGACTGTTCCATCGGCCTTTCAGCCCTATATGGGAGAGAGCATCCTGCATTCGGCCGATTATTTACGGAATAAAGAAAACGTCTTAAAGAAAAAATCCGTAACGGTTGTCGGATCTGGACAGAGTGCAGCCGAGGTCTTTCTGGATTTGCTTAATGAGCAGGAGGAATATGGCTACCAGCTAAACTGGTATACAAGATCCAAGGGATTTTTCCCTATGGAATATTCAAAACTCGGGTTGGAATACTTCACTCCGGATTACCTTGATTTCTTTTATCGGCTGCCGCAGGAAAAGAAGGATGAAATCCTGCCGAAACAGGATTTATTGTATAAAGGGATTAGCGCTACGACCATTGCAGCAATTTTTGACAAGATGTATGAGAAATCGATTGGAAATGCCGAACTTGCCATTGAACTTCGGGCCATGACGGAAGTTGCGGCAGTTACCCCCGGAGAAAATGGCTGGCAATTGAAATGCCGACAGTGGGTTGAAGATAGCGAATTTGATGTGGACACAGAGGCGATTGTTTTTGGGACGGGTTATAAATCAACCCTTCCGGCATTCCTTGAAACCATGGAGGACCATTTAGTCCGCGATGACTTGGGGCGTCTTGCAATAACGAAAGACTATAAGGTAGGAACGGCCATCTCTACACCGAATCACCTATTTATTCAAAATGGCGAGATACATACACATGGTGTGGGTGCTCCGGATCTAGGTCTGGGGGCATTCCGAAATTCGATTATCATCAATCAATTGGCAGGTAAAGAAGTTTATCCATCGAAGCCAAAGGGTGCATTTCAGTCATTCCGTGTAAAAACACCCGTCATGGCTTACTAAGAAAAGGGAAGGAAGAATTATATGCAGTTCATAAATGAAGTGGAACAGGCAGTTTCAGAAAAAAATTGGTCGATAGTCAACCAAAACCTGCTGGCCAAGATGATTTCTGAGTATATGTATGAGGATATGATCCATCCAGCTGTCCTGAACGAAAACGCAGCAGCAAATCTATATGAGTTAAAGATAAATGAGGGGAAATCTTATCGATTTTTAGCGTCGCCCCGTCTATTTGACAGCTATGAAGTACAGGCCGAGTCAATCCAGGTATGTGAAACGGAAGGTATTACACAGGCTAAAGATGCTATTCAATTCATTTTGGACATCCAGCCGTTAATTGGGATGACTGCAGAAACAACAGGACATTTAATCAAAGAATTCCATCATACGCTGCTTGCGGATCTCCAATTGCTATCCAAACCTGAACAAGATGCGGATGATTTAGTCGAACTGGATTATGCATTACTTGAAGGCGAAATGAGCGGTCACCCTTGGATTGCTTATAACAAGGGAAGAATCGGTTTCGGTTATGATGATTATTTGAAGTTCGCCCCAGAAAACCAGAAGGAAGTTCAGTTATCCTGGATTGCCGTTCATAAAAAGAGGGGGGAGTTCAATTCAGTCGAAACGTTATCCTATAAGCAATTGATGGAGAATGAACTGGATGGGGAAACCCAAAAATCATTTGCAAAAACATTGACAGAAAAAGGTCTGAACGCAGAAAACTATTACTACCTCCCAGTTCATGAATGGCAGTGGAAGAATGTAATCATCCAGAACTTTACCGATGACTTGGCTAAAGGGCTGATCGTAGCTTTGGGAAATGGTCCTGATAAATATTTGCCGCAACAATCCATCCGGACATTTGTTAATGTATCGAATAAGGATAAACACCACGTCAAGCTGCCGATGAGCATTTTAAATACGCTAGTCTACCGTGGATTGCCAGCTGAACGCACGGTCATTGCTCCAAAAATCACAACGTATATAAAGAACATTTATGAAAATGACTCATTCTTGAAAGAACAATGCAAAGTAGTGCTTCCTGGTGAAGTGGCCAGTTTAAATGTTGATCACCCGTATTATTCCAAGCTAGAGAATGTACCGTATCAATATTTGGAGATGCTGGGGGGGATTTGGAGAGAAAGCATTTACAGTTATATGGAAGAAGGCGAAAAGCCCATTACGCTTGCGTCCCTTTTACATGTCGACAGCAAAGGTAAACCATATGTGGAAAGTCTTATTGAAAAATCAGGATTGACTGCAGAAGCCTGGACAGCTCAATTATTTGACGTCATCCTATCACCATTACTGCATTTCATCTATCAATATGGATTGGTCTTCTCGCCGCATGGTCAAAATACCATTTTGGTTTTGAAGGATTTCAAACCTCATCGTTTGGCCATCAAGGATTTTGTAGATGATGTAAACGTAAGTGATCAGCCGCTTCCTGAATTAAGCAGCCTTCCCGATGATTTAAGGAAAGTACTAAGAAGTGAGACTCCGGAGGGGCTGGTTCAATTCATTTTCACGGGACTATTCATCTGTCATTTCCGATACTTGTCAACACTTCTGATGAAGAGGTCCCTTTTGGATGAGAATGCTTTTTGGGAAGGCGTCGCTCGAACAATCCTTACACATCAGAAAAAATTCCCTATGTTACAGGATCGTTTCGATACATTCAATTTCTTTGCGCCAAAATTAACAAAGCTCTGCCTGAATAGAAATCGGATGCTTCAATATGGGTATAGCGATGGAGAAGACCGTCCGCATGCCTCTGAGTTTGGGCATGTGAATAATGCCCTTTATGAAAAGTTACCTGCAAAAACGCTATAAAGTTAAACTGGCCCAGACTTTTGGGCCAGTTTTCTTATGGTTTTAACAATTTGACCGTTGATTTCCGCTCCAGGCACTCGCATTCCGCGGGCGGTCCGTGAGCCTCCTCGGCTTGCACCTGCGGGGTCTCCCGTAGACGCGCTTTCCCCGCAGGAGTCACGTACACCCGCTCCAATCAACTAGTTTTAACAGTTAGGTAGAGCTACAGTCTTTTATGTTTTAAAGTAGACTGGATTTTGACGTAATGAGAGTGTTAAACCTATATGTGGGAAACTCAAAGAGACGAAGTGTACGCATAAAAAAAGAATTGCTTTATACTTTTTTGGGTCAAAATTCCTATAAATTATCTTTGGAATAAGGCTTGCCGTTCATTTAAATTGGTGATAAGCTATGTGTAAACGGTTACACAAAAGTATAGAGGGTGATATTTTGGCAACTATTCGGGATGTGGCAAAGGAAGCTGGAGTTTCTGTAGCAACGGTTTCCAGAGTTATGAATGGCAGCGGTTATGCACATGAGGACACAAAAAAGGTGGTCATGGCAGCTGTTGAAAAATTGAATTATAAACCGAATGAAGTGGCAAGATCCCTCTACAAACGTAAATCCAAATTGGTTGGTTTGATTTTGCCGGACATTACGAATCCCTTCTTCCCGGAAATGGCAAGAGGTGTCGAGGATTATCTGCAGCAGTTTGGTTATCGGTTGATTTTTGGAAATAGTGATGAAAAGCGAGATAAAGAAATAGAATATATTGACACTTTCCTGCAAAACAATGTAGTGGGCATGATTGCTTCAACTAGTGAAGAAGCCAATGAGAATTTCGATAATCTGGATATTCCAGTTGTCCTTCTCGACCGTACAGCAGAGAAATTACCAGCTGTTTATTCCGATCAAAGGACAGGCGGTAAGCTGGCAGCACGCGTATTGCTGGATAGAGGCAGTACGAATATCGTCCTCATTAGGGGGCCAGTCGAAATAAAGCCTGTATATGAACGGTACATGGCAGCATTGGAAGAATTGAAACAAGCAAAAGTGAACGTGCAAGTCATGGATTCATCCCTGACTCTTCAAGGCGGCCAAACATGCGTCAAGCAGCTTTTCGAACAATATCCGGAAACGGATGGAATCATTGCTTGTAATGATATTGTTGCAGCCGCAGCACTTCAAGAGATCTTAAAACGGGGAATACGGATACCGGAAGACATACAATTGATCGGCTATGATGATATCTCCTTCACAGCGTTATTGCACCCACCGTTATCGACCATTCGGCAGCCAGCCTATGAGATGGGGGCACAAGCGGCGGAAATGCTAATTAAAAGGATCAATCAAGAAAAAATGGAAGTAACACATAAAAAGCTCCCTGTTTCTTTTGTGGAGAGACAAACAACGAGAAGGAAGGCGGAGAAGACATGATTAGAATTGCAGTAGTGGGAAGTTCGTCAATGGACTTAGTGGTGACATCAGCCAAACGGCCAATGGCGGGGGAAACGGTTTTAGGGGAGTCCTTTATCACGGTTCCTGGAGGAAAGGGAGCCAATCAGGCTGTTGCAGCGGCACGTCTTGGTGCAGAAGTGTCGATGGTTGGATGTGTAGGAGATGATGTCTATGGAGAGATCATCTTAGATAACCTGAAAAAAAATCATGTAAACACGAAGTATGTGGAACCGGTTACAGGTTCTGCTTCAGGGACAGCACATATTACCCTTTCGGAAGGTGATAACAGCATTATTGTCGTAAAAGGTGCGAATGATTTCATTACTCCTGAATATGTAGAAAAGGCGAAAAAGGTGATAGAGGAATCGGATATCGTGTTGGTTCAGCAGGAAATACCCGAGGAAACTGTGGAGTATCTGGCTGACTTGTGCAACATGCTTCAAAAGAGATTACTATTGAACCCAGCTCCCGCCCGCAAGTTAAGCGAGGCTGTCATTCAACAGGCATCATTCCTTACTCCGAATGAACATGAGTTCGAGATACTATTCGATGGGAGAGATAGAACGGAAGTCTTGACTAAGTATCCAAATAAATTATTCATTACCGAAGGGAAAAATGGCGTCCGTTACTTTGATGGACATGAAGAAAAGGTTGTTCCAAGCTTTGAAGTGGACGCGGTGGATACAACAGGTGCAGGGGATACATTCAATGCAGCCTTTGCGGTGGCTGTTGCAGAAGGAAAAAGTTTTGACGAAAGTTTGTTGTTCGCGAACCGGGCAGCTTCCATTTCCGTGATGAAATTAGGTGCTCAAGGCGGCATGCCGCAAAGGGTAGAGGTCGAGAGGGGCTTTGAAGCATGAAACGTCAAGGAATCATCAATAGTTCAATAGCAAAGGTCTTGGTTGACCTTGGTCATACCGATTATATTGTCGTAGGTGATGCCGGGCTGCCGGTGCCGCCCGGAGTTTGCAAGATAGATTTAGCATTGACGCCTGGAACGCCATCATTTCAAGATGTCGTCCGGGCGGTTCACGAAGATATGGTTGTTGAAAAAGTTATCGCTGCCACAGAAGTGAAGGTTAAAAACCCGGAACAGCATCAATACATGGAGCAGCAATTCGGAGCAGCGATTGAATATGTTTCCCATGAGGATTTTAAAAGGCTGACAAGTAACGCGAAAGCCATTATCCGGACCGGGGAGACGACGCCATATTCAAATTGCATATTGCAGTCTGGAGTATTCTTTTAAAGAAATGAGATGATGAGCATGCAAATCGAAATGCACAATATTTATAAAGCATTTGGTCAAAACAAGGTATTGGAAGGTGTTCATTTTTCTTTAGAGGCTGGGGAAGTACATGCACTAATGGGGGAGAATGGAGCAGGGAAATCAACCTTGATGAACATTTTGACCGGGCTGCATAAACAAGATCAAGGAACGATCGAGATTAACGGTAAAGAAACCTCCTTCAAGGATTCAAAGGAAGCCGAAGAGGCAGGAATGGCCTTTATCCGTCAGGAATTGAATATTTGGCCCGAAATGACCGTGCTGGAGAATCTATTTATCGGCAGGGAAATGGTGAATCCCTTCGGTGTCCTGAAGACGAAACAAATGAAAGCGCGTGCAAAGGAGATTTTTAAAACACTTAATATTTCCCTTCCTTTTGATAAGGAAGCCGGATTCTGTTCTGTCGGTGAACAGCAAATGATTGAAATTGCCAAGGCGCTCATGACGGATGCCGAAGTCATCATCATGGACGAGCCCACAGCCGCTTTAACTGATAGGGAAATAGAGAAGCTCTTTGAAGTGATGAAGGGGCTTACCAAAAAGGGTGTATCGCTTGTTTATATTTCTCACCGAATGGAAGAAATATTCGCCATTTGTGACAGGATCACCGTAATGCGTGACGGAAAGACAGTCGATACGAAAAGAATTACAGAAACGAATTTCGATGAAGTCGTTCAGAAAATGGTCGGGCGGGAGCTGGAGGACCGTTTTCCTCATCGTGAAGCGAATGCTGGCGACATAGTCCTTGATGTGAAAGGTTTAACCAGAAAGGGGCTTTTTGAAGATATCCATTTCGCGGTTCGGCAAGGTGAGATTGTCGGTGTAGCCGGATTGATGGGAGCAGGCAGAACGGAAATAATGCGCGCACTTTTTGGTGTCGACCAAATAGACAGAGGTGAAATCACCATTGAAGGCAAGAAAGTTTCCATACGAAAACCAACGGATGCAGTTCGACACGGCCTGGCTTTCATTACGGAAAATCGTAAAGAAGAGGGATTGATCCTGGACTTTTCTGTAAGAGAAAATATCGGCTTGCCGAATCTCAAGAGTTTTGCTCCTAGCGGTATCGTGAAAACGGAGGATGAGATGAACTTTGCCGAAATGATGATTAAGCGCCTTCACGTGAAGACATCTTCTGCTGAAACGGTCATCGGCAACCTATCCGGAGGAAATCAACAGAAGGTGGTAATCGCCAAATGGATCGGCACTTCCCCTAAAGTTTTAATTATGGATGAACCGACCCGGGGCATAGATGTTGGTGCAAAACGTGAAATTTACGAATTGATGAATGAATTGACGGAGCGAGGCATCGCCATCATCATGGTTTCCTCGGAACTTCCGGAAATCATTGGAATGAGCGATAGAATCCTTGTGGTTCACGAAGGTGAGATTGCTGGGGAATTGTTAAAGCAGGAAGCGACGCAAGAAAAAATTATGGCATTGGCGACAGGAGGGAACTAGGATGAAACTTGAGGCTACAGGGAAAAGCGGGATTTGGCAAAAATTTGGTCCGTTACTCGCCCTGGTACTTTTATTTATCGTAATAACCGTTTTAAATCCATCATTCATGGAACCGAATAATATTTTGAATTTATTGCGTCAAACCTCCATCAATGCACTTATTGCATTTGGAATGACCTTTATCATATTGACAGGCGGCATCGACTTATCCGTCGGTTCCATTTTAGCTCTATCCAGCGCACTCATGGCTGGTATGATGGTCTCGGGATTAGATCCGATTTTAGCAATATTGGTAGGCATTCTACTAGGTGCAATAATGGGTGTAATCAATGGGATACTCGTTTCAAAGGGTAAGATGGCCCCTTTTATCGTGACACTGGCCACCATGACGATTTTCCGGGGATTAACGCTTGTGTACACGGATGGAAAGCCGATTACTGGCATTGGCGATTCCGTTATGTTCCAGATGCTTGGGAGAGGTTACTTCCTGGGAGTGCCAGTACCGGCCGTTGTGATGATCATCGCTTTCATGATCCTATGGTTCCTGCTTCATAAAACATCCTTTGGCCGTAAAACATATGCCATCGGCGGAAATGAAAGGGCTTCCCGGATTTCGGGGATTAAAGTTGACCGGGTCAAGGTGGCCATATATGGTCTGGCCGGTACGATGGCGGCAATCGCCGGTGCCATTTTAACGTCACGTCTGAATTCGGCACAGCCGACGGCAGGACAATCCTATGAAATGGATGCCATCGCAGCCGTGGTGCTGGGCGGAACGAGCCTTTCAGGCGGTAAAGGGCGGTTGTTCGGTACGCTGGTGGGTGTCCTGATCATCGGTACCTTGAATAACGGCATGAACTTACTTGGTGTATCCTCCTTCTACCAGCAAGTGGTAAAAGGTGCAGTTATATTAATCGCGGTCTTACTTGACCGTAAAAAATCATAAGAAGAGGTGTAATCAATGAAAAAAATAGTATCGATCATCATGGTTCTTTCTTTAATGGTCTTGGCTGCCTGTTCAATGGATTCTGGTCTAACAGATGATAAAAAAGAAAAGAAAGACTCGATGAAAGACGTGAAAGTCGGGGTCAGCATCTCTACTTTAAACAACCCATTCTTCGTTTCCTTAAAAGATGGCATTGAAAAAAAGGCAAAAGAAAAGGGCATGAAAGTCACAGTTGTTGACGCCCAGGATGATACCGCAAAACAAATCAGCGGAATTGAAGATTTAATCCTTCAAAAGGTTGATGTCCTTCTTGTGAATCCAACTGATTCTGCGGCAATATCTTCAGCCGTTAAAGATGCAAATGATGCGGGCATTCCCGTTATCACGATTGATCGCTCTTCAGACGAAGGCGACATTGAAACGTTCATCGCTTCCGATAATGTGGCTGGCGGGGAAATGGCTGCAGAATACCTAGTTAAAGAGCTTGGCGAAAAAGCGAAAGTAGTGGAACTTGAAGGGGTATCCGGAGCATCTGCAACTCGTGAACGCGGGAAAGGTTTCCACAATATTGCGGACAAGCAGTTAGAGGTCCTGACAAGTCAAACGGCGGAATTCGACCGGACAAAAGGGCTTAATGTAATGGAAAATATCCTGCAAGGCAATAAAGACATCCAAGCGGTATTCGCCCATAATGATGAAATGGCACTAGGAGCCATTGAAGCAATCAAGGCGGCAGGCAAAGACATCATCGTCGTTGGCTTTGACGGAAATGATGATGCATTGAAAGCAGTTGAAAGCGGTGAACTAAAAGCTACAATCGCCCAACAACCGGCACTTATCGGTGAAGAAGCGGTTAATGCGGCTGAAAAGATCTTAAAAGGCGACAAAGTGGATGACACAATATCCGTTCCATTGAAATTGGTCACCAAAGAGTGATTGTCTCCTAAACAAAAGGAGTGCCGGAAATCTTCCGGCACTCTTTTTGTAGTGAGAAAGAAATGTTTTGATCTCATTGATGTGATCTTAGTGTGGATATCAGCTTGAAATGATATCAATAAGAGGAGATAGAAAAGTAGTTCATTTTTTTAGGCGGCCCCGTGTCGGAACCGCCCATTACATCCATTGATTGCTAGAGTACACCTTGAGTCAGCATCGCATCCGCCACTTTAAGGAATCCGGCAATATTGGCCCCGACAACTAAATTGCCAGGCGCACCATATGCTTCGGCGGCCTCTATGCTGTTTTTATAGATATTTTTCATGATCTCATGCAGCTTGGCATCGACTTCTTCGAAAGTCCAAGGCATCCTGGCACTGTTTTGGGCCATTTCGAGTGCAGACACGGCTACGCCGCCTGCATTGGCTGCTTTTGCTGGTCCAAAAAGGATGCCGTTATTAAGGAATACATCAATGGCCTCAAGGGTTGAAGGCATATTAGCGCCCTCACCGACTGCCTTCACATTATTTTTGACCAGTAATTTTGCTGCTTCTTCATCGATTTCATTTTGTGTGGCACAAGGCAGTGCGATGTCGCATGGTACAGACCAGATGCCGTAGCTTCCTTCATGGTATACAGCCTCCGGGTGCGCATCGACATACTCGCTTAAACGTTTTCGTTCCACTTCTTTTAGACGTCTGACTGTATCAAGATTCAGGCCATTTTCATCATATATGTAGCCATTGGAGTCGCTGCATGCAACAACTTTAGCGCCTAGCTGTGTAGCTTTTTCAATGGCATAAATGGATACATTGCCAGACCCTGAGATAACGACAGTGCTGCCATGGAATTGTAACCCTTTGTCTTTTAGCATTTCTTCGACAAAGTAAACCGTTCCATATCCAGTCGCCTCTGTACGGGCCAAGCTTCCGCCGTAACTTATGCCTTTACCGGTTAAAACACCGGCATGGTAGCTGCCTTGCATCTTTTTATACTGACCGAACAAGTACCCGATCTCCCTTGCACCGACTCCGATATCACCAGCCGGTACGTCTGTATCAGGGCCGATATAACGAGATAGTTCCGACATGAAGCTTTGGCAAAAACGCATGATTTCCGCATCCGATTTTCCTTTTGGATCGAAGTCCGATCCGCCTTTACCCCCACCGATCGGCTGGCCAGTAAGCGAGTTTTTAAAGATTTGCTCGAAACCAAGAAACTTTATGATGCTGGAATTGACAGTGGGGTGGAAACGGAGACCGCCTTTGAATGGCCCGATTGCACTGTTGAATTGCACACGAAAACCACGGTTGACTTGAACATTTCCCAGGTCATCAACCCAAGAGACACGGAAGGTGATCATTCTTTCGGGTTCTACAAGCCTCTCCAATATCCCGCTTTTCATATATTCTGGATGTTTTGCAAAAACCGGGACCAATGAAAGGAATATCTCCTTTACGGCTTGATGAAATTCACTTTCGTGAGGATTACGTTCCTTTACCTGAGCGTATACTTGACTTACGAACTCTCTGGCAACCTGCAATTCCTCATGTTCGACTTCCTGTGAAGTGGTCATTGTTTTCTCTCCTTTAGTTAAAGTCATAAAATATTAAATAGGGTAAGTCTATCGGTTTTTATATGATACTTTCATGATATAATTTAAGAATGAAACGAACAATCTGAATATTAGATAAATAACATGCTGTTTTGATATGAAAGAGGGAGCTTAGATTGGAATTAAGGCAAATTGAATATTTCATTGAAGTGGCAAAGCGTGAACATATGACGGAAGCAGCAGTGGATTTGCATGTTGCCCAGTCTGCTGTCAGTCGCCAAATATACAATTTAGAAGAAGAGCTGGGTGTGCCCTTATTTATCAGGGAAGGCCGAAAGATTAGATTGACGCCTATAGGCCATACATTTTTATCTCATATGGAACAAGCTATGGATATAATCAATCGTGCCAAGCGTGAGATGGCCGAAAGTCTGGATCCGGAAAAAGGGACAATCCGCATTGGCTTTCCCAGCAGTTTGGCTTCTTATGTATTGCCAAGGGTCATTTCCGACTTCAGGGAAAGCTACCCCCAGGCGAAATTCACATTGAAACAAGGTTCCTATCGCTACCTGATAGATTCTGTGATTAAAGGAAACATTAACATGGCCTTGATTGGCCCCCTGCCGGTGAATGAAAAGAAAATCAAAGGGGAAACGCTGTTTATTGAGAACTTAGTTGCCCTTCTGCCAGAAAGCCATCCTTTGGCCCTGAAGAAATCACTATCCTTGAATGAGCTTCAAGGAAATCCGTTCATCTTATCTCCAAAGGGCTATGTTTTAAGGGATCTCGTTATGAAAGCTTGCAAATTGCATGGCTTTGAACCGGAAGTGGCATTTGAAGGGAAAGATACTGATGCCATAAAAGGCCTGGTGGCGGCAGGTCTGGGTATAACTTTGATACCTGAGATTTCCTTGATCGATAGCTTGCCGCGTTTTACGGTTAGATTGCCGCTGGAGAATCCATCTGTAACCAGGGCTGTAGGGGTCATCGTTCCGACTGATAGGGAACTGATGCCAACGGAGAAATTGTTTTACCAATACTTGAAGGACACTTTTGCCAAATTGGAAGGATTTCAAAAATAGGATGATATTTATTAGAAAAGGCATAAATACAGCTAATGAGAGAATCCTTAATCGGGTTCTTTTTTTTGTCGCAAATGCCCCAAAATATTTCCATGTAGGCATCCTTAAAAGGGGGTAACTTATTTTGAAATAATGAATTATTGATTTATATTGAACAGTAATGTGTTAAACCTTTATTTTTGAAAGCGCTTTTATTTTTTTAGAATAAAAATATTACTTACATTATCAGAAAATTCATGTTATTATACGAACAGACATTAACAGACATTCAGGCAGCGGTACGATATACTTATTAGGCTTTTTAAAAGAAGACCTTTATTTTTTTTTCGATTTTACTAAATTGAATATTCTGATAATTAATAAGGAGTGGAGATATAGTGAGCAGGAAAGAATACATCAGCGATCGAATGTACAAGGCATCAACGGGGATAGCCAACGCTGTTTTGGTTACATTAGGGATCGGGTTATTGTTTGAATCCATAGGGGGATATTTAGGTTGGGAGGTCTTTCTGGCAATAGGCGGGGCCGCGAAGGTCTTGCTGGCACCAGCTTTAGGAGCAGGAATCGCCTATCAGCTAGGAGGAAATTCATTAATTATCTTTAGCGCCATGGCTTCAAGTGCTGTTGGAGGTGCTGCCATTCACAAAACGGCTGAGGGTGCCTTCACGATTGTTACGGGCCAGCCGCTAAGTGCTGTCTTGGCAGCAGTGATTGCAACATATATAGGTAAGCGCATAATCGGCAAAACGAAGTTGGACATCATGGCCATCCCAATGGGTGCCGTTCTTGTCGGTGGAGTTTCGGGATATGGCCTGGCTCTTGTCACCACTCCGCTCCTAACATGGATAAGCAGTCAAACTACCGCTGCGGTCGAGGGTTCCCCATTAATCGGTTCCATGGTCATAGCCTTGGTATGGAGCATTTTATTGATGACACCGGCGTCTTCCGCCGCATTGGCGATCGCCCTGCAATTGGATCCCGTTTCCAGTGCTGCAGCCCTAATCGGATGTACGGTTCAGTTTGTCGGGTTCACTGTTATGTCTTATAAAGATAATGATATGGGCGGGTTCCTGGCACAGATGGTCGTTACGCCAAAAGTTCAATTTCCTAACCTGATCAAAAAACCATTATATGTAGTTCCGCCTTTTGTGGCGGCAATCATCTGTGCGCCTATCGCTACCTTGGCATTCGATTTTCAAGTGCCGTATGAGCTTGGAGGCATGGGGTTAAGTTCAATGATTGCCCCGATTGCCATCATTACCGGTCAGGGGCTATACACGTTCTTGGTTTATGTGGCAGTGGGGATGGTATTGCCAGCTGTGATCACGCTTGCCTTACATCGCGTATTGAAGATGATGGGTAAAGTTAAGCCAGGCGATCTTCATTTGGAAGTTTCATAATCAAAATTTTCTTGGAAACCAGCCAGGTTAAGGAACCGGGCTGGTTTTTATTTATAAGGGGATTAGGGTAAAATGGGGAGGAAAGCATTTGCAAAGATAGGATGATATAGATGGGAAAAGAAATCGATATAAAAGTGAAAGCTAAGTTCGTGAGTAAAATCAGCAAGGGTTTTCCCTTGATTGTTAAAGAGTCGATAGCCAATCTTAATGACCTTCAGGAAGAGGGATCCTTGGTGCGCTTGGTGGATGAGAACAACCGCTTTCTGGCAAAAGGATATTATGGCATACAGAATAAGGGCTATGGCTGGATATTGACCCGAAGAGAGAATGAAAAGATCGATCAATCCTTCTTTAACGGAAAAATCCAGGCTGCATATGAATTCCGAAAGTCTTTTTTTGAAGATGGGGAGACTACAGCTTTCCGCTTGTTTAATGGGGAAGGTGATGGAATTGGCGGTTTAATCATTGATCATTATGATGGCCATTTTGTCATTAGTTGGTATAGCAAAGGAATATATTCCTTTAAGGACTACATCATTAAGGCATTGCAGGAAACGGTCGAGGTCAAATCGATTTATCAGAAGAAACGCTTTGATACAAAGGGACAGTACGTGGATGAAGACGATTTTGTCATGGGCGAACAGCCGGAATTTCCGCTTCTTGTAAAGGAAAATGGAGTCCATTTTGATGTTTATCTGAATGATGGCGCAATGGTCGGTGTCTTCCTTGATCAACGCGATGTCAGACGGAAAATCCGCGATGAATACGCAAAAGGGAAAACGGTTTTGAATATGTTCTCCTATACGGGAGCATTCTCCGTGTTTGCCGCTTTAGGCGGTGCTGTTAAAACAACGAGTGTCGACCTGGCGAATCGAAGTTTACCAAAGACGATCGAGCAGTTCAGTGTGAATGGGATAGATCCTGAAGATCACAATATCGTGGTGATGGATGTTTTCAAGTATTTTAAATATGCGGTGAAGAAAGCCTTGAAATTTGAAATGGTCATCCTTGATCCGCCTAGCTTTGCCAAATCGAAGAAGTTTACTTTCAGTGCCGGAAAAGACTATACGAATCTACTGAAGGATACCATTTCCATTACGGAAGACAACGGGGTGATTATCGCCTCAACTAATTGCAGTACGTTCGACATGAAAAAATTCAAGAACTTCATTGATGTTGCTTTCAAGGAAATGAATGGAAAGTATGAAATCATGGAACAATTCTCATTGCCGGCTGATTTTAAAACAATTCCTGAGTATAAGGAAGGGAATTATTTAAAAGTAGTCTTCATTAAGAAAATTAAAGGATAAGAAGAGGCATTCACAGTTCAAGCAGAACTGTGAATGCCTTTTTTATAATGTAAATGTTTCATGTGGAACGATTGGACATTAGATTCACTGGATAGGCCGTTCACTTTTCAAACCTTTCGATACATGTAAGGAAGGTTTCCTGCGAATGCTGTTAGCGATGCAAAACTGGGCTGCATAGTAGGTAAGCATGATCAGTGGACCTGAAAAGGCAACATCATCAATAAACTTGTTCCAAGATAAAATGGAGTCGGAAATCATGAAGAGGAGCCCGCCGATGATTGCGGCCGCATTTCCGGTCATAAATGCTGCCCAGCCCATAAGGGAGATGACCGTTACATAGCAGATCACAGGGATGATGAGGTTATGTTCACCTTTTTCGATTAATGAATGTAGCATTTCACGGCTAATCCAAGTGGAGTAAATGCTAATCGGAAGAATCGTCGCAAATCGGAGCCATGAAAAGTTCCATCGTCCAAAGAATGCCGAAATATAGAAAAGGTGGCCGATCAAGAAGGCGGAAAGCCCGATGACGAACCAAATCAACAAACCATCTCCAAGCATGCAAAAGAATAAACCAAGAAGGATTAAGGATTGGTAATGCCCCCGTCTTCCTACATTAGTGCGGGCGTAGAGCAAAATCAATAACATGGGGAGTACCTTGAACAGTATTTTTATGATCAAAGGCTCTTCCGGTATAAGAAAAATATAGGATAGTCCCGTGATAAGGATTGCCGCAGGTAGGCATTTCATTAACATTCCATTCCCTCCTTCAATCTTTAATTCTATGCAAGGGGAAGGAACCCCTTGTCAAAAGTCGTGAAAATGAAAAAACTGGCCCCTGTTTTAACCAGGAGCCAGTCAGTCATAAGAATCATACGGCTGAGTTTTCTTTAACGAAAGCTTGTTTTAACCAGTTTTTCCCCTCAACAAGCCTTGTGACAAGCATGGCACAAACCGTGTTTCCTGTTGAGTTAAGCAATGTAGCGGGAGCATCGATGATCGTGGATATAACGGCAATGATAGGCAGGACTTCTACAGGGAAGCCGAATACGCTAAGAATCAACATTTCCCCAATCATGCCTCCCCCAGGAATGGCACCCATAACAGCTCCAACCAAAAAGGCAACAGCAAGTATACTTAAAATGCTTGAAATGCTTGTCATATCCTTTCCAAATAAGCTGAATAGGAAAACGATTTTCAATACACCGCCGAATACCGAACCATCTTTATGAGTGTTGGCTCCGAGTGGGATGACAGTCTCCGCTATATCCTTAGGCACGCCCATTTTCTTGACTGATTCCAGGTTGACTGGAATGGACGCGGCACTTGAACAAGTTGCGATGGCTGTAATGGATGGTGTCAGGGCATTTTTCCAAAATAGTTTAACTCCATCTTTCCCGCCGGCGATAAAGGCATACAAAGTGAAGAAGCCGAAATAATAAATCATGGCCAAGACTAGATAAAGAATGAAAGTGCGAGCATATCCTTCTAAAATCTGAGGCCCAAGCTGCCCGATAATCGCCGCAAAATAAGCACCAAGTCCAATTGGCGCATAGTACATGACGATTTTGACGACCTTCATCATGACAGCTGTACCTGCTGTCAAAAACTCAGTAATCGGTCTTGCTTTCTCACCAGCCAGTGCAGTGGAAAGTCCGATTAATACTGAGAAAACGATAAGCTGAAGCATATTGCTTCTGGAGAACAGTTCTGGAAAGTCGGAAACGGTTACAGTGCTGACCAGTTGACTGAAGAAGGAAACTTCTTCGATGGTCTCTTCAGGGGAACTGTTTTCCATCAGTTCTTTAATGGCTGTCGTATCAGTGCCCTCCAACGGATTGACGATGGTTGTCCCAATAAATCCAATGACGGCAGCTAAAGCGGCTGTTGTCAGGAAAACGAGAACGATACTTCCCATGATTTTTCCGAGACGCTTCATTCCGCTCATATTGGCAATCGCTGAAGCAATGCTGAAAAATACCAATGGCACGATGATCGTGAACATCAGATTTAAGAATAAGTCCCCTAGCGGCTGTATGATCGAGGTTTTCTCCCCGAAAACCACGCCCGCTATCCCACCGATAATGATGGCAGTGAGCAGTATTAAAGAGGATCGATAGTTTTTGATAAAGCTCTTCATTTAAATTCCGTCCTTTCAGGATGAAGATATCAATAAAAATATACTTCATTATCAACTCTAAAATCAGGTTTGACAATATTTTTTTATAGGAAGGAATGTTAAAAGAATAAAGGCAATAAATAATAATGGGGGATGGATGGTGAAAATATCGAGAAGGAGGGATAGAATGGCATTTGTTGAGGTGGAAGAAGGCGTTCGGTTATTTTATGAAGAAAAGGGCCAGGGGAGACCGATTATCTTTATCCATGGTGTGTGGATGAGCAGCCGGTTCTTTAAAAGGCAGCTGCCGTACTTTTCAGGAAAATATAGAACGATATTGCTTGATTTAAGAAGTCATGGCCAGTCAAATCATGTACATTACGGAAATACGGTCTCCGTTTATGCAAAAGATCTTCATGCGTTCATAGGTGAACTGGGATTAAAGGATGTCATACTTGTAGGCTGGTCGATGGGGGCATTTGTCGTTTGGGATTATCTTAAGCAATTCGGTGAGGGAAATGTTCATTCAACTGTAATCGTGGATGAATTGGCCTCTGATTTTAAGTGGCCCGATTTTCATATCGGTGCATTTGATATGGAAACGTTGATTGCCTTCATGACAGAAATTCAAACGAATCGTACCCCGTTTTTGCATAAATTCCTTGCTTCCATGTTCAACAATGAATTATCTGCAGAGGATGCAGGTTGGATGCTTGGGGAAGTGACCAAAATGCCGGAATCCATTGCTGGCAGCATTCTATTTGACCAATCGATTGTGGACTATCGTGACTTCTTGCCAGCAATCAATGTACCTACACTTCTCTGTTTTGGAAGGCATGAAAAAGTTATTCCTGTAGCAGCTGGGGAACATTTGCATAAAAACATTCCGAATTCCAAACTAGTAATCTTTGAAGATAGTTGCCATTGTCCGTTCATGGAAGAAAGCGATTTGTTTAATGAAACCGTGAATTGCTTCATTCAAAAGGGAGTATAGTCGTACAGGATAGGAAAAGGGGGATGCAGTGACCGTGTCTGCACTCCTTTTAATTATGGATATAATTGAATTTTCTTCTAACTAAATGGTTTCGGCATGGAATAAGGGGAATACTGGTATTAGGGGATAGTAGTGAAGGTTAATGGAATTGATAAATTAAATAGGTAATATTTATATATCCTTTTCATAGGAATTGGGCTATTATGAGGTGGATTTAAATTGGTGTGATCATTTATCTGTTATTGAGCGAAACTCATGCAGGAAGTAATGGAGAGGATAAAATGGATGATCGTTTTCCATACAATGAAATTATAGATGTATGTTTACTTGCGGGGAAAATCATGCTTCAGAACGGAGCGGAAACATCAAGGGTGGAAGATACGATGGTTAGAATCGCTGCAGCGTTTGGGTGCGGTGAATCACACAGTTTTTCAACCCCTACAGGAATTATTTTTTCGCTGGATGGCATGCACCCAGCTTCAAAATTGATCCGGGTTTCCCAACGATCTACAGATTTACATAAGGTGACGCTGGTTAATAGTATATCCCGAAGCATTTCCAGCAAGGAAATGACACCGGAGGAAGCATATATACGGTTAAAACAAATCGAAAAGGCCGGGATGGGGTATCCCATGTGGGTGCAGATCTTTGCTGCATTTATAGCGAGCGGCTGCTTTTTAATCATGTTCCAAGGACAGTGGAGTGATTTCATCTGGTCCTGCATAGCTGGAGGAATGGGATTCTCATGCCTGCTTTATTTGCACAGGTTACTGGAAGTCCGTTTTTTTGCTGAATTCATCGCCTCTTTAGTCGTAGGATTAGTAGCTATGTTCTTTGTCCAGATTGGAGTAGGGAGTAATTTGGACACGATAATCATCGGAGCGGTGATGCCGCTTGTGCCAGGACTATTAATAACGAATGCAGCCAGGGATTTAATTGCAGGGCATTTGGTTTCGGGTCTATCCAAGGGGGCGGATGCTGGTTTGACTGCTTTAGCCATTGGGGCAGGAATATCGGCCGCGTTTGTTTTCTTATGATTTTAGGGGAGGAAGAATGATGATTGCACAGCTTATTACAAGTTTCATTGCCTCAGCCGCCTTTGGAGTCATCTTCAATGTACCAAAGAATTCATTGTTTCAATGTGGTTTCGTAGGGATGTTGGGGTGGATCTTATACTATGCTCTGGTTGAAAATGAGATAAACAGCATCATTGCAACATTAGCGTCTGCATTTATCGTTGCGGTCATCAGCCAGTATTTTGCTAAAAGGTATAAAACGCCGATCACGATTTTCAATGTATCGGGAATCATCCCCCTAGTGCCTGGAGGTTTGTCGTATGATGCGATGAAGCACTTTGTCGGAAATGATTTTTATGTCGCCGTTCAGCTGGCAGCCAAAGTTTTCATGCTGGCTGGTGCCATTGCGATGGGACTGATCTTTGCAGAAGTCATGAACCAGTTAGTAACTAAGTACAATAGAAGGAAGGTAAGATTGAGAAGTTAACAGGAATCTTCCTGATGAGTATGTTCTGAATAAAGAGAAAGGAGAGCAGGCCGAAGCCTGCTCTCCTTTCTCTTTTTGATATTTTAAAATAATAATGAATCTAGTTTATATAGGATCTTTCATCCCAGTGTTGGCAGTAACCAAAATTTCGTCGAATTTTTTGGCATCAGCTTTCTTGCTTGACAGAAGTGTTCCGGCGATGGCTGCGATAAAACCAATCGGGATGGAGATGATGCCTGGGTTGGCAAGCGGGAATAATGGTTCCCCAACGAATATTGCCGCTCCCTCCACCGGAGACCAGACATTGGGACTTAGGAATACAAGCAATAAAGAACTGACCAGTCCAACTAACATGCCTGTTACAGCCCCAGTCGTGTTAAAACGTTTCCAGAATACCGTGAAGACAATGATGGGCAGGTTGGCACTGGCAGCGACAGCAAAGGCGAGTGAAACAAGGAAGGCGACATTCATGTTTTGGGCAAATAAGGCCAGGATGATGGAAAGGATGGATACTCCGATGGATGCCCAACGAGCAGCAACGACTTGTTCTTTGTCGGTGGCTTGACCTTTCCGGATGATGTGGCCATAGAAGTCATGGGCAAAAGCAGATGCTGCCGATAGAACGAGACCTGCCACAACCGCTAAAATGGTAGCGAAAGCAACGGCAGAGACAAAGGCGAACAGGAAGTCTCCCCCAATGGCTTCTGCAAGCAGCGGAGCAGCCATATTGCCGGCCGCATTAGCGGCTATGATCTTGTCATAACCGACAAAGGCTGCCGCTCCAAAGCCGAGGAAAATGGTCATTATATAAAAGATGCCAATGATCCAAGTGGCATATACCACGGACTTTCGGGCTGTGATGGCGTCTTTCACCGTAAAGAAACGGATAAGAATGTGAGGCAGTCCAGCCGTACCGAGTACAAGCGCTAAATTAAGGGATAAAGTATCCAATGGATCCTTGAATTTGTTACCGGGGTTAAGGAAATCCCCGCCCAAAGGGGTGGCTGTTTTCATCTGCCTGAACATCTCGATCACGCTAAAGTCGAATTTCGCCAACACGATGATGGAGATGATGAATGTCCCTGCCATCAATAAAACGGCTTTAACGATTTGGACCCAACTGGTGGCCGTCATACCGCCGAAAACGACGTATACGGTCATTAAAATACCTACAATGATGACGGAGTAAAGATAATCAATTCCAAGTAAGAGTTTTATAAGGGCACCTGCACCGACTAATTGGGCGATCATATAAAAGGTTGAAATCGAAATGGTGTTAAGGGCAGCAACCCCGCGTACTTTCTTTTCATTGAAACGGGCAGCGATCATGTCCGCCAATGTATACTTGCCAAGGTTACGAAGCGGTTCGGCCACAATATAAAGAACGACCAGGTACGCAACCAGAAAACCTATGCTATAGAAAAAACCATCAAATCCAGAGAGTGCGACCATGCCGGCTATTCCCAAAAATGAGGCCGCGGACATATAATCTCCCGCAATGGCCCAGCCATTCTGCCAGCCAGTGAGGCTGCTGTCCGCCGTATAAAAGTCCGCGGTCGTTTTGGTGCGCCGTGAAGCAAAATAGGTAATGACCAATGTTAGTCCGACAATGATAAGAAATAATATAAAAGCAAGAATATTCATTGTGAATTCACCTTTTATCCTTTCGCTTCTTTAACGATTTTTTCTACTAATTGGTCAAATGTCGCAGCTTTTCTGGAATAGAGGATGCATAAAGTCCAGGTCATGATAAATTGGGCGAAGGCAAAAATCCAGGCCCAGCTGATAGCCCCGAAGGCATTTGAGTTAAGAACTTTAGAATAGGAAGTTAGTATGGGTAGGGTGAAATAAAAGACCATGAAAAAGATGGATAGCGGGACGATGAAATTGCGTTTTTTCCTTAAGAGTTCTTGAAAAGATTGTGATTGGACGATCTTGGTGTAGTCCGCGGAAGCGCTTACCTCGGTTTCCTTAACGATTGAATCGTTTGATGCCAAGTTGGTTCCCCCTTCATCATTCTTGATTTGGTTTTCATTACCAATTCATGATAACAGTATCAGTATATATTTTTCAGAATATATTGTAAATTTAAATGCTGAAATTAAAGTTTTTTTCGTTCGACATCGTTTTTTCTTTTTACGCACAAGCAAAACCATTAAGGAAAAGTTAAGCTTCTTTCACGATACTGGTTTCAACGAAGGAAACCTGAAAGGAGAAAAGTGATGAAAAAGTTGATAGTGATAGGTACGGTTTTAGTGCTTTCGATTGGGGGAAGTGTTTGGTTTTTCATGAAGGAAAATGCTGAGCCTGTCATTGCGAAATCGGTGACGGCCACAGTAGAAAAGGGAGATCTTGAAGTTCAAATAAGCGGTTCCGGATCGGTCGCCGCAATCAATAGTGAGGACATTACATCTTCCATAACGGGTGAAGTGGACGAAGTCCTGGTAGAGAAGAATGAATTGGTTGAGAAAGGTGATGAACTTATTACCTTCACGGATGGAAGTGACCCGATAACGGCCCCATTCGATGGTACCGTTACAACAATGGATGTTGAAGAAGGGGATCGTGTATCAAGCAGTGAAGTGTTGGCACATGTTACGGATTATAAAAAATTGAAAACCACGATCAGTGTTGATGAATTGGATGTTCCAAGTGTTAAAAAAGGACAAACGGTTGAAATTAAAGCCAGTGCTTTTGAAGATGAAACGTTTACAGGGGAAGTAACCAGTGTAGCAAAGGAAGGTACATATGAGAATGGAGTTTCTTCATTCGATGTCACTATCAAAATTGACAAACCCGGCGATATAAAAATTGGGATGTCGACTGAGGTGAGCATTTTGACGAATCGTGTAAAAGATGCTTTATATGTTCCGATTGAAGCAGTCCAAATCGACGGGGAAGAGAAATATGTGAATATACAACAATCCGGTACAACTGAAGGAGCTGCCAGTACAAAGAAAGTGGTTGAGACTGGAATCAGCAACGATAGATATATTGAAATAACTTCAGGGCTTGAAGAGGGACAGTTTGTTTCCTTGCCTATCACCATCAATGAAAGCTCCACTGGCAGCGGCGGCGAAGGAATGAGGGGAGGCCAAGGTGGCGAGATAAGAATGCAGAGCGGCAGCGGAATGCCAAGCGGCGGAATGCCAAACGGTGGCGGAATGCCGAGTGGAAAGGGAGGTCAGTAAAATGGCGAAACCCATCATCAAAATTAAGAACATGTCCAAATCATATGAATTAGGCGGTGAAACGGTCAAGGCACTTCAGGATGTCTGTCTTACAATAGATAAAGGCGATTTCATT
Organism: Peribacillus sp. FW305-BF15; assembly: GCF_058783805.1. Lineage (NCBI taxonomy): Bacteria > Bacillati > Bacillota > Bacilli > Caryophanales > Bacillaceae > Peribacillus > Peribacillus sp. FW305-BF15. The sequence continues at coordinate 243,567 of NZ_JBYSYV010000003.1, read as the reverse complement.
TCGATCATCGGTCCTTCTGGGTCAGGGAAATCGACGTTCATGAATATGATTGGCTGCCTTGACAAGCCTGACATAGGTGAATATCTTCTAGATGGTAAAGAAGTGGAAAAGATGAAGGATAATGAGTTAGCTGCCATTCGTAATATTAAAATAGGATTCATCTTTCAAAATTTCAACCTGTTGGCAAAACTGACAGCGTTGGAAAATGTCGAACTTCCCCTGGTTTATAGAGGGGCAAGCGTGAAGGAAAGAAGAGAAGTGGCCAATGCATGCCTTGATATGGTAGGCCTTGGTGACCGGAAAAATCATCTGCCGACCCAACTGTCGGGCGGACAGCAGCAAAGAGTTGCGATTGCAAGGGCACTTGCCGGTAACCCTCCCGTTTTATTGGCGGATGAGCCGACGGGGGCGCTTGATAGTAAAACGAGTAAAGAAGTTCTGCAGATGCTGAAAGAATTGAACGGGAAGGGACAAACAATCATTCTTATAACCCATGACTTGGAAGTGGCTAAAGAAGCGACTCGTGTCGTCCGGATACAGGATGGTCAGCTATTTGAAAACGGAGGTGATTGGATTGAAACTGAGCGAATCAATGAAGATGGCTATACGCAGTATCAAAACCAATAAAGTCAGAGCATTTTTAACCATGCTTGGAATCATAATTGGAGTTGCCTCCGTAATCGTTCTGGTTTCGATTGGGCAGGGTTCTTCACAGTCCGTTTTGGATGAAATCAATAGTCTGGGAACGAACCTGATAACGGTAAGTGTCACGGATACCGACTCCGTGGAGCTGACCGATGATACAATTGAACAGTTTAAAGAGCTGAGCGGGATATCGGAAGTGGCGCCTGTGGTCACTGGACGCGTTTATGCCAAGAACGGAGAAGCTACGGCGCAGGTTTCAATGACCGGTGCAACTTCTTCCTACTTATCAGTCAGGGATCTAGAGCTCAGTCAAGGCCGGTTTTTGACGGATATGGAAACGGAATTACGCTCCAAGGTCGTTGTCCTGGGGTCGGATACAGCCACCACGCTTTTTGAAAATCAAAAAGCCGTGGACCAGAACGTGCTTATCGGCGGTGTTTCCTATCGCGTGATCGGTGTCCTGAAATCGGTAGGCACCTCAATGGGATCGAGCGGGGATGATGTCATCATTGCACCTATCACCACTGCCGAAAGGGCTACAGGCAGCACGACAATCGGAACCGTCTATTTAAAAGCGGAGAACGAGAATATCATGGATAGGGCAATGTACCAGGTACAAGGTGCGATGACTACATCATTCCCAGAACAGAGTGATAACTACTCGGTGTCCAATCAAGAAGATCTGATGGATACAATGAGCTCTGTATCGGACACATTCACACTCATGCTTGGCGGTATTGCCAGTATTTCGTTACTGGTAGGCGGAATCGGGATCATGAATATCATGTTGGTTTCCGTCTCGGAGAGGACAAAGGAAATCGGGATTAGGAAAGCAATTGGGGCAAATCGGAAGTCGATTCTTCTTCAGTTCTTAATTGAAGCGATGGTCCTGAGCTGCTTCGGGGGACTGTTGGGAGTTGGAATTGGCTTGGGAATCGCAAAACTGATTTCAACTTTTTCAAGTTTAACGATTAGTTATTCATGGACGGTGACATTGTTTGCCTTTTTATTTTCCATTTTAATCGGGATAATGTTTGGTGTATTTCCTGCCAATAAGGCATCCAAATTAAATCCAATCCAGGCACTGCGTCACGAATGAACATACCATTTTGAAAGGAAGCAGGCATTAAAAGCCCGCTTTCTTTTGCATATGAAAAAGGATAAAATCAACATATATCACAATTGAGGCGGTTGGGAGGTACCCTGCATGAAGGTTTTGGTGGTAGAAGATAATGTTTCATTATTAGAGTCGATCCGACAGATTTTGACGGATGAATATGAAGTCGATACAGCGGATAATGGGGAAGATGGGCTATTCATGGCCCAACAAAGTATTTACGATATCATCATTTTGGATGTAATGCTTCCGGGAATCGATGGATTTGAAATCGTACGGAAAATCAGGGAAGCAAAAATAGATACAAGTGTCTTGTTTTTGACGGCAAAAGATGCACTTGAGGATCGTGTCAGAGGGTTGGAAATGGGTGGCGATGATTATTTAGTCAAGCCGTTTCAGGCACCGGAACTTAAGGCCAGGATTCGTGCCCTGCTTCGAAGGAGTGGCATTATTTCGCTAGAACAGCATGTGAAATACCGCAATATTGAACTGTTGGAAAAAGAAAAGGATATTTTGGTTGATGGAAAGGTCATTAAAATGACCTTGAAACAGTTTGAATTACTGGAATACCTGATTCAAAATAATGGGAAAATATTGACCCGTGAGCAGATTTTCGACCGCATTTGGGGGTTTGATTCAGATACGACGATTGCCATTGTGGAAGTGTTCATCCATCAACTTAGAAAAAAATTGGAACCTTTCAATTATCATAAAGATATTCAAACCGTTCGGGGTATTGGTTATATGCTAAAACAACCATAAGGGGATCATTATGTTCCAAAAAACAAGGCTTCAACTAACAATATTGAATTCTATCGTCTTTATTGTCTTAATAGCCATATTAAGCAGAACGATTTATTTCTATACGGAAGACCAGATCTATAAGGATGTCAATGATTCACTTATAAAGGATTACCGGGATTTCAATAATGGCGGCATGCCAGGCGGACGTCCGCAAGGTGAGTTTCTATTAGGACCGGGGCCAAGCGTCATCGTTTGGGGGCCGGATGATACGATCATTGAGCCAAGACTGAGTGTAGATAATTTTTTTAAGGTCAATGAACAAAAATTTTTCCCTAAAACTTTTGATGACATTGAAGAAATTTCAGTGAATGGATACACGTATCGGGCCCTTTCCACCCAGGTCGATACGGGGTATGGACAGATGGCCGTACAATTCATCAGGAATGTGGATACAGAAAAGGATATGCTCGATCGCTTGCTGCTCATATTGTTCGTTGGTGGTGGAATTGGAAGTCTAGTGGCGGTGGGCGCTGGTTATCTTCTGGCAGGACGGGCCTTGATCCCGGTCAAGAAATCCTGGGATCAGCAGCAGCAGTTTGTCTCGGATGCTTCGCATGAAATTCGAACGCCGCTTGCTGTCATTCAATCGCGGGCTGATTTGCTATTTCAATCACCTAACGCGACAATCGAGGAAAAAGCCGTTGATATATCCATCATTTCCAAAGAAGTCCGCCGATTGAATAAGCTTGTTAGCGGACTTTTGACCTTGACCAGAACGGATTCGAATCAAATGGAGGTTAAGAAATCGAACTTTTTCCTTGATGATCTACTTATGGATATCGTGGAACAGTATACGGATATAGCTTCTTTTCAAGAGAAATCAATCATTAGCCATGCTCCCGAACAGGTAGTGTTTCATGGGGATAAAGAGAGAATTCATCAGCTATTGGTGATCTTGGTGGATAATGCCATGAAATTCACCGAGGAAGGCGGGGAAATTTCCCTATCCTGCATCAAGAATGCTTCATCCATCATTCTTACTGTAGAAGATAATGGAATAGGCATTCCACAGGAAGAACTCCCCTTGATTTTTAACCGTTTTTACCAAGTGGAGCAATCCCGTTCGGAAAACGAAGGCTCTGGCTTAGGTCTATCCATAGCCAAATGGATTGTAAACACACATCAAGGGAACATCAAGGTTACAAGTGAGCAGAATGAACGGACCCGTTTTGAAATTACTTTTCCGAGAAATCAAAGGAAAAATTAGCTGCCATCCAATACGAAAAAGACCCTTACTTTCTTCCTTGCTGCTTAAGGAAAAATTAAGGGTCTTTTTAGATAATCATCTTATAAATACATTTATTTTCGGAGGAGAATCATTGATGAAAAGACTTGGTAGGTTACACTTTTTGGTTGGAATATTGGTTCCGGTCCTCTTAATGGCCCAAGCAGTCATCGGGATCATGATGTATGTGGATGGCAGCGGCAATGAGCCCATGAATCGACAGGCGGTCATGGGGCAGCATGCCTACCGCAATACAACAGAATCGGATACGGAGGAATCGGTTAGTAGCAGAACGGAGACAGATGATTCATCGACGGAAACGGCAACTAATGATACGCAGGGCACTCCACAAGGGGGGGCCTAATGGTTCCGGGACTCCAGGAGAAATGCCAAGCAGCGGCGGTTTCCAGGGCAGAGACTCTTTTGCTGGGAAGTTCATCGACTTTTATCAAGGGGCAGGTGGCTTGGCCGCATCCATCATCATCTTTGTAATCGGGGGGGCAGGATTAGCGACAACGGTGATTACAAGAAAAACAGCTGCCTGAATAGTCGATATTATTTAGGCAAGAGAAGGTTCCTTTCGAAGTGGAGCCTTCTTTTTTTATTCACGAAACCCATTATTGTCACTAATTGTTATTTTAAAAAGGGAAATAATAATTGCACTAAAAAAAATATTAGTTTAATATAGACTTCTGGAGAGGTACGTACATGTATTTTGGATGAAAGAGAAAACGTTTGCATAAATTATTTGAGGGTATCCTACTATTAATGCACGAACATTAAATTCACCCTTAGTGGAGGCAGAATATATGAAATTTCTGATTGCAATTTTAGGACTGCTTATTGTTTTTGGACTAGCTATCTTAGTCAGCAGTGACCGGAAGAAAGTTAAAATAAAACCGATCATCCTCATGTTGGTCATTCAGCTTGTTTTAACTTATTTATTATTAAACACGAAGTTTGGCTTAGTGATCATCAATTCAATTGCCGATGGTTTCGGAAAACTTTTGGAATGGGCAAATGAAGGGATCACCTTTGTATTTGGCGGGATTGTAAATGAAGGAGCATCGCCCTTCTTTTTAAATGTCCTTCTTCCTATCGTATTCATCTCCGCATTAATCGGGATTTTACAGCACTTCAAAATCCTTCCGTTCATCATGAAGTGGATTGGATTCGTTCTAAGTAAGGTGAATGGGATGGGTAAATTGGAATCTTACAATGCGGTTGCATCAGCAATAGTAGGCCAATCCGAGGTTTTCATAACCTTGAAAAAACAACTCGGTGCCATTCCGCCATCTCGCATGTATACGCTTTGTGCATCAGCCATGTCAACTGTATCGATGTCGATTGTCGGTGCTTATATGACGATGATTGAACCAAAGTACGTTGTGACGGCCATTGTTATTAACATGTTTGGTGGATTTATCATCGCATCCATTATCAATCCTTATACCGTAACGGATGAAGAGGATATTCTCCCTGTTGAAGAAGGGGCAGAGAAGCAGTCTTTCTTCGAAATGCTTGGGGAATATATCATGGATGGGTTCAAGGTTGCCATCACTGTAGCGGCGATGTTAATTGGTTTCGTTGCTTTAATCGCCGGGATCAACAGCATATTCGACATGATTTTCGGCATCAGCTTCCAAGACATCATGGGGTATATCTTTGCACCGTTTGCCTTTATCATGGGTATACCGATTTCAGAAACCGTGACTGCTGGCGGAATCATGGCGACGAAACTGGTAACCAATGAATTCGTTGCCATGCTGAGCTTAGGGGAAGCATCTGCTGCCTTGAGCGAAAGGACGATAGGGATCGTTTCGGTTTTCTTGGTTTCATTCGCCAATTTCTCATCAATTGGTATCATTGCCGGTGCAGTCAAAGGACTTCATGAAAAACAGGGAAATGTTGTAGCCCGTTTCGGCTTGAAGCTGTTATATGGCGCGACTCTTGTCAGCATCCTATCAGCGATTATTGTAAGTGTGATACTTTAAATAACGGATTTAACACAAAAGGGCACTTGGGTTTACTCCTAAGTGCCTCTTTTATATTTGTTACGCAAGGTAGAGTTTTTGAATTTGAAGGTGCTTGGCTTGCTGATATATAATACATAAAATGACAGGAGTGAAAGGGGAGTTTTAGGATGACGATGGATGGAAAAGAAACAGCTATCTTTGCAGGAGGCTGCTTTTGGTGCATGGTTGCTCCCTTTGATGAAATGGACGGTATCATTTCAGTGACATCAGGTTATACAGGCGGTGATTTTGCCGCTCCAAGTTATAAACAAGTGATTACCGGTGCGACTGATCATGTTGAAGCGGTTCAAGTGGTATTCGATCCATCAATCATTTCCTATAAAACGTTATTAGAGATATTCTGGCAGCAAATCGATCCAACAGATGATAATGGACAGTTCTCAGATAGGGGAAAGCAATACAAGGCGGCCATTTTCTATCTTAATGAACGTCAGAAACGGGAGGCAGAACAATCGAGGGAAGATTTAATGATGAGCGGGCGGTTTAAGAAACCTATTGTTACGGGTATTCTACCCTCGGGGGAATTTTACGCCGCTGAGGAATATCATCAAGAATTCTATCGAAAAAACCAATTTCGCTATGCATTGTACCGTAAAGGCTCAGGACGGGATGCTTTCATTAAAGAAAATTGGCCTAAGGATAATGCACACCTTAGAAAGACCTTAACGGAGAGTCAGTTTCATGTCACCCAGGAAAATGGCACGGAGCCGCCTTTCGATAATGCTTATTGGGATCACTTTGAAGAAGGCATTTATGTGGATGTCGTTTCTGGGGAGCCCCTATTCAGTTCGCGGGATAAATATGATAGCGGTTGTGGGTGGCCAAGCTTCACGAAGCCAATCATGTCGGCAAGTGTTAATGAAAAAATGGATCTCAGCCACCGAATGACCCGGACCGAGGTGCGCAGCAGGGATGCCGATTCACACCTTGGACATGTTTTTCCCGATGGTCCAAGTCCTAAAGGCACGAGATATTGCATAAACTCTGCGGCCCTTCGATTCATCCCCAGAAATGAAATGGAGAAAGCGGGATATGGAGATTTAATAATACTATTCAAAATGAAATAACTAGGGAGACAGGGGAACACAAATGGATAAAATAGATGAAAATTTATATCGATATATCCTTGATAACTCGTCTAAGATTACGGAAAACTGGCTGGCTTTAAGGGAAAAGCAGTCTGGGTCGATCTATTCAATAGATTCTAATGAGGAAATCGAAAAGCTGCTTAGGGAACAGAATACATGGACCATCAAGACAGTGACGAGTGCTTTACTTGAAGATGAAACTGCTTTTATTGAAACGATGGAGCAGTGGGCCACACTTGTCGCGAAGAGCAGGGTTGAATCGGTTACCCCCATTTACGAAGTGTTGGAAGCGCTTAATAAGGTACGTGAAACATATTGGGCATTCATCACTGATTATATGCTCATGGATACGAAGATAACGAAAGAAAAAATCATCCGGTGGAGCCGGCTTATTAATCGTGCCTTCGATCAATTGAACCGCGAGTTCACCGAGCAGTATTACCTTTTGACAAAAGAACGTTTGTCAGCCCAACAGGAGCTGATTAATGAACTGGGCGCACCTGTCATTCCCATTGTTGATGCCATTGCGGTATTGCCGTTAATCGGTGAAATCGATACTTATCGGGCAAAGGAAATTTTGAATGGGACTCCAAGCAAATGCATTAGCAAAAATATCACCCACTTATTCATCGATTTATCGGGAGTCTCACTTTTGGATACGATGGTTGCCCAACAAATCTATCAATTGATAAGTACCCTGAACCTGTTAGGCATTCAATCGACCATTTCCGGGATTCGACCTGAAGTGGCCCAGACATCGATTCAGTTAGGCCTTGATTTTAGTCAGGTTTCGACACATAGTACTCTTAAACAAGCCCTTTCCAAACAAGGGATCAAGCTATACGAGAAAAAATGATAAATGAAAAGAACCAGATCCGCTAGGAATCTGGTTCTTTTTCGTGATTCTATAACTTGAATGAACTTTTCAATCCGACGATTTGGTTGAAGACCAAGTGATCGGCCGCAGTGAGTTTTGAATCAACATTATAATAGCCATGCCTGAAGAATTGGAATTTATCCTGAGGCTTAGCATCTTTCATGTTAGGCTCGACAAATCCTTGTAAAATTTCGATAGAATCAGGGTTTACCCGGTCCAGGAATGATTTTTCTTCCTCTTCATCATTTTCCTTATCCAAGATTAAAGGCTGAAAGTTGCGGAATTCTGCTGAAACCGCTTTTGAAGCTTCGACCCAGTGCAATGTACCTTTCACTTTACGGCCAGTGAAGCCCGATCCGCTTTTCGTTTCAATATCGTATGTGCAGCGAAGTTCAATGACGTTACCGGCTTCGTCCTTAATCACTTCTTCACATTTAATGAAATAAGCATGCTTCAAACGGACTTCATTGCCCGGGAAAAGTCGGAAATACTTTTTCGGCGGGTTTTCCATGAAATCGTCCTGTTCGATATATATTTCACGTGAAAACGGGATTTGGCGTGTACCCATTTCCGGTACTTCCGGATTGATCTCAGCATCCAGCCACTCTATCTCGCCTTCCGGATAGTTGGTGATGACCACTTTAAGCGGGTTCAGGATGGCCATAGTCCGTGGAGCCTTCAGCTTTAAGTCTTCCCGCACGAAATGATCAAGCATTTGAGAATCTACGATACCGCTTGTTTTGGCGACACCTATCTCTTGGCAGAATGCACGAATCGCTTCGGGTGTATACCCGCGTCTCCGCAAGCCTGAAACAGTAGGCATCCGCGGATCGTCCCAACCGTCCACGAAGCCCTCATCGACAAGCTGCTTCAGTTTTCGCTTGCTCATTACTGTGTTGGTCAGGTTAAGACGGCCAAATTCATATTGCTTTGGTTTGCTTTCCATTTCACAATTCTCAACGATCCAGTCATAAAGAGGGCGTTGATCTTCGAACTCAAGCGTACAAATGGAGTGTGTGACTCCCTCGATGGCATCTTCAATCGGGTGGGCAAAGGCATACATCGGGTAGATGCACCATTTGTTGCCGGTATTATGGTGTTCAGTATGGGAGATACGGTAAATGACGGGATCACGCAAATTAATGTTAGGTGAGCTCATATCGATTTTTGCACGCAATACTTTTGCGCCGTTTTCGAATTCGCCGCTGCGCATCTTTTCAAATAGTTCAAGGTTTTCCTCGACGGTTCTATTACGGTAGGGGCTGTCTTTTCCCGGCTCTGTCAGCGTTCCGCGATATTCACGGATTTGGTCGGCATTAAGGTCGTCCACATATGCCAGTCCTTTATTGATGAGCAGCACAGCTCTTTTATACATTTCATCAAAATAGTCGGAAGCGAAGAAAAGGTTATCCCAGTCGTAACCGAGCCATTTTACATCTTCCTTAATGGAGTTTACAAACTCAATATCCTCTTTCAATGGATTCGTATCATCGAAACGAAGGTTGGTTTTCCCATTGAAATCATCAGCCACCCCAAAATTCAAAATGATTGATTTGGCATGCCCGATATGTAAATATCCGTTCGGCTCAGGAGGGAAGCGGGTGATGACATGATCATGTTTTCCGGACTCTAGGTCATCTTTTATAATATTTTTAATAAAATTCGAAGAGTTATTTTCCAACTGAATTCGACCTCTTTCATTTATATACTTCTTTTAATTTTACCTGTATATATACCATAAATACAGATATTTTTCCATGTTCGAGCCGGAATCACGGTTTATCTGAAACAATTCATCAAGTATTTAGTTTGTACAATCCGAGCGGAAATATCCCTGAAACTTTGATCATGTAATTTAGGGAACGACCTAACTGGATATTAAAGAAACAAATTAGACCCTTTTCATCTAAAAAAGCAATACAGGAATTCATGCCTGTATTGCTTATAAACTCGCTAGCAGTCAGATTTTAGAATTAAAATCAAAAGACTGTCGTTTGCAAAAATTCTTTTGTACGTTCTTCTTTTGGATTGGTGAAGAATTCTTTTGGCGGTCCGCTTTCGACAACCCTCCCATTATGCATGAAGACAATCCAATCCCCGACCTCACGTGCAAAGCTCATTTCATGTGTAACGACTACCATTGTCATCCCTTCCAAGGCAAGTTCCTTCATCGTGGCAAGAACTTCACCCACAAGTTCGGGATCCAGAGCCGAGGTAGGCTCATCAAAGAGCAGGATATCAGGTTTCATGGCAAGGGCGCGGGCGATGGCAACACGCTGTTTCTGCCCGCCTGAGAGCTTGCTTGGATAGACATCCGCTTTATCTGATAAACCGACTTTGGCAAGCAATGTCTTTGCTTCTTCAATCGCTTGGGCCTTAGGGACTTTTTTGACGTGTGTCGGTGCTTCGATGACATTTTCCAGTACGGTCATATGCGGGAAGAGGTAGAAATGCTGAAATACCATTCCGACTTTCTCGCGGATTTTATTAATATCATGGGTACCAGGATTGATTTCCGTTCCTTCAATGAGGATTTGGCCGCTGTCTTTCTTCTCTAAATAATTCAAACAGCGGAGCAGGGTGCTTTTTCCGGAACCGCTTGGTCCGATCAGACAGACAACATCGCTGTCGAGTACCTTCATATCGATATCTTTAAGTACATGCAGGTTTCCATACGATTTATTTAAATTCCTAATGCGAATCATTTCTTTTTGTTCCATTTCAATTCCCCCTATCGATCACTGATGGACAGTTTCTTTTCGAATAAATTGACGATAATGGTCAGGAAAGCCACTAGAATCAAGTAGTAGACCGCTACAATCAATAAATAAGTCATTTCATCGAAATTATTCGAGCCCAACGTAGTGGCTACATTAAACAGCTCATTCATGGATATGAAAGCTGCCAGTGATGAATCCTTCAGTCCGATGATGAATTGGTTGCCAAGCGGCGGCAATGCGCGGCGGAAGGCTTGAGGCAAGATGATTCTCCTTAAGGTGAGCGAATTGCTCATGCCAAGGGAGCGGCCGGCCTCCATTTGGCCTTTGTCGATGGATTGAATCGTACCACGTAAAATCTCTGAAATATAAGCTCCATTATGGAAAGCCAGGGCAAGTGACGCCGCCCAGAAGTCCGGCAGTAAGAAGAGATTGCTGATACCGAAATAGAGTATGAATATCTGTACGATTAAAGGCGTTCCCCGTACCAGGAATACATATGTATCTGAAATCCATGCAAGAATTTTTATATTGGATATTTTTAATAGGGCAAATAGCAAACCGATGAAGATACCCACCAATATGGAGACTACCGTCAGTTCCAATGTGAGGAGCATGGCCCGGATGAATACGTCCGAGGAGCTAAATAATGTATCAAAAAAATGTGAAAAACTTGGCAATGTAATGACTCCCTTTCTATCAATCTTTATTCAGGCTTAGTTGTGATGTCTTCACCAAAATACTTTTTGCTGATTTCAGCAAGCGTTCCATCTTCACGGAGGTTTTCAAGAGCTTCGTTGATGCGTGCAAGCAGCTGAGGGTTGTCGTCAGGCAGTACGATGGCCTGTTCGCTTCGTTCGATCAATTGCCTTCCTTCGATGTCGAAGCCTTCCTTGGTCGCTTCCTTGCCGGTTACGAAGTCGGTGATGACGGCATCATGACGTCCTCCGCTCAATGCCTTCAGGGCGGTGATATCACTGTCATAGGTTTTTACATTGTTTGTATATTTTTCTGCTGTCGTTGCGTACGTGGAGCCTTTAGAAGCCGCAACTTCCTTACCCTTTAAATCTTCAACCGTTTTAATATCACTATCCGGGCGAACGAAAATTTGAGGACCTGAGTAGTAATAAGGGGTCGAGAAGGCAACATGTTTACTTCGTTCTTCATTGATTGTATGGCTGGCAACCGCGGCATCTGCCCGACCGGTTTTAACACCTTCCACGATACCTTTGAACTTTATCCGTTTAGGCACAGGTTCTAGGTCGAGTTCCTTTGCAATTGCATCGCCAACTTCAATATCGAATCCGGTTACGGTCATGTCATCATTGACATAACTGAATGGCTTGAATTCACCTGAGGCAGCAAAAACAAACTGGTCCTCATTGATCAGCTTACTCCCGTCCTCCAGCTGGTCCTTTTCGGCACAGCCGGAAAGAAGACCAAGGACAGCCAGAATGGATACAATGAATGTAACGGATGATTTCATGATAATTTCATTTCCCCCTTTGAAAAAAACTAATAGAATGGTCTATACCCTTATGAGGCAATGAATAACCTTATTAACTATGGAAAATAAAACTGAAACCAAATAGGCTGTCCAGCACATACCGACATTTCATCCTAGAATCCCCCTTCACTATGCATTTCATAAAGGTTCTCGGCCTTTGCCTTCATTTCCTTCCAAATTACATGTAATTTCCTGAAAAAGTGACAAAAATTACTTAATAGGAGAAGAAATTTTGAAACAATTCAGGCTGATGATGTATCTATCGAAAGCGAAAAACTGATGATAACCGTATCTAATGAATGGGATGGGATAAAACTGTGGAGTATTTTAGGCAATGTTGATTTTGTCTACCAACAAAGTCCCGATTTGATTGACTGACTTTAATTTCAGACATGAATTGAAGTATAATATAGCAAAATAGAAGAAGGGCAGTTGGGAAAATGGTTAGCAACTTTGTGCAAGAGCAGTTACAGGAATATCGCGAAAGAAATCAAGATAGAGGCCGTTTAATTATAAAATGTCCGGACCAGCCGGGAATTGTTTCGACAGTTACGGCTTTTCTTAAAGAATATGATGCAAATATTGTTGAATTGAGTCAGTATTCGATGAATCCTGAGGGCGGTACCTTTTTCACCAGGATCGAGTTCGATTGTCCAGGATTGAATGACAAGGCAGCGGATATGCAACTGGCATTCCAGGAAGTTTCGACAGCATTCTCGATGCAATGGACATTTAATCATGTGAGTGATCTGAAGAGGACGGCAATCTTCGTTTCGAAGGAACCCCATTGCCTTCTGGAATTGCTATGGGAGTGGCAAAGCGGGGATTTATTGGCTGACATTGCACTGGTCATCAGCAATCATGAAGATACGAGGGAAATTGTCGAATCGATGGGCATCCCGTTTTATTACATTCCTGCCAATAAGGATATACGTAAGGAAGTGGAGACTAAACAGCTTGGACTTTTGGAAGAATTCAAAGTGGACCTTATTGTATTGGCCAGGTATATGCAGATATTGACGCCGGACTTCGTAGCGGCCCATCCGAACAGGATCATCAATATCCATCATTCATTTTTACCTGCCTTCATTGGAGCACGGCCTTATGAACGAGCTTATGACAGAGGTGTTAAGCTGATTGGGGCGACTTCCCATTATGTGACGAATGATTTGGATGAAGGTCCAATCATCGAGCAGGATATCGAACGTGTGGACCATCGTGATTCTGCCGGGGATATGAAGAAAATTGGTCGTTCTGCTGAACGCCGGGTGCTGGCACGTGCCGTTAAATGGCATTTGGAGGACCGCGTCATTGTTCATGAAAATAAAACGGTAGTCTTTTAAAATGAAAAACCCCCCTTTGGGTTGCCAAGGGGGGGTTCCGTTTGCGCCCATCCTAGAACCATGATTTTAGTGGAATACTGAATTATCCTGCATGTTTTTAACTTGATTATAGGAATGAAACCCTTACTAGATTGAAGAAAATTTGCGACATTCCTGCCGAATAACTGGCTAGCTGAGACCCCGGGAACGCTTGCCGGCGAGGAGTCTTGGCAGACAGTCGGCGGAAAGGGAGCGGATTTCTGAAATCACCTGGAACCTTTTTAACCGAATTGAAAGTAAATTAGTTCTCCTCTAATTTGTCTGCAGTCTGAATCCCCCTTTAGGTTAAGGGGGGTTTTTTATGATGGAATTAAGTGAGTGCTAGTACGAGTATTCCACCCTTACTGAGGCAGTTATGTTCAATTCACCAGGCTGAATCGGGGTAGTCGCCATTTTTGAGAGAGTACCTGTTTGAAAAAGCATTGGAGTTGCCGTTTCAGATAGTTCTTCAACCCTATTAGGGACTGGGTTCAATGAGATTCCTAGCGTTCGAGCCATGGAAAGAGCTTTTTCGTATGCATTTTTTAAAGCGAGAGAAAGTGCCTGGTTATAGTATGCATCTGGATTGGATAAAGAGAAGCGGATGCTGGTGATTGAATTGGCGCCGCTTCTGACGGCCGTGTCGATTATGCTGCCTATTTTCTCGATGTCGGTCGTTTGGGCTTGTATGATGTGCTGGACTTTGTAGTTCTTGAACAATTCCTTTCCGTCAATATAATCATATTGTGGATCGATTCTGTAATCACTCGTTTTCAATTGCTCTTCGGGAATGCCTGCGGATTTAAGTGATGCGATGACATTTGCGATTGCTTGGGAATTGGCTTGCTGGGCCTTTTGCGGGTCCTCATCCTCCGTTATGACTCCAAGGGTGATCGTGGCTTGATCCGGAGCAGCAGATAGCGTCTCTGAGCCGGAAACTTTCAATATATGTTCATCGGTGCGGTAATGATCCCTAAAGGGGGCATTGTATTCTTGATTCATTTTGACACCAGCCTTTTTATAGAGATAATCTCACCCCTATTGTACGAATTATGAATGGGAAACATGATTGAAATATCCCCCTTTGTCATTAATCCATCGAACAATCACACAAAAAAACACTCGGCCTGGACCGAGTGCACATTACTTATGAATGACTTGAACCCTGCCTACCTGGCCATCAGTCAATCTTACTTTAATTCCATGAGGGTGGGTGCTGGAGTTGGTTAAAATATCCTTTACAGTGCCGCTTGTCAGCTTTCCGGTGCGTTGATCTGCTTTAAGTACAATATCCACAGAGGCACCTGGGGTAATATCTTTCCGGTTTTTACCGTTCATGTTCGATTCATTCCTTTTCAGAGTTATTTGCAGCCATTCAACCATGCAGTAACTTCAGTATAAGGAAAACGGCGGGCCCAGTCGACTATTAGATAAAATCACAAATTGGCAGTCAGCGAATTTTCTTCAATGGTTCGACAGCAGGGCCATTTAACACTTCACCAGCGATGGAGTAGCGGGAGCCATGGCATGGGCAATCCCAAGTACGGTCGCCGCTATTCCAGGCAACTTCACACCCCATGTGTGTACATGTGGAATCAACAATATGAAGCTGGCCATCATGGTCACGGTAACACCCAGCTTTGTCTCCATCCACCTTCACGATTGCTCCTTCATCAATTCCTATGTCTTCCGGCGTTTTATGATTGACAGCCAATTTGCCTTTGATCAGATGCTTCGCCACATCAGCATTATCTTGAAGAATATTCTTCACGCCTTTTAAACGGGCAGGATCATACAATTCCGCATACCGATTTTCTTTTTGCAAAATCCGGTCAGTTAAGATCCTGGCGGCAATCGATCCATTCGTCATTCCCCATTTCGCAAAGCCGGTAGCTATCAGAACGTTTTGTTGGTTGGCTGTCACTGGACCGACGAAGGGGATATTATCCGGTGTCACGATATCCTGTGCCGACCAGCGGTAGGGAATGTCTTTCACATCGAAATACTGGGCACTGAAGTCCTTCAGTGCTTCATAATGCTCGATCGTCGATATTCCCTGGCCTGTTTTATGGCCATCTCCGCCAACAAGTATAAGTTTTTCCCCATTGTCCAATTCCGTATAGCGAAGGGAGCGGCTAGGGCTGTCTGCACTGTAATACATCCCGCCTGGATACTCCTGTTCAGTCCTGATGCCAAGCACATAGGACCTACTTACATGAACACGGGCAAAGTATAAGCCCTTTTCATCATTGAAAGGGAAGTGGGAGGCCACGATAACCTGATTGCTTTTGATGGAATGTCCCGTATCAGTTAGAACGGTTGGTGGATCGCCATCTTCAATTTTCATTGCCGTTGTCCGTTCATAAATGGTGCCTCCTGCATCGAGAATTGTCGAAATGAGGGCCGTTAAATATTTTAATGGGTGAAACTGTGCTTGATCTTTCATTATCACAGCAGCTTTACATGGAATGGAGAAAGGGATATTCTCCGCATAATCCCCCCGAATGCCAAGTTTTTGATAAGCTCTCAGTTCTTTTTGGATTTTGCTTATATATTCGTCCGTATTTGCGTACACATAGGCATCCTGTGCAGTCAAATTACATTCAATGGAATGTTCTTCTACCAAGTCTTTAATCAGCTTCATTCCATCTGTATTGGCTTCATAATAAAGCTTGGCATTCTCTTCGCCATGGTCAGTGATCAACTGGTCGTAAATCAGGCCATGCTGGGCCGTGATTTTTGCTGTAGTGTGTCCTGTCGTTCCGGTAAGGATTTGGCCTGCTTCAATCAGTGTGACTTTTACACCTTGTTTAGCAAGTAGGTAAGCAGATGTGATTCCGGTAATTCCGCCGCCTACTATTAAAACGTCAGTGGTTAGATCTGTATCTAGTTTAGAAAAAGAAGGGAATGTTAACGCACTGCGCCAATAAGGTTCCGGAAATCGGGGAAGGTCTGTATTTTTTTCAGTCATTTGAATACCTCCATACAGTTCATTAGTGAATTGCCCATTTATTACCATACCCAAATTCGCTATTTATACGCTTATTTTTGTAAGAAGAAAGACTAAAAAAATACATTATTTGGTTTGTTTACAATTATGTATACATGTAAACAAAAATAGATGCTTTGTACACAAATAGGTATACATGTTTACAAATGCGTACACATGGCTATATATTAAGGTTTATACATGTTTGTTCCTATTGTAAACAATTTGAAAACAATTCGACAAATATAGCTACAACTAATGAAGGATTGACTATAGTGGAAACTTTTTCAGCTTCCGGAATCGTGGAGAGGAGGGCCGTTAAATACTTTAAAGGGGGTGAAACTGTGCTTGATTACAAGGAAAGGAGAAAGGGATTTTTTCTGCATAATCCCCGCGAATGGCTAGTTTCGATAGGCTTTTGGTTCTTTTGGGATTTTACATTTATATTTGCGTGAATATAGGTATCCATTGCAGTCAAATTACATTCAATGCAATGTTTTTCTACATAAGCCCATTCTTTCTGCATTGGCTACATATTATAGTTTGGCTTTCTCTTCACCATGTTTTAGTGAACAAAAAAGTCGTAAACCAGTCATGCTGTGGTGTGTCCCGTTATTCCGTTAAGGATTTCGCCAGCATCTATCAGTGAAACTTTATTACCTTGTTCCCTGTAATTCCGCCGAAGGACTGACACCGATTGAAGAAGCTTTGGCTTATGGAAAACTACTATTGGAGCTGCATAGTTTAACGCAAGAAGCTCTGGCACAAAGACTGGGAATAGGTCAATCTACCGTGGCGAATAAGCTTCGGCTGCTTAAGCTGCCGAAGGAGGTTCAGGATGCACTTCTTCAAAAGCAAATTACGGAACGCCATGCCCGCTCGAAGACGTCAGTGGTTATATCTGTATCTAGTTTAGAAAATGAAGGGGAATTTAACGCACTGCGACAATCGTGTTCCCGAATTTGGGAAGTTTCTGTATTTTTTCAGTCATTTGAATACCTCTATACAGTTCATTAGTGAATCGCCCGATTATTACCATATCTAAAATCTACTATTTATCTGCTGATTTTTGTAAGAAGAAATATTTTAAAAAATACATTATTTGGTTTGTTTACAAATGAGTATACATGTAAACAGAAATAGATACATTGCAAACAAAATGTATACATGTTTACAATCAAGTACACATAGCTATTTATAAGGTGTGTACATATTTGTTCCTATTGTAAACAATTTGAAAACAATTCGACAAATATAGCTACAACTAATGAAGGATTGACTAACGTGAAAACTTTTCCTATTCTTAAAGGGAATGCTTCACTTAAATTTTTTCCATGAAAAAGGGGATGTTTTTAGATGAGTTCTAGAATCGCAGCAGTAGACGTAGGAAATGATGCTATCAAGGCTATTTTTGGAAAGCTAGAGTCTGAACTATATATACCGAATGTCATTGCAAAAGACATAGAGGACCGTCCGGTCATTGGGATTGAGGAACTTGATGAAAAAAACCCATTGGAAGGGATTCATATCAGGGTCCATTCACCGGCTCTGCAAGACAATAATGCGATTTATCGCGTTGGGAACTTGGCGACAAAAAGTGATAATCCTACCGAATTGGATTTAGGAAGCAGTAAATCGGAAGAAGATCAAACATTAGTCATGCTTTTTGCGGCTCTTGCATTAGACGCTGCCAAGTTGGGGGACAACGATACATTCAAAAAAGTGAATAACGTTGTGGAAGCCAACTATACTCTTGGAACAGGGTTGCCACTTCGGGAGGTTAAAGAAGGGAAAGACGTCGGATACCGCTCGAAATTACTTGGTTCAGTCCACCAGGTGGAATTTTTAATTACTCCTAAATACCAAGGCATGAAGGTTAATATCAAATTTGATGAAGTGAAAGTCTATCCAGAGGGTTTTGCAGCATACATAAATTTGGTCATGGATAAAGATTTAAATATCATTAATCGTGAATTAATAGATAGAAGAATACTGATTCAGGATATCGGTGGATTATCGACGGATATCGCTGTCATTAAAAATCGTAAAGTTGACGATGACAAAGCGCAAGGATTCAATTTGGGAGTAGCTGAAGCCCTTGAATCGATTCGCGAAGAAATCAGGAAGAAACATGGTGTCGAGTTGGATAGCAGGCGCGACGTCGTTGAAATCATCACGAAGAAAAATGATCGCAATCATATTATGGTTCGCGGAAGCCGGACAAGCGTTCATGATATCGTTGACCGTATTTTGGGAGAACTGGCCAAAAAGCAATATCGCCACCTGCGCAACGTATGGCAAAAAAACTCACAAACGGAAATCTGCTATTTTGTAGGCGGGGGATCGATTGTCTTGAAAGATTACTTGAAAACCTTGAATCAAAATTTCGATGGCTACAATATAGACTTTTTCGAAGATGAGCGGGAAAGCGTTTGGATGATGGCAAACGCCTATTATAAATTGATTTCGGATTTTAATCGCCGCCGGAATGCAAAGGAACAGAATCAGTCCCAGCAAAAGAAGAAAGAACAAAGAACGGGTTCCATTAAATAGGTGAGAGAATGAAAAAAACAGCTTCTTCTGAAATTAAAAGAGGACAAGCCATCACTTTTCGTATCCCTTCGGATGTCTCAGACTATACGTTAAGACAGCTGCAGAAATTGAAGGAAACGGAAAGAAGGAATTTTTCCAGTAAAATTGCTGAGTATGTTCTCGATGGAGTCGGGCAATCCACCCATCAGGATCGGGAAATGATTGCCCTGCCCATGCCGAACAAGTTAAGCAAATCTCAGCGTGATTGGCTCAAGCATTCCCACTCAGAAGCTATGCTTGGAACGATTATGTACCACCTTTTATCCGATCCTTTACGCGCTACGGCCTTGCTTGCCTCTTTGAATAATAATGTATTGAGTGAGGAATTGTATGTGCAGGCCGAGCCCGAGGAAAAGGAACCCGTGGAGGTCCAGGAGGACCTGCCTAAGAAAGATTTGGATGACTTTGATTGGAATTTGAATGAACCCTCACAACAAGAGGAAGAAACAGAACCTGAAGAGGAAAATCTTGACGATCTCCTGGGTGATTTTCTTGATCAAATGAACCAGTGAATATATAGGAGGATATCTGACGAAAAGTTGGATATCCTCCTTTTTCTTTGCAGGGGCCAAAAAAAGAGGAACCCCAAGGATTCCTCTTAAGATGATCAAGCAAGGAAAATCAGTTGGTAAAGGAATAAAACGGCAAACATGTACACGAACGGATGCACTTCACGGAATTTGCCTCTTGCCATTTTTAAAATGGGGTAGGCGATGAATCCGAGTGCTATCCCGTTGGCGATGCTTGATGTTAAAGGCATGGCGACAATGACCAAAAAGGCTGGAAATGATTCATCAAAGTGTGTCCAGTCAATTTCATTAATGCTTTTAATCATCATGCTTCCGACGATGATCAAGCTAGGTGCCGTGATTGCCGCTACATTTGAAACAGCTCCTATCAACGGGCTGAAAAAGGCGGTTATTAAGAATAGGATGGCCACCACCAACGCGGTTAAACCTGTCTTGCCGCCCGCTCCTACACCAGCTGATGATTCAACCGAGGCAGCGGTCGGGCTTGTGCCGAACATGGCGCCGACAGTAGTGCCGATCGAATCTGCAAAGAAGGCACTGCCTGATTTTTCAAGCTTGTTCTCCTTCAGCAATCCAGCTTGACGGACAATGCCCAATAAAGCACCGGTCGTATCGAAAAGCATGACAAGCAAAATGGAGAAGACGACGCCATAAAGCCCATAGTTAATCACATCGGCGATAGATGTGATTGGATTGGCGACTATTATCCCTTCAGGTAACGAAGGGGTGGAAACCAGGCCGTTAATTTCCAATTGGCCTGTAAAGAAAGCGATTATGGCAGTCACGATCATTCCGATGAATATCGCTCCCTGCACATTGCGAACGATCAGCACGATCGTTATGACCAAACCAACCAATGTAAGTGCCACACTGGGATCCCTGAAGCTTCCAAGAGTAACCAGGTTGGATTCATGCTGTGTGACGACACCTGACAAACGAAGTCCGATGAAGGTAATGAAGAGCCCGATTCCGGCACTGATTGCATGCTTTAAGTTATTAGGGATGGCCTCGATCAATTTTGAGCGGAAAGAGGTTAGGGATAAAAGGATAAAGATGATACCGGTAACAAAGACTGCAGAGAAGGCAACTGTGTATGAGATATCATGGGTTCCCAATACCGAGTATGCAAAATAAGCATTCAATCCCATTGCCGGGGCTATGACAATTGGGTAATTGGCTAAAAGGGCCATGCATAGTGTACCGACTATTATTGCGAGTATGGTTGCTGTGAATGCTTGGTCGAAGGGAACACCAGCATCAGAAAGGATCATGGGGTTTACAACGATGATATAAGCCAGTGTTAAAAAGGTTGTAAGCCCCGCAAGTACTTCCGTTTTAATATTTGAATTCCGTTCTTTTAATTTAAACATGCGGTCACTCCTTTTTTATATACAAAAAATCCTTGCAAAAATCTACAAGGAGGAGATGCTTACCCTTTTTCAAGTAAGTAGCTCGATAGATGGTAATAAATCTTATAAATTATATTAGAAAAATAACTAAAGTACAATAGGATGAAAAATTTTAAGGTACAGGTTTTCTCGAAAATAGATAATGATATACTAACAAATAGCTTAGACTAAGGATAATGACTTGAAATGAAGGAAGCTGTTACCATTTAAGTGGATTTATCAGTAAATTAAATGAAGAAATTCAGAAAGTAGGCCCATACATGACAGAATTCATCGACCTTGGCGTCAGCCCGGCGATTAACAACATATTAAAGCAAATCGGAATATCCACCCCTACCCCGATTCAGGAGAAATCTATACCCGATATCCTTGCTGGAAGGGATGTCATCGCGAAGGCGCAGACAGGGACGGGGAAGACTTTGGCCTTTTTACTGCCAATCCTGGAAAAAGTCGATCCCGCCGCATCCCACATACAATCACTGATCGTCACGCCAACAAGGGAACTGGCTTTACAAATCACTGCTGAATTGAAAAAATTCGCTGATGAAATCGAAGGACTTCAAGTGCTTGCAGTTTATGGCGGACAGGATGTCGAGCAGCAAATGAAAAAGCTGACAAGAAACATCTCCGTGGTGGTCGCCACGCCCGGCAGGTTATTAGATCATTTACGAAGAGGCACCATCGATCTCTCACAAACTGGAACGCTTGTGTTAGATGAAGCTGATCAAATGCTTCATATTGGGTTTTTACCAGAAGTGGAAGAGATCATGGAACAGCTTCCAGAGGAGCGCCAAACGCTGCTCTTTTCAGCGACGATGCCAGAACAGGTTCATCAATTGGCTAAACGCTATATGACTAAACCACTAACTGCCGCTGTGAAGGCTGAGCAAGTAACGGTCGAGAAAATCAGGCAGCTTGTCATCGAGACGACCGATCGTGCCAAACAATCTTCATTAATCAACATGATAAAAGAAGAACAGCCATACCTTGCAATCATATTTTGCCGTACAAAACGTCGCGTTTCGGTATTGAATGATGCCCTGAAGGCAGCTGGATTCAATTCTGAAGAGCTTCATGGTGACCTTTCACAGGCAAAGCGGGAACGTGTCATGAAAAACTTCAGAGACGCAAAGCTTCAATATTTAGTGGCGACGGATGTTGCTGCACGAGGGCTTGATGTAGAAGGCGTGACCCATGTGTTTAATTACGATGTTCCCGAGGATGCAGAAAGTTACATCCACCGAATCGGGCGGACGGGCCGTGCGGGTGAGAATGGCTTGGCTGTCACCTTCATAGCAACGAAGGATCTTCAGCTATTAAGCGATATTGAAAAAGGGATCTCCATGAAAATCGAAAGAAGGACGATTGAAGGAGTGAAAATGTTCCAACCCGATGAGGTGAGGCAAAAAAGGAAGCGTCATGAAGACCCTTCTGATGAGGGTACTCGCCGCCCGCGTTCGGGAGGGGGAAGGAAACATCGGGAACGGATTGATACGAGAGGACCGAATCGGGGCAGTCACCGTTCTGTTAATCAAGCGGACAATCGTGAAGTCGAGAGGG
Source organism: Peribacillus sp. FW305-BF15 (assembly GCF_058783805.1). NCBI lineage: Bacteria > Bacillati > Bacillota > Bacilli > Caryophanales > Bacillaceae > Peribacillus > Peribacillus sp. FW305-BF15. The sequence goes on along the minus strand of NZ_JBYSYV010000003.1, from coordinate 221,110 downwards.
AGAAACCACGTGGAGGCCGGATGGAAAACAGCCGCGGGCCTATACGTGAGGATTCACGGGGAGTTCGTTCGGAAAACGGCCGCGGACCAAGGAGAGAGAATCCGCGGGGTGGCCGCTCGGAAGACGGCCGTGGACAAAAGCGTGACAATCCACGAGGAGGTCAAAGGGACAGCCGCAGATCAACTAGTACACAAGGGGCGAGCAATCGCAGAGGTGGATCTGGCAGCAGCCCCAATAGAGGGAGAAACCGGTAAAAGGGGGAGACGGGAGTGAACAAGCCTTGGTTGGCAGAATATCCAGTTTCTCTGGATCTGGCAGGGAAATTGATCATGCTGCAGTTTCCGGAAATTGAGTTGAAAGAGATCAAGCAACTTGGGGAGGGTTTCGATAACACGGTCATACAAATCAATGGGCAATTTGTATTCCGTTTTCCCCGCCGCCCTATTGCAGTTACGTTGATTCAGGTGGAAAATCAGCTTTTGCCTTCCATTGCAGGCACTTTTCCGCTTGCTATCCCGGAACCAATCTTTTTTGGGAAACCAAGCACGTTGTATCCTTATCCTTTTACCGGTTATAAAATGGTGAAGGGACACTTGCCTGTAGAAGGAACAAAAGCAAAAAAGGTCGAATCGGCAAAAAGATTTGCCCGCTTTTTGAAGGTTCTTCACAGTTTTCCTGTCGAAAAGGCTAAGCGTTTAGGTGTGCAGCCTGATGGGATGATGAGGCTTGATATACCCTATCGAAAGAAATCACTTATGGAAAATGTCTCGAATCTAATAAAGCTAGGATACTTTGAACAGGCGCATGCAGTTAAGGATTTTGTTGAAACCTTAGGTGAAGGTGAATTGGATGTTCAGCATCCGATTTCGCTCGTTCACGGAGACATCCATATCCGGAATGTTTTACTTGATGACGAAGGCGTTCTCGCAGGTGTCATTGATTGGGGAGATGTCCATATCGGGAATCCAGCCATTGATTTCTCCTTTTTATACAGTTATTTCCCAAAAGAGGTGCGCAGTGCTTTTTTCGAAATCTATGGTGAAATCGAAAAGGAAACAGAGAGCCTAGCCCGGTTCAGAGCCATATATATGCTTGTTACATTACTCGTTTATGGCATAGATCGCCACGATGAAGAGCTGATTGCCATTACGAGTACCGGTTTGAAATTTGCTATAGAAGAATAATTGTCATGCTCTTTTGATGTTTAGGAGGTACATATGAAGGCAAGTTATTATCATACAATCACATTAATGGCGAACATATTGGATCAAGCTAATATTCCCTACCAATATACAGGTCGATCTGCGCTTTTCGTACAAGGAGTGGATATCGATGAATATAAGAAAATCAGCATGGATGTACAATGGGATGTCTTTAATGAGGCTTTGGATCTTTTTTCCGAATACGCGCCAACAAAGCCTGAAAGAAGTCCTGAGACTGCATTCTTTCTAATGGATGTCGAGGGGATTTCTGTCACTGTTCGCTGCCGGTTTAACACGACCATTAAAACGGACCCTTATCGTTTATCCATAAAGATGGGGGATATGGAGGTTTGGTGCAGGTCGTTATACAGCTATTTATACGAAGAAGAAATGAGAAGGTTCAGTGCCGAGATTCATGCTTACTTATTAGCCGAGCAGAAGGGGTTCACAGCGGAAAATGAACAAGCCTGGAACCAGAATAATTATTTAGCGCTTGTCAATCGTTATGGAAATCCCGTTGAATTGGCATCAAAAATCAAACAAAACCCAAAATGGAGACTGCACCCTTTTTATAAATATATGGGGGAAGTATCCGGCAAAAAAATCACACATTTGATGGGATCGAACGGTGTGAAGGCAGTTGCACTGGCCATATTGGGAGCAGAAGTGAAAGTTGTTGATTTTTCCCAGGAAAACGCAATGTTTGCAAATGAACTGGCAAGTGGCGCCAATGTCTCCATCGAGTATATCGTTTCGGATGTCCTTTCGCTCTCATCCGAACATGAATCAGGGAATCAGGATTTGGTTTTAATGGAGCTAGGTGTACTTCATTACTTAATAGATCTGCAGCCGTTATTTGAAAAAATTAAAAAGATGCTGAAACCTGGAGGCCGATTCGTACTGCATGAATTTCATCCAATTTCAACAAAGCTCATTACTTCAAATGGTAAAAAACATAAAATAACAGGCAACTATTTCGCTCCGGCAATCGAAAACAATGAGGTCGCTTTTTCGAAGCATATGCCGGATGAGGAAAAAGGGAGCCTTTCAAGAGTTGTACAGCGTAAATGGACAATCGGGGAACTTATAACGTCAATTGGTCAATCAGGGCTCGTTATTAAAGTGCTCGAGGAAGAACCGAATCATAAAATCCATGATATCGGGCTTCCGAAAACATATACCTTGGTGGCGGAACGAGTTTAAGCTGCATGATGAGGAAATGAAAGCTGACTGAAGGAGTGTTTTCAGTCAGCTTTTTATTTATTCCACAATAAAGGGGATGCCGCTTCCGCGACATCCCCGAAAAAATTAATTTTGTGCCGACCATTCCTCTACATCCCATACTTTGGTTACCCAATCTTCATAGAAATCAGGTTCATGGCATACAAGGACAATCGTTCCTTTATACTCTTTCAATGCACGTTTCAGTTCTTCTTTTGCAACGACATCCAAATGGTTTGTCGGTTCATCGAATAACAGCCAATTGCTTTCTGTAAGCATGAGTTTACAAAGGCGCACTTTTGCTTGTTCCCCACCGCTTAAATGGCTCATCGGACGTGTAATGTGCTCGTTTTTCAAACCGACACGGGCAAGAATCGCACGTACCTGCGGTTGGTCCAGATGCGGAAATGCATTCCATACTTCATCGATCGGCGTCGTATCGCCTGCTTTCACTTCTTGTTCAAAATAAGAAGAAAAAAGGAAATCGCCAAGAGATCTTTTACCGCCTAGAGGATCGATTTTACCCAAAATCGTTTTTAATAGAGTGGATTTACCAACTCCGTTACAGCCGACCACGGCAATTTTTTCTCCTCGCTCGATGGTCATGGACAACTTCGGAAGCAGTGGGCGGTCATATCCGATTTCCAGATCTTCACCTTCAAAGACATAACGGCTGCTCGCACGTGACTCTTTAAAGTCAAAGGTAGGTTTCATTGCAGTTTCTGGACGATCGATGCGCTCCATTCGATTCAATTGCTTTTGACGGCTCTTTGCCCGGCCGGTCGTTGAATAGCGTGCTTTATTCTTTGCAATGAAATCTTCCTGCTTTTTAATGAATTCGCGCTGTTTTTCATAGGCGTTAATATGTTGGTTTTTATTCAATTCAGCCAGCTCAAGGAATTTTTCATAAGTTGCCGTGTAACGGGTCAATTTAGAAAATTCAAGATGGAAGATGACGTCGACGACGCCGTTCATGAACTCGGTATCATGCGAAATTAATAAGAATGCATTAGGATATTCCTTTAAGTAGCTGCTCAGCCAGCGGATATGCTCCACATCCAAGTAGTTCGTCGGTTCATCTAGGAGCAGTACTTCAGGCTGTTCCAAAAGTAGCTTGGCTAGTAAAACCTTTGTCCGCTGTCCGCCGCTCAGGGCAGAGACATCACGGTCCAAGCCGATTGCATCCAACCCTAAACCGCGTGCCGCTTCTTCAATTTTAATATCCAGATTGTAAAAACCGCCGGCTTCCAGCTTGTCCTGGATTTCACCCATTTGTTCCAAGAGTTCTTCAAGTTCCTCCGGAGTGGCCGTACCCATTTTCTCTGTAACTTCATTCAGTGCTTTTTCCTGCTCGAATAAAGGCAAGTATGCATCCCGTAAGACGTCGCGAATCGATTTACCTTTTGAAAGTATCGTATGTTGATCAAGATAGCCATATTCGACACCAGGTGTCCATTCGACCCGGCCATCATCATGGATGAGTTGCCCTGTAATGATATTCATCATCGTTGATTTCCCGACACCATTTGCCCCGACCAGACCAACATGTTCGCCGGCCATCAGGCGGAATGATACATCCTTGAATAAGGTACGGTCGCCAAAGCTGTGTGCTAATTTATCTATAGAAAGTAAGCTCATTTTATATTGAACCTCCCAATTAATTTGAAAAAATCCCTACGTTTCATCATACTAAAATCTGCACGGGAATGCTATCTAATCTATTAATTTACATATATGTGGGTACGGGGAATCCTTAAAGTGAACCAACCGATTCAATGCCGTGGTGCATTATCGCCCTGTCATAAATTATATGAGATAATAGAGGAACCAGTTTAAAAGCGAAAGGATGTTAATATGAGTAAAACAGTCGTACTGGCCGAGAAACCATCGGTCGGCAGAGATATAGCAAAAGTGTTGAATTGCGGGAAAAAGGGGAATGGCTTTTTTGAAGGCGATCAGTATATCGTCACTTGGGCACTGGGTCATTTGGTTACCCATGCAGATCCGGAATCTTATGATGAAAAATATAAAACGTGGCGCCTTGAGGACCTGCCCATGTTGCCGCCTACTTTGAAATTGGTCGTGATCAAGCAATCAGGCAAACAGTTTCAATCGGTTAAAACACAATTGAATCGCAATGATGTCAAGGATGTCATCATTGCGACGGATGCAGGCCGTGAAGGGGAACTTGTTGCACGCTGGATTCTCGAAAAAGCGAATGTGAAGAAGCCGGTCAAGCGGCTTTGGATTTCCTCTGTAACGGATAAAGCGATAAAAGATGGATTTAAAAATCTGAAAGATGGCAAGGAGTATGAAAACCTATTTGCCTCTGCTGTAGCAAGGGCGGAAGCGGACTGGATCGTTGGGATGAACGCGACGCGTGCCCTAACGACCAAGCATAATGCCCAATTATCCTGCGGGAGGGTCCAAACGCCGACACTTGCGATGATTGCAAAAAAAGAAGAGGAAATAAAACAGTTCCAGCCTAAGAAATATTATGGCGTTTCGGCAAATGCAGAACCCAATTTGCGCCTCGTCTGGCAAGATGCCCAATCAAAAGATATCCGCACTTTTGATAAAAACAAGGCAGAAAAGGTTCTTGCAGCCGTTAAGGGGAAAAGTGCAGAAGTGGTTGAAGTGAACAAGGCACATAAGAAAAGTTTTTCCCCTTCTTTATATGATTTAACAGAACTTCAACGGGACGCCAATAAGAAATTCGGCTATTCGGCGAAGGAGACGTTATCGATCATGCAGCGCTTATATGAAAGCCATAAGGTCTTGACTTATCCAAGGACGGATTCACGCTTTTTATCTACGGATTTGGTTGATACGCTAAAAGAAAGATTACAGGCTGTAAGCATTAAACCATATGCCCAGTATGCATCGAGGATCCTGCGCAGCCCGATTAAAACAAATAAATCGTTCGTGGACGATAGCAAGGTTTCTGATCACCATGCAATCATCCCCACTGAGCAAACGCCGCTGCCGGGAAAACTGAGTGACAAAGAATCGAAAATCTATGATTTGGTCGTTAAAAGGTTCCTTGCTGTATTGATGCCGCCTTTTGAATATGAACAAACGACCATCACCGCAAAAATGGGGCAGGAGATGTTCATGGCAAAAGGGAAGGTCATCCTGAAGTCAGGTTGGAAGGAAGTTTATGATCACCAATTCGATGAGGAAGAAGCTAAAGATGGCCTTGCGGAGCAACTGCTTCCGAACGTTCAAAAAGGTGACAGTTTAACCATTTCGACTGTGAAACAAACAGAGGGTGAAACGAAACCGCCGGAACCATTCAATGAGGGGTCGCTTCTTTCGGCAATGGAGAATCCCGCTCGTTTCATGGCAGGGGAAAGCAAAGAGCTCATCAAGACTCTTGGTGAAACTGGCGGGATTGGAACTGTTGCAACACGTGCGGATGTCATTGAAAAACTGTTCAATAGCTTCCTGATCGAGAAGAGAGGAAAGGGCCTTCATGTCACCTCGAAAGGAAAACAACTTCTTCAATTGGCACCTGAAGACTTGCGTTCTCCAGCTTTGACAGCCCAATGGGAGCAAAAGTTAACTGCGATAGCAAAAGGAAAGCTGCCAAAACAGGCTTTCATCGGCGATATGCGCTCCTACGCCAAAAATATCGTCCATGAAATCAAAAATAGTGACCAAAAATTCAAGCATGATAACGTGTCAGGAACGAAATGTCCTGATTGCGGCAAGCTGATGCTGGAAGTGAATAGTAAAAAGGGAAAAATGCTTGTCTGTCAAGATCGTGATTGCGGCCACAAAAAAAGTGTTTCACGTGTAACAAATGCCAGATGCCCGCAATGTCATAAAAAGATGGAAATGCGCGGTCAAGGAGAAGCACAGACATTCACCTGTAAATGCGGTTTTCACGAAAAACTATCTTCTTACAATAAACGAAGAGGTCAAAATAAAAATCAAAAAGTATCCAAAAATGAAGTATCCAATTATATGAAAAAGCAAAATAAAGAAGAGCCGATCAATACTGCATTGGCAGATGCCTTGGCGAAACTGAAATTCGATAAATAAATGAAAAAGGATGGAGCAATCGCTCCATCCTTTTTCGGTATATTCCTGCTTCGACTAAATTTCATTCAGTACGGTGCCATGTAATTCATATTCAAGTGTTTTGTCAGTGTGTGTGTGTTTATCCGAATCTATTCGTATGAGCGTACTGAATGGCTTCTGATCACCCGGACTGAAAATTGCTTCATCATTCTCTGGATTCCATAGGCTGTAAATACTCATGATCGTATCTTCCTCCTTTGGATGAGAAGACTAGTAATTCCCATGCTTGATTATCTTCCAACTCTTCAATTGACTCTAACGCTGATCACCGGGACTAAACACCGCTGCGTCATTCTCTTTGTTCCATTGGCTTCTGATTGTACTCATCATGCACTATCATCTCCTTTGGTGAGAATGTCTTACAGTATTTGTATACCCGGATGGGACAGGTTAAAACATATATTTTAAAAAAAACATGATTATATCCAGAAATCAGTATTTGTATATATCGACGTCATAAATAAGACTTTTTTTACTTTCAAACAGTTGTATGGTTGTTCGCCAATATTTCCAACCTTTATGCATAGTTTTGCAATCAGATTTTATTTCTATAAGACTTGATGAAATAATTCAGCTTTGGGACCTGCGTTTCCCATCAAAAAATCAACAGAAAAAAAACCTGCTACAACACGGAGAAACCGCATTATAACAGGGCTTATAAACTTTAGCGTCCCAGATAGGAATCGAACCTACGACCTACAGCTTAGGAGGCTGTCGCTCTATCCTGCTGAGCTACTGGGACATATATTAAAGTCGACGACTTATTTATTATATTTCTTATAGGCAAACTTTTCAAGCTAATAGCACATACTTATGAAAAAAAATCCTCATGAATGTTTAGTGTGTCGCTAAGTTTTCGTTTTTCCTCTTTTTTTCATTAAATGGAATACTTTATTGATCAGCGGTTTTCTGGTACTATTATACTATAAAAAATTCAGGAGAATGATAGTGAAAAAATATAGAGTGTTAAGGATGGCGGCATTGCTGGGGGTTTTGATTTTACCTGGATGCTCACAAGGGATTTTAGAGGGGATAGGCACAAAGACGGCTGCACCGATTGCGGAAGATGACATTGAAGTGGCCGAAGCGGCTGAGAATGGGACCGGGCAGGATTCGGAGGGGCAAATCGATACGGGAGGCTGGTTAAAGGCCGAGTCCCCGGTCCAGCTTCCGATATTGATGTATCACAGTATTTCTGAAGGGAATGGCCTTCGGGTTCCAAGGGAGGAATTCCGATCACAGATGGCTTGGCTTCGGGAGAATGGTTACTATACATTATCCCCTGAAGAAGCATTCCTCGTTTTAACCGAGAATCGGATGCCAAGTGAGAAGTGCGTCTGGATTACTTTTGATGATGGCTATACAGATAACTACACGGAGGCCTTCCCGATATTAAAAGAACATGATATGAAAGCAACTGTCTTCATGATCGGGAAGTCCATTGATAAAGGTCATCACCTGACTGAAAATCAAATGTTGGAGATGAGCAGGGATGGGATTTCAATTGAAAGCCATACCATCAGCCATTTGGAGCTGAACCGCATGACGGCAGAGCAGCAAGAAGCGGAAATGGTTCAGTCGAAGGTGCTGTTCGACCATATCCTCGACCAGGACACGACAGTGCTTTCCTATCCGGTTGGTCGGTATAACGAAGAGAGTCTCAGGCTGTCAGAAGAAGCTGGATACAAGATGGCAGTCACTACCGAACCTGGGGGAGCTTCAAGCGACCAAGGGATGCATGCTCTGCATCGAGTTCGGATTTCACCAGGGTTATCGATCAATGGGTTTGCGTCGCTGATTGAAAATGCTTCAAAGCATTGAAGGGTGAAGGGGCATTTCGCACTTGTTCAGAAAAATCATATAATAATCGATTCTTACATGGTGTATAATGAAGGCAGTGAAAATTATATACATATGAACGATTTGGTGTCTTAATGACTTAAAAGGGAAGTTGGTGAAATGCCAACGCGGTCCCGCCACTGTATATGGGAGCTGACGGCTGTGTACCACTGTATGAGATATGGGAAGGTGCCGTTGACGATGACCATGAGCCAGGAGACCTGCCAGAATTCGTACACCTGTAACCTACGCGGATGGGAAGGTGTGTGGCAGACCCTAAGAAAGAGTCCGTATTGATATTGTTGCCATGCAAGCATCTTCCGTTTAACGGGAGATGCTTTTGTTTTGGGGGGTATCTTCCAGTATTGGTTTTCTCTGTTAGGTATGAAGAAATTAAATAAAAAGATTGTGGGGAATGAAAATGAAGAAGATTTTTGGTCTGATACTGTTAATGTTGCTTACTGCAGGCATGATGGTAGGCTGCGGTGGTGCTGCTGATGAAGGAAAAGAAAAAGAGCAAACGAACCATGCTCAACACGAGGCTTTCCCGATTACGATTAAAGATGCAAGTGGGGAAAAAGTTACGATAGAAAAAGAACCGAAGAAAATCGTTTCGTTGATACCAAGTAATACGGAAGTGGTCTTTGCACTTGGTTTGGGTAAAAAGGTCGTTGGTGTTTCCGACAATGATAATTACCCGGAAGAGACGAAAGAAATTGAAAAAGTTGGCGGAATGGAAATGAACACGGAGCTGATTGTCTCCATGAAGCCTGACCTTGTTCTTGCGCATGCATCAAGTGCCCATAATTCAAATGAGGGTTTACAGCAGCTTAAGGATGCTGGAATAGATGTGCTCGTAGTCAATGATGCACAAAGCTTTGACCAAGTCTATGAATCTATTGAAATGATTGGAAAGGCAACGGGAGAACATGATAAGGCAAACGAAATCGTTGCGGATATGAAAACGAAGCTCAAGGATATCCAGGAAAAAGCCAAATCCGTAAAGAAAGAGGATAGGAAGACCGTTTTAGTGGAAGTTTCGCCTTCACCGGAAATATACACACCTGGAAAAAATACTTTCATGAATGAGATGCTTCAGATTATTTCAGCGGATAATGCGGCTGCTGAATTGGACGGTTGGGCAAAAATTGATGAAGAGTCGATGATTGCTGCAAATCCTGATGTCATCATTACAACGTATGGTTATTATACGAAAGATGCAGTAAGTGGAGTGAAGGCCCGAAAAGGATGGCAAGACGTAAATGCTGTTAAGAATGGCCAAGTCTTTGATGTCCATTCTGACTTGGTGACCCGTTCCGGTCCACGCTTAATAGAAGGAGTAGAGGAACTTGCCAAAGCAGTCTATCCGAACCAGTTTGACAACTAAATGGGCGTTTGCCTATTTGATTGCGTTGTTGATTTTGTTATTCGCAATGACGATAGGCATTTCCTTTGGTTCGGTGCCAGTTCCGATTCCCGTACTTATACAAATAATCGGCAAGGAGATTTTCCACTTGCCGATTTCTGCCGATCCGGATGTGATGCTTACGAATATCGTGATGAACATCCGCTTGCCGCGGGTGCTGCTCGCTGGTTTGGTTGGGGCATCACTTGCGATCGCGGGTGCGGCTTTTCAAGGACTGCTCCGGAACCCGCTCGCTGATCCTTACACATTAGGTATTTCATCAGGAGCATCGGTCGGCGCCGTATTGACGATATTTTTGAATATATCACTGCCATTCATCGGTTTATATACTCTTCCGGCATTGAGCATCTTATGTTCAGTGCTCACGATGCTCTGCGTACTGACTTTTGCAAAAAAAATGGACCGGTCGATGAAAGTAGAAACGATCATCTTAACGGGAATCATTTTCAGCTCGTTTTTAAGTGCCTTCATTTCATTGATGATTGCGCTGACGGGTGATGAATTAAGACAAATCATCGGCTGGCTGATGGGAAGCGTCTCAATGCGCGGCTGGAATTATATCGTAATCATTTTGCCGTTTTTTATCATTGGCTCGTTGACCTTAATCATGAATACAAAAGAATTGAATGCGATGACTTTCGGGGAAGACCGGGCAAAACACTTAGGTGTGAACGTCAAGCGGCGGAAAATGTGGATCTTGATAGCCGGTTCGACATTGACAGGGGCAGCCGTTGCCGTTTCAGGGGCGATTGGTTTTGTAGGATTGGTCATTCCTCATTTTGTCCGAAAGCTTTGGGGACCTGACCATAAACATTTGCTTCCGTTGTCATTGTTGATAGGAGGCGGATTCTTGATATTGGCCGATTTTGTAGCACGAACGATCATTGCCCCATCGGAACTGCCGATCGGGGTGATCACCTCACTTATCGGGGCACCTGCATTTGCGCTGATTTTATTAAAGAGACGGAGAGAAGGGTAAAAACGGATGCTTGAAGTAAAAGGGTTAACAGGTGGATATCACAACAAAGCTGTTTTGGACTCTGTCTCTTTTGATGTACATAAAGGGGAATTATTCGGGATTCTTGGTCCTAATGGCAGCGGGAAAACGACGCTTTTAAGTATGCTTAGCGGGGTGCTCGATTATAAAGGCGGAAGCGTACGGATAAGCGGCAGGGATTTGAAGGATTATTCGTCAAAACAACTTGCACAGGTCATTGCCGTGCTCCCTCAACATTCCTCATTAGCTTTCTCCTATACAGTAAAAGAGACGGTCTCGCTTGGGCGATATGCCCATCAATCAGGTTGGTTCCATAGTTGGTCCGCAGAAGATGAATCGATTGTCCAGCGGGTGATGGAACAAACGGGAGTAGCTGATTTTCAGGATCTTCATTTTGATCGATTATCAGGAGGGGAAAGGCAGAGGGTCCTGCTGGCACAGGCCCTTGCCCAAGAGCCGGAAATCCTTTTTTTGGATGAACCTACGAACCATTTGGATCTTTCCTATCAAAAAGATCTTCTTGATCTAATGAGGAAAATGGCAAAAGAGCAGAATTTGACCGTTATTTCAATTTTTCATGATTTGAATTTGGCTGGATTATATTGTGATCGGCTTATGCTGCTTGAGAAAGGGCAGATTCAGGTTGTTGATGTGCCGAATGAAGTGCTTCAACAGGAACGGATTCAGGGTGTATATCATACGACGATCGAAAAACATCCGCATCCCGCCCTTCCGAAACCGCAAATGTTCATCGTTCCGGAAAAGCATGGCCAGGATACTATCCCGTTGGAAATTGATGAATCTTATTTGACAGTCGGATTTGAGATGATTCAATTGAAGTCTCCGATCCCGCTTAGAACGATGTCTTCTGGAGTGACTGGTTCTGGGACGGGCTGGCATAAGTATTTTGTGAATAGGCACGTCCATCATGGTTATGATTGCGAGGATCATCATGTTGAAATGGCCGACTATTTAACAGCTCATGGTTTTGAGCCTCAGGAAACGGTAGGGATGATGACAGCTGTCTTTCTCGATACGGTCGCAAGCAAGCTATTAAGAGCTGAAGATTTCTCGGTTTTTATCATTGTGACGGCCGGTGTAGGGAATGCCATCGACGCTTCATTAGCTGACCGGCATTCTTGGAGTTCCGCTCCAGGAACGATAAATACATGGATATTCGTAAATGGGCATTTGGCAGAAGAGGCATATATCCACAGTATAGTGACTGCGACCGAGGCAAAAGTAAAAGCGCTTCATGATTTGCATGTCATGGATAAGGTGACAAATACTTGTGCAACAGGAACATCGACAGACAGCATTTTGATTGCGGCAACTCAAAGAGGGGCAAAGCTTCAATATGCAGGCACCATCACTCCGTTAGGGAAGCTGATCAGTCGCGGTGTATATGATTGTACAGTGGAAGCCTTAACGAATAATCGGAAACGGATTGAGGAATTATGATTTATCATCATCTTTTTGCGGTTACGCTGGCGTTCTTCCTTGATTTATTAATTGGAGATCCGCCAAGTTGGCCGCATCCAGTCAAATGGATAGGAACGATGATTAGCAAGTTGGACCTGGCATTCAATAAAGGGGCATATAAGAAACGGAAAGGGCTCTTCATGTTGATCATCGTCCTATCGGCGGTGTTATTGATTACAGTTCTTACCGTTTATTTGGCTTATCTAATCCATCCGCTTGCAGGTATCCTTTGGGAAGCTGTTGTCATTTCAACAACGATAGCTCAGAAGAGCCTGAAGCAAGCTGGGATGGATGTTTGCCTTCCGCTTAATGAACGGGATTTCCCTGAAGCGAGGGTAAAGCTTTCCTATATCGTCGGCCGTGATACGGCTGATCTTGATGAGCCGGAAATCGTCAGGGGTACCGTGGAAACAGTAGCGGAAAATACCAGTGATGGGATTACAGCGCCATTATTTTGGGCAGCTATCGGCGGTGCGCCGCTCGCGATGGTGTACAGGGCGATTAATACCTGCGATTCCATGGTAGGGTACAAGAATGATAAATATGGGCAATTCGGATGGGCTTCAGCAAAGCTCGATGATATCGTCAACTGGATTCCCAGCCGCCTCACCGGATTCCTGATGTTGCTGAGCTCGAAATCCGGCTATCATGGATTCGGCGCCAGATGGAAGATATTATTCAATGACGCAAAAAAACATCCAAGCCCGAATAGCGGGTGGTGTGAAGCAGGCGTTGCTGCGATTTTGGGAATACAGCTTGGAGGCCGTAATATGTACAAAGGAATTGTTTCCGATCGTGCGAGGATGGGAGTTCCGCTTGTTCGATTGGAGGCAAAACATATACCACAAACGATTACCATCATGCATCGGTCATCTTTTCTATTTCTGCTGATGCTATGGCTAGGGGGACTTATTCTTGACATTACCTTCTCATGGCTCTAATCCTCATTATCTTTATGAAGCGCTGAAAATCGAAATGCCTGAATCGGTTCTCGACTTCAGTGCTAACATCAACCCATTGGGTCCGCCTTTACGCATAAAGCAACAGTGGTCTGGGTTTTTCGAAGGAATCCTTCAATATCCAGATCCGCATGCCATTGAATTGACAAAATCCATTGCAAAAAAAGAAGCACTTCCTGAGCAATCCGTTTTGGTGGGGAACGGTGGTGCTGAAATCATCATGCTGGTAGCGAACGGATTAGCCAATCAAAGGGTGCTGATCATACAGCCGGCATTTGCGGAATATGCTGAAGCTTGTTTGGCAGCAGGTTGTAAGGTCGATTTTCACCAGCTTGATGCTCCTGGGTGGCAATTGGACCTGGAAAGATTGATTCCGCGATTACCCGAATATGATGCCATTTTCTTATGTACGCCTAATAATCCGACGGGAGTTTCATTTAAGCGGGATACAGTTAGGGAATTGATCATTGAATGCCAAAAAGCGGATTGCCTGATTGTCCTGGATGAGGCTTTTTATGATTTCACGGAGGATGCCTTTAGTTATGCTTCTTTAATCAATGCATTTCCACATTTACTCATACTAAGATCAATGACTAAAATCTTTGCGATCCCCGGTTTGAGACTAGGCTATTTGCTTGCGTCACCTGACATCATAAAACGGGTAAGAAATTATAAACCGCATTGGAGTGTCAACCATGTGGCACTTGAAGTAGGGAAAATCTGTCTTGCAGAAGAAGCCTATATGAGAAAAACAAGAGACTATATTGCATGGCAAAAGCAAAAACTATTCCGGTTTTATGAGGAGCAGGGGTTGGATGTCTCCGATAGCACAGTTAATTTTTATTTGGTGAAAGATGAATCTTTATCCCTTTTCCCCTTTTTGCTGAAAAAAGGAATCGTACCGCGCCATACCTATAATTTTCCGGGTTTGGATGGAAGGTGGCTTCGGTTTGCAGTGAAGAGTGAACATGATAACGAAGCACTGATGGAGGGGGTAAGACAGTGGAGAAAGCAAGGCTCTGTTTTATAACCGGGGGTGTCCGTTCTGGAAAAAGCAGCTTCGCGGAAAGAAAAGCCCTGGAGTATGCACTCCAGATGGATGGGAACTTGCATTACCTCGCCTGTGGCCGAGTCAGTGACGCTGAGATGGGTGAACGCATCCTTAGGCACCGGAAAGATAGGGAAAGCAGCCCGATTGCGTGGAAGACCTCCGAATACGCAACGGATATTACAAGAATAGGGGCGGATATTGATCAGGATTCCATAATTCTGCTCGATTGTCTGACAACCCTGCTTGATAACGAACTATTTGGCCCTGGCCTTCCGCTTGAAGAAGAATTCTTAAATAGCGTTTTTTCAAAAATAATAACCGGAATCAATGAGATAAAAAAACAATCCAATTGTTTAATTGTCGTGAGCAATGAATTGGTGCAGGAACCGATTTTCCAGGATGATTTCCTTCATATATACGGAAAAACTCTGGGATTGCTTCATCAAACGATCGTCGGGCTGGCCGATGAAGCCTATCTAGTGGAAGCGGGAATTCCATTGCGGAAGAAAGGGGGCATGCAGGAATGAGCGGAGTGATTGGATTTTTAATTAACCTGCAGTTCTTTACGGTCTTTCCAATAAAGAAGCAGCTTCCGATGGAGAAGAAATATATTCACCGTGCCATTCAAACCTTTCCATTAGTAGGTCTTTTGCTAGGCTTGATATTGGGCGGCGTTTTGTATGCACTTGTGGAATGGACCCCATTGTCATCGCTTTCGATTGCCTTTTTCCTTTGGTTTTTGACCATGGCATTAACGGGAGGCTTGCATCTCGATGGCTGGATCGATGCAAGTGATGCTTTTTTTTCCTATCAGGATAAAGAGCGGCGATTGGAAATCATGAAGGATTCCAGGACAGGTGCCTTCGGTGTCATCTCCGTCATAGTCCTATTGGCCGCACGGTTTCTATTTATCTATGAAATTGTCGAAAGGGTAAATGAATGGACATACTTCTTGATCATTGCCCTTCCGCTCTTAAGCAAATGTGTGATGGGTTATTTACTCATCCGGATGCCGCTCGCTAAAAAAGAGGGGCTAGGTGCTTTTTTTCAAAGTGCAGTGATGAAAAGCAGTTTGCCCATTTATTGGCTGTACCTCCTTTTAAGTCTGGCGTTTGCCTGGATCATTGATTTTAAGCTTGTCCCCTTATTTTTCATCATGTGTCTGGCTGCCGTGTTTTTCCTGGTATATATGAAACGTAAAATCCTCAGTTGGTTCGGTGGGATAACGGGGGATGTACTGGGGGCATCCGTGGAAGGGGTTGAGCTTTGGTTATGGCTGATATTGTGGCTATTACACTACTTCGCCATGGGCTGACAGTAGCGAATGAGCGAAGGGCCTATTTAGGCTGGACGGATTCTCCATTAAGTGCCGAAGGAGAAAAGGAAATATTGGACTTAAGGGGTTCTTACCCACAGTATGAAAAAATTCACAGCAGTGATTTGCCACGCTGTGTGGAAACTGCACGACTTCTGTTTCCAGATGCAGTTCCGCTCAAAAACCCTTCGTTCCGTGAGATGAACTTCGGCAATTGGGAAGGAAAGACGTATCAAGAGTTGAAGACAGATGGAGAGTATCTTAATTGGCTGGAACGTCCCATGGAGGCACTGGTGCCCGGGGGTGAAAGTTATCCGGCATTTTCCGAACGTGTGAATAATGGCTGGAAACAATTGATTGCCTGTAAGGAGAACCGATTTGCCCTAATGACGCATGGAGGGGTAATTCGTGATTTATTGGCCCGCTATGCCCCGCAGGAAAAGTCTTTTTTTGATTGGGGAATTTCCCATGGCAGGGGATATGAGCTCATATGGGAAGACCGGAACAGCTTAAGGAGGGGAGAACGCTGCACTTTGTTACAGGAGGCGCCTATAATGGGAAAACTAAATGGGTAAGGCAATTGTATGGTTTGGAAAATGATGTCCTTTGGTTATCCGGTTATCGACAAGAACAGCCGGAATTGATTGATTTCCAAGGCAAGACTGTTATATTGCAAGGATTGGATGCATGGATTCAACGCGATGCAGAAGAGATGGATTCAGATTCGATTCGAAGAAGATGGAAGGAAATCATGGCTGATTGGCGAATATGGGAGAATGAAAGGGATGAACACCGCTGCATTGTGATAGGTTCTGATATTTCCAAGGGAATAGTCCCGATGGAAGCAAGAGACCGCAGATGGCGTGATGCCTGCGGATGGGTCTATCAAGATGTAGTATCCATATCAAAGCGCGTTGATATCATCTGGTATGGAATTAACCAGCGAATAAAGTAGAGGAGGTAATTGTGATGAAAATCTATACACGTACAGGGGATAAGGGACAAACCAGCGTAATCGGAGGTCGGCTTGACAAGGATGACATCCGTGTTGAATCTTATGGAACGGTGGATGAAGTGAATAGCTATATCGGTCTTGCGGTGACAGAATTGGATCCTGCGATATTTACGGATGTACTGGCCGATCTAGAGAAAATCCAGCATGAGTTATTTGACTGCGGCGGAGATTTGGCAACTGTTTCTGAGAAAGCCCCGCAAAAGCTGACGGATGAGGCCATTACCTATTTGGAAGAACGGATAGATGCCTTCATACTTGAAGCGCCGGAATTGGAAAAGTTTATCCTGCCTGGCGGTTCAAAAGCGGCTGCAACGATTCACATTGCCCGAACCGTGACAAGAAGAGCAGAACGGCTGGTCGTTTCATTGATCAAGTCGGGTGCGGCCGTTTCGCCATTATCACTTCAATATTTAAATCGTTTGTCGGATTACTTCTTTGCTGTTGCACGTGTGATCAATTTCCGTCTTGGTGTAAAAGATGTGGAATATATCCGCAGCGCTAATGTGTTCCGGGGAGGGAAAAGAAAGGAAAAAGAGTAAATATGGATGTAAGAAAAATTAGTGCAATTGCTATATTCGTCGCCTTATCGGCGGTAGGGGCAATGATTAAAATCCCTTCACCGATCGGAAGCATCGCTTTGGATAGTTTTCCGGCCCTTTTGGCGGCTGTCATACTTGGCCCGGTATCGGGGGCTATAGTTGCTGGGCTTGGTCATATCATTTCAGCGTTCATCGGCGGCATGACACTTGGGCCATTCCACTTTTTGATCATGGTCGAAATGGCTGTCCTGACATGGATGTTTAGCATTTTATATATAAACGGGAAAAAAGTAGGCGCATTTTTCCTCTTCTTTATCAGTAATGCCTTCGTTTTGGCCCTGCCTTTCGCATTTCTGATCAGCCCTGGCTTTTACACGTTATTGGTTCCGGGCTTAACGGTGGCGACGGCGGTAAATGTAGTATTGGCAGTCCTTTTATTGCCGCGCTTGGAGCCTGTTTTGAAAAAACTCATTTTTAAAGATGGATTAGCAGAATGAGTGATTCATTGATTTTGCCATTTTCCGAATCAGATTCCCTGATCGTCTCAAGTGACAATAGCGGCGGGATCGGGCTGAAGGAAAAAGATCTTGTCCATGTCCCTTATGAGGTCGTTGGATATTATTCCTTTCGGGTTGCCGTCATGGAATGCCTGGGCGTTGGCGGAAGACCCGTATCCGTCGTACTAAATAATTTCTGCGGTGATGAAGCCTGGGAGGACTTGACCAGGGGTGTCAGGAAGGGGCTGTATGAATTGGGAATGGAGGATCTTCCCATCACTGGCAGCACAGAAAGTAACATGCCGCTTCTTCAGTCGGCACTTGGTCTTATAGTGATTGGTAAACGAGTGAATGAACGTGTTAAAAAGCAACAGCCCTTACGGAAAATCGCTCTGATCGGCAGGCCGCTCGTTGGAGAGGAAGTTATGGAACAGCAAGAATGGGTCGCACCATTATCTTTATATAAAAGCTTATGTGAAATGGTAGGTGTTCAGGCACTTCCAGTCGGCTCAAAAGGGATAGCGTATGAATGGGGACATCTTGATCAAAGTGGTGAAGGTGTTTCTATGCATATAAGGAATAAAGTCGATATTGAAAAATCATCAGGACCATCCACCTGCTTCCTCATTGCCTATCCTGAACAACTGGAGGAAGAAATCAAGCAAAGATCCGGTCCTCTTTTTATTGGCGGTTGATCGATCCAAGACTGAATCAGGCATCGAGTTTAGTTCATAATGAACGGGTTCGATGCTTTTTTCATTGAGATCTTACCTTGATGGATTCCTTTCCTATTTAGAGTGAATGCTTGAATAAGATGTTTTGTTTATTTGGATAGGTGGGCTTGTTGCCCGGTTTTATCATGCCAAAGTAAAAAGAAACCCATTATTGCCTTACTGCTCGCTTCCGTCACTTTAGGGATCATCACAGGTATGGATATTCGGGATGTTGCAGATGCTGTTCAGACAGGGGTAGGTATTACTCTTGGTAATGTTGATCGGAGCTTTGGTGAAGATTCAAAATGGAATGATGGGTTGATTTCATTGGAAAACCAATCATTGCGCCTCATGGTTTCACTCTTTACATTAGGTTGCGCTAGAGGTTTTAATAAAGGGGAGCAAAACCAATTCATGTCCGCTGCCTCCATCATCTAGATTATTGGGGCGGGCGGTGCATTTAAAAATGTATGGCAAGAGCTGGTGAATGAAGCCATTGCAAGTCAGTCTAGAGGCATCCTTTGATTTGTTGGGCTAGCTCGTTACAGCCATGATAAAATCTGCTGTCCTGGTGTTATAGTAAATTGCCGGTCCAATACTCCATCACATGTGAATGGAGCAGATTTTGGATGGTCAGCAGTCGCACATACGATAAAGACTTGAACGGTTATGGAAATGACTATATCAGTCGTTTCACTTATCCTAATCTTACTATTGAATTCAATTGTTTAAGAGAAAGGAGCGGATGTATATATGAAGCATTCAGGTTATATGATGGGGATCGATATTGGCACGACGAGTACGAAAGTTGTTCTTTTTTCAAAAGGGGGGGAAGTTGTCCAATCTTGTTCAAGGGGATATCCTCTGCACAGTCCAACTCCTTCCGTTGCGGAACAAGATCCCGAAGTAATTTATAAAGCGGTCATCATTGCTATAGGCGAGGTCATGATTGCAAGCGGAATAGAAAAGCAAGAACTGGGATTGATATCGTTCAGTTCGGCGATGCATAGCTTGATCGCCATGGGTAAGGACGGCAACCCGCTGACGAATAGCATTACATGGGCGGATAATCGAAGTGTTGCCTATGCGAGGAAACTGAAGGCTTCGGAACAGGGGATGCAATTGTATCACAGGACCGGAACGCCTGTTCACCCGATGTCCCCAATCACGAAAGTAATGTGGTTAAAAAATGAGCACCCCGGAATTTTTAACGAAACGGACAAATTTATAGGAATTAAAGAATACATCATCTATAAATTTTTCAATGAGTATGTAATGGATTATTCACTCGCTTCTGCAACGGGCATGTTCAACATGAATGACCTGAATTGGGATGAAGAGGCACTCACCATTGCTGGAATTGGGGCTGATAAGCTGCCGATGCTTGTCCCTACAACGCATATCCTCTCAGGTTTAAGTGAGGAATTAGCTTCAAAAATGAACATTCATGCTGGTACACCGTTTGTGATTGGAGCGAGTGATGGCGTGCTTGCCAACTTAGGTCAAAACGCAATCAAGCCAGGCGTTCTGGCAGTGACAATCGGAACGAGCGGTGCGGTAAGAACCGTCAGTGACAGGCCGCTTACCGATCCCAAAGGCCGGACATTCTGCTATGCCCTTACTGAGAATCATTGGGTAATCGGCGGACCGGTCAACAATGGGGGAATCACCTTCCGATGGGCACGTGATCAATTGGGCCGTGTGGAAATCGAAAAAGCAAAGGCTTCGGGACAGGACTCCTATGAGATTCTGACGGATATGGCTTCTAATATTGCACCTGGTTCTGATGGGTTGATATTCCATCCGTATATGGCAGGGGAACGGGCACCATTATGGAGTGCCGATGCAAGGGGCTCCTTCTTTGGACTGGCGCTTCATCACACTCGTGACCATATGGTCCGGGCAGTACTGGAGGGTGTAATGTACAACTTGTACAGTGTCCTTATAGCCGTAAAGGAATTGACTGGTGCTCCCGAGAAGATTCATGCAAGCGGCGGATTTGTCCGTTCGAAGCTCTGGCGCCAAATCATGGCTGATATATTCAATCAAAACGTGACAATTCCAGAAAGCTTTGAGAGTTCGAGCTTAGGTGCCGCCGTTCTTGGATTATATGCTTTAGGCGAAATCGAAAGCCTTGATGAGGTTGAGGGTATGGTTGGTGAAACGAATGAACTTGTCCCGATCGAAGAGAACGTCAAAGTGTATGAAGAATTGATGTCAATTTATTTATCCGTAAGCAGGCAATTGGAAGGCGACTACAAGAGGATAGCGGATTTCCAAAGACGCCATTTAGAATGACTCTTAGGATGAATGAGCACTGAGCTTCAATTTGTCGAAAAGAGAGCGGACTTCAGAACACGACTGGAACTTTTTTTAATAAAAACTGAGGAAAACAGGCTTTTCCTCGAATTTGTCTATAGTCTAAAAGCACAAATGCATAAGCACTGTGCTTTTCTTTTTGCCTGGTAATTAAAATGGTAAGATGGAATAAAACGATAAGGGGAATTTCTTATGGGAGCCAGTAAAACGAATGCAATGCGAATTCTTGATAACAAACGTATAGAGTATGGCATGGTGAGTTATGATGCCCGCGATGGAAAAATTGATGGGATCACTGTTGCGGACAAGATTGGAAAAGCGCCAGAAACCGTTTTTAAAACGCTTGTCACCCATAACGGACCCCAGCAGCTTTACGTATTTGTCATTCCTGTAGCCACCGAACTAGACTTGAAAAAAGCAGCGAAGGCCGCAGGTGCAAAAAAAATTGAAATGCTTGCGGTTAAAGATCTGCAAAAATACACAGGGTACATTCGGGGAGGCTGTTCCCCGATCGGAATGAAAAAACAATACCCGACCTTTATCGATGAAAGTGCAGCAAACCTGACTGAAATCATCGTAAGTGGAGGGAAAATCGGTACACAGATCGTTTTAAAACCGTCAGAATTCCTGGAAGTCACACAAGCGGAATCTGCAGCCCTAATAAAATAAATTGTTTATCTTTAGGTATTCACCTATTAGGCACTTTTTTCATACGCTGTCTTGAATATCACATCTTTATTGTGAGGGAGAGTGTGAAAGTGACAGGAAAAGTGATGAATTATTTTGCTGGAGGCAATACGGCTAAAGGTTTTTATAGTTTATATGATTCAAATTTAAAAGATCTGGAAAGATTATTCATATTAAAAGGCGGACCTGGTTCCGGTAAATCGACCATTATGAAAAAAATCGGCCAAGAATGGCTGGATAAAGACTATGACATCGAGTATTTACATTGTTCGTCCGATAACGATTCCATTGATGGAGTAATCATACCGGCTTTGAAAATCGGTATCGTGGATGGGACTGCGCCGCATGTGATTGAGCCGAAGGCACCAGGGGCGATTGAGGAATATGTGAATCTTGGGGCTGCCTGGGATTCCCAGCAGCTGGCTTCTGAAAGAGCGGCCATCATAAAGTTGACGAATGCAAGAAGCAAGAGTTTCGAAAAAGCATATACCCTATTCGCTGAAGCATTAAAGATACATGATGAATGGGAAGACATTTACAAGTCAAATATTGATTTCGTAAAATTGAATGGGTTGACCAATAAATTGATTGAAAGCTTTTATAGAGATATCGTCCTTAATAAGAAGTCGGATGTTCGTCACCGATTCTTAGGTGCAGCTACACCAACGGGTGCAGTTGATTTCATACCCAATATTACTGAGGGAATACAAAAACGGTACTTTTTAAAGGGGCGTCCAGGTTCAGGGAAATCAACGATGCTGAAGAAGATTGCAAAGGCTGCGGAGCAAAGGGGCTTTGATGTGGAAATATATCATTGTGGTTTCGATCCGCATAGCTTGGACATGGTAATCGTCCGGGAGGTGGGAATCGCCATCTTTGACAGCACATCGCCTCATGAATATTTCCCGAGTTGTGGAGGGGACGAAATCATTGATATATATAAAACGGCCATTTTGCCAGGAACAGATGAAATATATGCCGATCAATTAAAGGATGTTTCCACCAGGTATCGGACAAAAATGAATGAAGCGACAGCAAATCTGGCTAAGGCAAAAGAGCTGCATGACGAACTCGAAAAGATTTATGTAAAAGCAATGGATTTTACAGCCATCGATGATATTCAAAAAGACATCAATGAACAGATTACTGAACGGGCACAAGATGCCGATAGAAAAACGATTCTACATTAAGAAAATAAACTGCGCCTACCTTAAATAGGCGCAGTTTATTTATATACATAAAAGGATTTTTTAACCCCTGAAGCCACATCAAGAATATATACGGGTTTGTTAAACGTGTTTATCCATGCCCTTTCGGTTAAAATAGGGATTATATTGAAAAAAGGGGCCGATTGAATTGATTAAGACGATTGCGATTGATATGGACGGAACATTGCTAAACAAAATGCAAAAGGTCAGTGAGGAAAATAAACAAGCAATCCTGAGGGCGCAAAGCGAGGGAGTGGAAGTGATCATTGCTACTGGAAGATCTTATGTGGAAGCAAGGTTCGCTTTAGATGAAGCAGGCATCGTTTGCCCTGTCATCTGTGTAAATGGTGCGGCCCTCTTCACGGAGGAAGGGGAGATTGCCGCTTCCAATCCAATGTCAGCAGCCACTGCTAAAATGGTCGCTGGATTCCTCGAAGAACAAGGGATTTATTTCGAAATATATACGAGTCAGGGGATTTATTCCAAAGACTATGAAAACGCAATATCTGTTTTGGTTGATGTATTCGTTACAGCCAATCCCGACATTGACCCTGAGGGTATGCGAAAATTTGCAGAGCAGCGTTTACAGCTGGGACAGGTAACTTCCATTTCCGATTATTCCGAGTTATTCAGCCGTTCGACTGAGGAATATTATAAAATTCTCAGCTTCTCAAAGGATTTAACTTTATTAAATCAAATTGCTTCGAAATTGGAAGGACAGGGAGTTACAGTCACTTCATCAGGACGTGAAAATGTAGAAATCATGAGTGAAACGGCTCAAAAAGGTACGGCACTTGAAGCATATGTGAATGGAAAATCCGGCTCGATGCAGGAAACCATGGCTATTGGGGATAATTATAATGATGTATCCATGTTTGAACGGGTAGGTTTGTCTGTCGCAATGGGAAATGCCCCGCTCGAAATTAAAAAACTGTGTGATGCAGTAACAGGCAAGAATGATGAATCAGGCGTCGCGGAGGCAATTTTAAAGGTACTTAAACAGTCAGCCTATTAAACTCATGAATCAAAGGGGGAAAGAACATTGAAAAAAATGCTCTTATTTTTCCTTATGGCGACATTGTTTTTAACTGGTTGCAACTTGAATGATGACGAAAGCAAAAACCAGCCGAATCCTGACAAGGAAGTGACAGGCACTTTAGGGGAAGATCCGGATGTGTTGGTAACGAACCTGCAGGCCCCGTGGTCGATTCAGAAGAATGGGGACATAATGTATGTGTCAGAGCGGACTGGAACAATCGTCGAATGGGACAAGGATAAGATGACACGGCAAAAGGTCAATCTTAAAAAGACATTGTCGGCTAAATCGGAAGCTGGATTGCTTGGATTTTTGCTAGCTCCCGATTTCTCTAAGAGCGGGCAAGCTTTCGCCTATTATACTTATGAAGAGGGCGGGAATTCCATCAATCGCATCGTCATTTTAGAAAAAAATGATGATATATGGCAGGAGATGGAGACCTTAATCGACGGAATACCAAGCGGGGACTACCACCATGGCGGCAGGATCAAGATTGGACCGGATGATAAGCTATATGCAACAACAGGTGATTCAAGAAAGTCTGAAATTGCACAGGACATAGAATCTTTAGGCGGGAAAATTCTGCGCTTGAACCTGGATGGCACCATTCCTAAAGATAATCCTTTCGGGAATTCATATGTCTATTCATACGGTCACCGCAATCCACAAGGTCTGGCTTGGGATGAAGCAGGCCAGTTGTATGAAAGTGAGCACGGAGATTCGGCCCACGATGAATTAAATAAAATTGACCCCGGTAAGAACTATGGCTGGCCAGAGATACAGGGCGATGAGCAGAAACCGGATATGGTAAAACCATTGATTCATTCCGGTGAAAATACATGGGCTCCTTCAGGCATGGCCTATTTTGACGGAAAGCTTTATTTTGCAGCCTTAAGGGGCGAAGCGCTAAAGAGTTACGATGTAAAGAGCGGAAAACTGACCAATATCATAACGGGCTCAGGAAGGATACGTGATGTATTCGTTGATGAAGAATTCATATATTTCATAAGCAACAATACGGACGGCCGAGGAAATCCTGATGAAAAGGATGATAAGCTATATCGTTTGCCGCTATCTCGGTTAAATATGCCTTGATGTGATCAATGAGCAGAAAAGAAGCATATATTTGGGAAACCTCGCCAATAGCGGGGTTTCTTTTTTGTGTATGGCACCAAATTCACGAGTAAAGGTGTGAAACTCACGAGTAAAAGCATGAAACTCACGAGTGAAAGCATGAAACTTACGAGTAAAAGCGTGAAATTCACGAGTAAAAGCATGAAACTTACGAGTAAAAGCATGAAATTCACGAGTAAAAGCGCGAATCCCCTGAAAAGGGTATTTTTTTGTCTCGGAAGTGGTGTAGAAGCTGAGGATACTGTGTCCCTACGATTGTTTTTGTTCTTCCTGAGGGCTAGACATTTTTATTGAATAGGTGTATAGTTACCTAGGTAACTACTTTACAGGAGGAATACCTTTGTCCTTTCAAAATGGTTTTTTTCATCATAACTTACAATTTTCAAGGTCATTTACGAAAAAGTTAAATGAACAATTGGCCAAGGTTGATCTTTATCATTCCCAATGGTCAATTGTATATTATCTGAGTCAGTTCGGCTGTTCTACGCTTGTTGAAATAAGCACTTATTTAGATGTGGAGAAACCGACGGTAACTAGGACGGTAAACCGGCTGGAAGAGCTTGAGTTGATTGAACAAGTTCCAGGAAAAGATAAACGGGAACGGAGAATACAGTTAACGGAGTCAGGTTTAAGGACTTATCAAGAGGCCAAAAAGGTAGTTGAGGAATTTGAACTTCAATTAATGAGCGGTTTGGCTGAAGAAGACCGGGAGGCAACGTTACGTACGTTGATTTTCCTGAAGGAAAAATTAAAACAATAGTAAGGAAGAAGGATTGAAATGAATCACAAACCGAAATTGTGGACGAAAGACTTTCTGATTGTTTCGTCTGTGAACTTTTTTCTATTTTTAACTTTTTATGTCCTGATGGTGACATTGACCATTTATACGATGGATAATTTTAATGCGTCGCAAGCACAAGCAGGGCTTGCTTCAAGTATTTTTGTTCTGGGGGCTGTGCTTGTCAGACCGATTGCAGGGAAAAAAATTGACAAGATCGGCCGCAGAAAGATGTTGCTTGGCTCGTTGGTTCTATTCCTGATCGCATCCATCGGCTATTTCCTGGTGAATAGTTTATCCCTCTTATTGATCGATCGGTTTATTCAAGGTTTTGCTTTTGGCCTTGCCACTACGGCAACTGGAACGATTGCTGCGGATATCATTCCGAATGAAAGACGCGGGGAAGGTACGGGTTACTTTGCCATGAGTACCAACTTGGCAATGGCATTCGGTCCGTTCATTGGATTGCTGATAACACAGCATTTCAGTTATTCCATCATTTTCTATGCAGCCTCCTTATTTGCCGCATTTTCTTTAGTTGCATCATTATTCATGAATGTGCCTGAGGGGGATAAGGGCGGAGCTTCGCCACAAAAAGGATTTAAAATCAGCGATTACTTTGAAAAAAGGGCACTGCCCATTTCCATTTTTATCGGGTTTGCCGGATTTACCTATTCGAGCATCTTGTCCTATTTAACGTCTTTTGCGAAGGAAATGGATTTAATGGATGCGGCGAGCTTTTTCTTTGTCGTTTTTGCTGTTTTCCTTTTGGCTTCCCGTCCGTTTACAGGACGGATGTTTGATGTGAAGGGGGAAAATGCAGTTATTTACCCATCGCTCTTACTATTTGCCGTCGGTATGGTCATCCTCAGTCAATCCCATCATGGTATCACGCTTCTGATTGCCGGCGCCTTGATCGGAGTGGGGTACGGTACATTCCAATCAAGCTGTCAAGCGATTTCCATCAAGGAAGCCCCATCAAATCGGATGGGATTAGCCACATCCACATTTTTTACGATGTATGACTTCGGTATTGGTGTTGGTCCATTCCTATTGGGATTCCTTATTCCATTTACAGGGTTCAAAGGGTTATTCATGGGAATGTCGGTTTTTGCATTCGTACTTATTGGCATTTATTACTTGGCACATGGAAAAAAAGCCTCGGCAAGAGTGAAAATGCAGCATGAGGAACGCTTGTCTGCCTAAATTTTTTCAATAGGATTGTATAAAAAGAAGTATTTTGGAGATGCTTATATTATGATTGATTTTCCAAAGTATCCCCCTTTTCTCCGCCTGTAATCCAACAGGCGTTTTTTTTATGCCATAAACAAAGAAAACCGCCTTATTGGCGGTTTTCTTAAAATTTATAGGTCCATAATCTTTCTTTGCGGATCCAGTCTAGGAAATCTGCATCCTGATTTTCGAATTTCTCTTTCCAATCGATCACCATTGCTTCCGTTTGCGAACGGTGGGCAGTGAATGTGGCTACCTTTTTTTCTTCGACGGCAGTGATATCATGGACGATGTCGGGCTGTCCCAGTTCGTCAATGCAGTTATTCGAGAAGGCGACACAATGAAGTTTAGGTCTCTCTTTCTCTTCCATTCTTTCCACGGCCCGAACTACAGCCCGTGCTGTCGCTTCATGGTCCGGATGGACACTGTATCCTGGGTAAAACGTAATGATCAATGAAGGATTCAATTCATTGATGGCATCGGTGAATAATGAAGTCAGCTTTTCATCATCTTCGAATTCAATCGTCTTATCACGCAATCCAAGCATGCGTAAATCTTGGATGCCTATCGCATTTGCTGCATCGATTAATTCCTTTTTACGAATTTTAGGAAGCGATTCCCTTGTTGCGAATGGAGGGTTTCCTAAATTACGTCCCATTTCTCCTAAAGTTAAGCATAAATAGGTGACAGGAGTGCCCGCTTCTCTATGAAGGGCAAGCGTTCCGGAGACCGAGAAGGCTTCATCATCGGGATGTGGGAATATAACTAATACATGGCGTTCTTTTTCCAAGGTATATTTCTCCTTCCGTACTACTTACAGTAAGTATGTTTATCGGTGAATGGGAGTTTTCATCGGAATCATCATATGATATATATCAAGCAAGTTGTCATCATTCAAAGGGAGTGGGACTGAGCTGCATGGAGACAGCAAGCTTTCCGGAAAAATCAAGGCCTGCCAATAGCAATCTCCCCTGTTCATCCATTTCGAAGTGGTTAACGCCTTCTGCATATACCCAGCCAATATTGAGCTTCAAGCCGATGCGATAGGGTCCATCCCCAACTATCTTGCCATGTTCATACTGAATAAAAGCGTTACGAATATAAGCACCTGCCGAGAAGAAAGCTTCATCTACATGAGTGGCATAGGCGCCATTTGTCGTTTCAAGGTGAAGATATACATCTTGTCCGGCGAAAGAATCAATGGCATTTTGCACCTCTGTACGGTCTATAGGTTTCATTCGATAATTTCCTCCTTAACTGGGCGGCTAGATAAGCTTTTCCTTCTTTCTATTTTACTAGATAAAAACAAAAAAAGCGAAAAAGGCCGCTCGATGAATTTGAGCGGCCATTAAACTTGATGTTTTATTTTTGTGTTTTTTCCGCAACCCCATATTTATGGTATGCGCCATGATTGACGGGTCCGACATAGTCATTCATTTTCCAAGAATGGCGAACCGCTTCGGTGATGAAGTCTTTGGAAACGAGGATAGCTTCACGCGGGCTTTTCCCTTCAGCCAATTGAGCTGCAATGGCGGCAGAAGATGAACAGCCGGCACCATGTGTATTGGTCGTTTCGATTTTTTCCGATTCAAGGATTTCAAATTCTTGTCCATCATATAAAAGGTCGATGGCTTTATCATGATCAAGCTTATTACCGCCTTTGATCAAGACATATTTTGCGCCAAGTGCATGAATCTTTTCAGCTGCAGCCCTCATATCATCAATCGTCTTGATAGGAGCAGTTCCCGCTAACTGAGCGGCCTCGAACAGGTTAGGTGTGACTACAGTTGCACGTGGAACAAGCAGTTCGCGCAGTGCTACAGCCGTTTCAGGGTGCAATACTTCATCTTCACCTTTACATACCATAACTGGATCGATTACGACTTTGTCCAGCTTCAACTCATCTATTTTACGGGCAACAAGTTCAATGATTTCCACTGATCCAAGCATTCCTGTCTTCATGGCATCAATGCCTATTGATAGAATCGTTTCGATTTGGGCTTCCAAAACTTCGACCGGTGTAGGGAATACATTATGGGCCCAGCCATTCTTCGGATCCATCGTCACGATTGTCGTTAAAGCGGACATACCGTAAACGCCGAATTCTTGGAATGTCTTTAAATCTGCTTGAAGACCTGCGCCGCCGCTCGAATCAGATCCGGCAACTGTCATAGCTCTTTTCATAGTCATTATGTGACCTCCTCAGGAGAATTAGATATCGATATTATCAGCATACCAGTTAATATCCTATTTTTAGAATATACCAAAATTTCTTTTATGTAAAACTTAGTTTCCAGCCTACTATGAGTGTCTTGGCGAAGGAAGGGCAATCGCCTCGTATAAGTCATTTTTCGAACCTGTAATTAAGGAAATTGGATGGATGTCAGCATGCACTTTTAGCTTCGGACCCTGCCTCCAACTTTTGATGGACAAAGCAAAGGTTGTGAAAGTGTCATTATTTTCAAATTTGATTTAAAATATTTAAATATAGTGGAGACACATTTAGTATAGCTTTTCCGTTCGATGCTGGATTAAACCCAAAAAAGGAAGGTTGATTTCTATGGAGTGGACCATGTTGCTTTTAGCTGGCGGGAAATCAAGCCGTATGGGAGTGAATAAGGCACTTTTGACCGTAGGCGGCGTTGTGAACATTTCAAGAGTGGCATCCGAGTTGAAAAAGGTGTCAGAAAACATTATGGTCATTACGAATACGTTTGAAGAATATCATTTTCTGCAACTTCCTCTCATTCAGGATTTACATAAAGATCAAGGACCTCTTGGCGGATTGCATGCAGGGCTGACCTCATCGAAAACGGAGCTTCAGTTCCTTGCAGCGTGCGATATGCCGTTTGTGAGTGCAGATGCCATAAAGGATATCATTACCCATTATGAACCTGGATTCGATGCTGTCATTCCAGAAATAAATGGCAGGCTCCAGCCGCTTTTTGCTGTTTACCATAAAAGGTGTCTTCCTGTACTGACGGAGTGTTTATTAAAACATGAATTAAAAATGAGTCTATTCTTGGAAAAGATCTCGGTGAAAATCATGAAAGAAACCGACTTTACGTTATATCGCGAGAATCCTGAACAATTTCACTACCTTTTTTTCAATATGAATACGAGGGAAGATTATCAAGAGGCAGATTATATTGATCAAACTGAATTATATAAAGGATGGTAGACATGAATTATAATATTTCAAAAGAGCCGATTGTCATCCAGGAAGTGATTGATAAAGTAGTCAGTCGAAATGCGGGTGCCGTCACGACTTTTATTGGTACAGTGAGGGAAATGACGAAAGGAAAAAAGACCCTCTTCTTAATTTACGAAGCGTATGTACCGATGGCCATCAAGAAATTGGAGCAAATCGGATCTGAGATCAAGGAGCGTTGGCCTGATGCAGAAACGGCGATCACCCATCGTGTAGGTAAACTTGAAATCACGGATATCGCAGTGGTTATTGCCGTTAGTACGCCACACCGAAATGATGCATATGAGGCCAATAGGTATGCGATCGAAAGAATTAAAGAAATCGTCCCGATTTGGAAAAAAGAACATTGGGAAGATGGGGAAACCTGGGTAGGAAACCAGTTGGAAACCGTTCCATATCCATCAGGGAAACCGGAAGAGGAGGATATTGATGATTAATGTACTTTTGTTTGCCCAATTGAAAGATGAGCTAGGCAAAGAGACTGTTTCAATAGAAGGAAATGGAATGAGTGTTGCCCAGCTAAAAGGAAAGATGAAAGTGGATTTTCAATTGGAAGGTCTTGAAACCGTGATGACAGCGGTCAATGAGGAATTTGCTGATGATGACACGATTTTATTTGATGGAGATACAGTTGCTTTCATTCCGCCAGTAAGTGGAGGGTGAAGCGTCCGGAAGGGAGGGCTCACGGTGAAAGAGCGATATTCAAGGCAAACTTTATTCGCCCCAGTTGGTGAAGGGGGCCAATTGAAAATTATGAAGAAGCATGTCTTGCTTCTTGGTGCAGGGGCTTTGGGATCTGCTAATGCCGAGGCCCTTACTCGTGCAGGAGTAGGGAAGCTTACCATTGTCGACAGGGATTATGTCGAGACCAGTAATTTACAGCGCCAACAAATG
Source organism: Peribacillus sp. FW305-BF15 (assembly GCF_058783805.1). Taxonomy (NCBI): domain Bacteria; kingdom Bacillati; phylum Bacillota; class Bacilli; order Caryophanales; family Bacillaceae; genus Peribacillus; species Peribacillus sp. FW305-BF15. The sequence continues at coordinate 190,268 of NZ_JBYSYV010000003.1, read as the reverse complement.
TATAACGAACGGGATGTCGCGGAGAAACTGCCAAAAGCAGAGGCGGCAAAGCGTCATTTATTGGATATCAACCATGAAGTTGAAGTGAATGCCATCATCATGGATGCAACTGCCCAGAATCTCGAACGGCTGCTTGGTGATGTTGATTTGATATTGGATGCAACCGACAACTTTGAGACACGGATGATTATTAATGATTTATCACAAAAGCTTCATATACCGTGGATTTATGGGGCATGTGTGGGGAGCGTGGGCATGACTTTGACGATCCTTCCCGGGCAGACTCCATGTTTGCACTGTTTGCTTAAAGCGATTCCGATTCAAGGAATGACCTGTGACACAGGAGGGATCATATCACCAGCTGTTACGATGGTAGTGGCACACCAAACTGCCGAGGCTTTGAAAATCCTTGTTGAAGATTGGGAATCGGTACGGCCTGCACTAGTTTCTTTTGATCTGTGGAGAAATCAATACCAAACCGTTAAATTGACAAAAGCGAAAAAGAAAGATTGTCTCTCATGCGGAGAGCAGAGGACATACCCCTTTTTAACAATGGAAAATGCAACGAAAACGGCTGTTCTTTGCGGGAGGGACACTGTACAGGTAAGACCGCCAAAACCTCTGGAACTGCAACTTGAAAAATTAGCCAAAGATCTGGACGGCAGCGGTTATTTGGTGAAATTCAATCCATTTCTTCTCTCCTGTGAAAAAGCTGGGGAACGTATCGTCATTTTCAAGGATGGCAGGGCGTTGATTCACGGTACGAAGGATATGGTCCATGCAAAGGCCGCATACCAAAGCATCCTGGGATAATGCTCATAAAAAAACGAGGCCCCAGGTTTTGGGGCCTCGTTTTTTTATGAATCCATATAGGGTAATGGTACGGGTTTTAGTGTGTGACCCCGTCTTTGTTATCTTGTTTGGAAGCAACGATGACTACTTTTCCTTCGTCAAGAACTTCCTCGTAACGCTCTGCCTCCATATCACTAAGGCCAAGGTTGCTCATTCGATTACGAAGTTCATCTCCGCGAGATTTAAAGAGATTTCCGACGGTATCAAGGAAACCTTGTTCCTTCATGCCTACACCTTCTGTATTTGTATTCTCGGTAAGGTGTTTAGAACGGGTTTTATCATGGGCAAACAAATATACATCGTCTTTCGTATAACCTGATGTAACTAATTCATCGATTTTTTCCTTTGCTTGTAAACCGTTTTCTACTACATGTACTTGATACATATAAACTCCTCCTTGAATTTCATTAAGGTTTTCTTGAAAATAGGTAAATGGAATCTTGCTTATTACAGTTGCTGATTGGCTATAGTAGTATATAACCTCATTTGGACCCTGTTAAACATTTATCTCAAAGAACATTTAGTAAGTGGTGAAGCGGAATACCTTCTGTATGCGATAGGTCAAGTATTTGAAGACAGGCAGTTTCTTTTGGTATTCACTGTAATCCACCGTGTATGTTCCGTTTTGATTTGTCCAGAGTCTATGGAAATAGCTGTCGACATCCTTGGAAACGTCCGCATCATTTGGAGCATGGATTTCAACATTCGCTTCAAGGTTATAGTCATCTAGATTTCGTGAAGTATAATTAGCCGATCCTCCAAGAATGACCGTTTCATCAGCCTTTTGGATCATCATCAATTTTGTATGGAACTGTTCTTTATCTGTTTTATACCAGCGGATCGAGATGTTTTCATCCCCAAGTTTTTCGAATTCGGCGGCAACCGGAAGATTGGGCAGCCCGATTTTTTCACTTCCGAATGCGTTTTGATTCGGATCCAATATCATTTCAATCTTCACACCCCGTTTAGCTGCATCCGTTAATGCCTCGACAACCTCGCGATCGGCAATGTAGAACATGGCAAGATGGATCTTGTCACCATTTTCGGCATCCTTAATTGCCTTTAGGACATGTTTATTGATTTTTCCTTCCGTTAGCAGTTGTACTGATATCGGCCCTTTATCAGCTGATTTCTCCTTGAACACAGGAAATGACTTTGGTCCTCCCGAGAATTTCGAAGCGGCTTCTTCGGCTTTAACGAAATCGCCGATGATATTCCCGTCCATCTGGAAGGCAATATTGGAGTGGAAGCCACTTGCGTCATGAGGATTGGCAGATGAGATGATGGCCGTTTTTTCAGTCGCGACCACTTTTCTGTGATTGGCTTTGATATTCATCAGTCTAAGATAAGAACGCAAGGTGACCTTTGGTGCGCTTTTAGCCATTGGATTGACAATCCAGCCTTTCCCGCTTTCACCGAACCATTGGAAAAAGGTCCGATATACACCTGAATAGAGAGGATTCGGATCCCGGAGGCGGTCTAAGTTGGTAACAATGACATCAATTCCATTTTTCTTCATCGTTTCCAATGCCTCTAACTGGTAGGCATTATAGGAAGTATTCACTTCATCAGTAATGAATATAATCTGGAGGCCAGGTTTCTTTTTCTTCTGTTCAACCAGATTATCCTTTAGCGTCTCGGTTAACTTCGGGAAGTTTATCTTTTCATCATAAAAAGCATTAAACAAAAACATATCGATTACGATATAAGAATCAGCCTCTTCTATGGCTTGATTTATGGTTTGGAAAATTCGCTGCTCATGTTGCAGATTCCCTTGTTCGTCGTGATAGGAAAGATTATAGATGAAATCGATATCCTCGACATGATGAACCTTCCCTTCATAAGAAATGCCATCGGGAAGTGGCTTGTAGCTGTTATAGGCAATGACGATTGCAATGATGATCAAAATGCTGACAAGCAGATAAAATCGTTTTCTTTTGTACCACTTTTTCATAGGAAAGCCTCCAACATGGTTAAATTGCTTGCTAGCTTTCTATTTTCCCCTTTTTGGGGTATATAGAAACATAAATCGTAATCTATGGAAAAAGGCAAGGCGATGAAGTTTGATATAATATAGTTTCAAAAAGCGGAGAGGGGCTGTGGCAGATGGCAAAGCAGTTTTTAACAAATGATTGGTGGCCTCTATTGAAAGAGGAATTCAAAAAAGAATATTACCAGGAGCTATGGGAATTCATAAAGCAAGAGTACAGTCAGCAAGTCATTCATCCGGATCAGGACGATATTTTCAATGCGCTTCACTATACTCCTTTTGAAGATGTAAAGGTTGTCATCCTTGGACAGGACCCTTACCATGGCCAGGGTCAGGCGCATGGCCTTAGTTTTTCAGTCAAGCCGGAGGTGCGCATCCCGCCCTCTTTAAGAAATATCTTTAAAGAGTTACATACCGATCTTGGCTATGAGGTACCAGATAATGGTTACCTGGTCGAATGGGCAAAACAGGGAGTGCTTCTATTGAATACCGTCTTGACTGTCCGTGAGGGAGAGGCGCATTCACACCGCGGAAAAGGATGGGAAATCTTTACGAATCAAATTATTCGCCTATTGAATGACCGTCCGAAACCGGTTGTATTCATCCTGTGGGGGAAACCTGCTCAAACCAAAATCCTTTTGATTGATGAAGCCCGCCATAAAATCATTAAGTCTGTACATCCGAGTCCGCTGTCGGCTTCCCGTGGTTTCTTTGGCACCAAACCATTTTCCAAAACAAATCAATTGCTGATGGAAATGGGGGAATCTCCAATTGATTGGAAAATCCCGAACCGATGATATCGGCAAGAGAACGAAACGGGTGAATTGTATGGCTTGCCGTCATTTCTATATAACTTGGGATCTCAGTTTTCCAAAAGGCTGCCGTGCTTTTCAATTCAAAACATCAAACCAGCCTTCTCTTGATGTCTTTCGTTCTTCAGGAGAGCCATGCTTGAAATTTCAAGCAAAGCCAATTAAAAGGTAGGAAATATGCAAGGTGTTTTCTTCTCTGATTTTTGCTATGCTAGTTATGATAGTTTTGACCTGTATATAGACGAGGTGGTAAAGTTGGATATTTCATCAAGACAAATGTTAGATAAAATCGAAGAGCTTGTTTTAAAAGCGAAACAGGCAAATTCAGAGGATAAGGTGCAAGGGTATGTAATGGCCATTAAGTCCCTTTGTGAAGTGATGGTTGATGAAAAAGCTGCGAACATCAGCATACAGAAGCCAATCACATTGACCCAGCCCGTCATGCCGGCTACACCGAATGTAGAACCGGTTAAAATGGATGAGGCCAATGGGGAGTCCTTGTTCGATTTTTAAATTAGGGAAGGGGAGCGAAATAATTGAAACTGTTCATCATTTTAGGTGCATTGAATGGATTTATTGCTGTGGCACTTGGTGCATTCGGTGCACACGGCCTGGAAGGGAAAATTCCTGATAAATATTTGGAAACTTGGCAAACCGCTGTTCAATATCAAATGTTCCACGCGGTGGGTTTATTGGTGCTCGGTTTATTGGCTGGGAAAATTGATAGTCCGCTGATCAACTGGTCCGGCTGGCTTATGCTAATAGGAATTATCCTATTTTCCGGAAGCCTATTCGTTCTAAGCGTTACGCAAATCAAAGTCCTTGGTGCCATCACACCGCTTGGCGGAGTTTCTTTCTTGGTTGCTTGGGTCTTAATGATCATTGCTGCGTATAAATACTTGTAAGGTCAGCTGAGGCTGTAGACAAATTCGAAGAAATCGAGTTTGCCTGCAGTTTTTTTATGGATTGTACAATTTGGACGTACATTACCGCTGCAGGCACTCGCTTATCCAGAGGCGGGCTCGCACCTTTTTCTCCAATCAACTTTGTTATTACATTTAGATAGAAACCATACCTGATGAGTTGAAGGTGGAATGTTCCGAACCTCTACAAACTGAGCTGATCGATCTTTTTGGAAAAAGTCATTCCAATATAAGAAGAGCCTCAGAATCAAATAGATTCTGAGGCTCTTCTATATAGGATTTTTTTACCTTGGCGAATAGGTGGTAAGCCCAGTGCCTCCAAATGGATATTCATATTCGATTTCTTCATCGAACGTTATATAATCTAAGTATACCATCGGGATTAAGTATCGTTTTCCCGTTTGAGGATCGCTTATGATTAAGTGATCGCGTCCTGCAGCTTCGATGATTCCTTTGAAGATCTTGGCATTCCATTCCTTGTTGTTTTCAAACGTTGTATAAACAGTGGCCAATTTCCCTTTATTCAAACGCAAGATGTTCTCGATGTACGACTGTTCGACCGGAAGCATGCCAGGTATCTGCGGTCCGGAAGTGGCTGGACTCACCTGCATCGGCATTTGTTGTGGCGTGCCTGCCATAGTGGGCTGTTGTGGCTGGTATGGTGGTTGTTGGTATCCTTGCTGCGGGTAACCCTGCTGCTGGTTAGGATTCTGCTGCCTTAGTTCAGGCTCATTATTTTCATAGGGGTAATAAGGGCTTCCTCCGTACGGGTAATTACCATAAGGATTATTTTGTGACATTGCATTCCCTCCTGAATTCAAGGTTTAGTTGATGCTGTGGAATTTGGATAATCCGAGAGTGTGGACTGGGAGAAACAGTGCGATTTATAGCGACCGGTAGTATTGTATATGTTTTCTGGACAATCCCCGGGTGGCTTAAAAAACCACAATGAATGTTAAGCGATACATAACGGCTGCCGTTCATGATATAAGCCATATCCTCTTGCCGGCTAATGAATAGAAGTAACGTTCCTTCACCTCGCTGGAGTCAGGAATTGCCTTGATCAATTTTCCTGAAGCTGAATGGGACTGTGAAAAAATAAATTCATCACTATTGAAAATGTATGGGATGGGGATTGGATTTATTCCACAGCCGGGGAAAAAATAAAAAGGAGCGGACGCAAAAAAAGCTTCCGGAAATCGGAAGCCCTTCGTCTTAAACGTATAGGAAGGAAGATACATTTTCTTCAGGCAGGATATTGCCTACAAAGAAAGAGCCAAATGCAGCGTATCGTGCACTCACTTCATCAAAACGCATTTCATAGATTAATTTTTTGAATTGAAGGACATCATCTGCGAATAGAGTCACGCCCCATTCATAATCGTCAAAACCGACAGAGCCTGAAATGATTTGTTTTACTTTACCGGCATAACTGCGGCCAATCAAGCCGTGGGAACGCATTAAGCCTTTGCGCTCTTCCATGGAAAGCATATACCAGTTATCATCGCCATCACGACGCTTGTCCATTGGATAGAAGCATACATGTTTCGCTTTTGGCAGTATCGGATAAAGTCTGGAACGAACATGAGGGTTCTGGTATGGGTCCTCACCATCTCCGCCAGCTAAGTAATTGCTTAATTCCACGACCGAAACGTATGAATAAGCGGGAATTGTATATTCGGCAAGCTTCGTTTTGTTGAATTCGTTTTCGATTGCATTCAATTCTTCCATGGTCGGGCGGGCAAACATAAGCATGAAGTCCGCTTTCTGACCAACGATGGAATATAGGGCATGGCTGCCTTCATTGTCGCTTTGTGTCATATTCCATTTATCCAGTAAACCTTGGAATTCCGAGATGGCCAATTGGCGTTCGTCACTTGATAGCGTTTTCCAGGAAGCCCAGTCGATCAGGCGGAAATCATGTAAACAATACCAGCCGTCCAGTGTTTGTGCTGCTTCACTCATTACAATCACTCCTAAGTCTTATTATAACTTTAATATAGCATAGTTTCAGTATAAGGAAATTTATATCAACCCGCAAACACCATCACTGTTTTTCGGTGTTTCTGTAATTTTCAAATTTGCGGAGGGCTGGAATTTACCTGGCTGCTGGAGTATTCTTAAAAGAAGACGACAATGGATTTTACCGGATGGTTAAATATAGAAAAAATGGGGGAAACGTATCTAAAAAGGAGGAAGAGCCAATGAGTGATTTATTTGAAATATTGGAATCGAAAATTATGGGGCATAATCTAAAGATCGTTTTTCCGGAAGGGTTGGATGAACGGATTTTGGGAGCAGCAGGCAGGCTTGCCCAAGCTAAACTGGTGACACCGGTATTGATCGGGGATATCGGGTTGATTCAAGAGAAGGCAAAAGACTTAAAGATCTCCCTTGATGCAATCGAAATATATGATCCGAAGAATTATATCATGATGGATGAAATGGTTGAAGCGTTCGTGAAGGTCCGTGATGGTAAAGACACTGATGTACAAGCACGTGAAATCTTAATGGATGAGAACTATTTTGGAACCATGCTCGTCCATATGAAACTGGCACATGGAATGGTTAGTGGCGCAACGCATTCTACTGCCGATACGGTTCGTCCAGCCTTAAAGATCATTAAAACAAAGCCGGGCGTCCAAAAAACCTCGGGAGTGTTCATCATGGTCCGGGAGGAAGAGAAATATGTATTTGCGGATTGTGCGATCAATATAAACCCGAGTTCCCAGGACCTGGCTGAAATTGCTATAGAAAGTGCGAAGACTGCATTAATGTTCGATATCGAACCGCGTGTGGCGATGCTGAGCTTTTCGACAAAGGGATCGGCAACATCCCCCGAGACCTTAAAAGTGGTTGATGCCGTCGATTTGGCAAAGGAAATGGACCCTGAAGTCATCCTTGATGGGGAATTTCAGTTTGACGCGGCCTTCGTCCCTTCTGTGGCAAGGAAGAAAGCACCGGATTCCCTTATTCAGGGGGATGCGAATGTTTTTATTTTCCCAAGTCTCGAAGCTGGGAACATTAGCTATAAGATGGTACAGCGCTTGGGTGGCTTCGAAGCGGTCGGTCCGATCCTTCAGGGGCTGAATCGTCCGGTGAACGACCTTTCGAGGGGATGCAGTGAAGAGGATGTATATAAACTGGCTGTCATTACAGCTGCACAGGGATTTGTGGCGCAGTATCAATAGGCAGCTTGAGGATTAAATGTAGAGGGAGATTCGTATGGGTGAGACAGATTCATTATTAATGCAGCAAGAGTGGAGGATTATTGATCAATCTTCCGTTGGACCTCAGTTTCCTGCTCTGGAGTCCTTTGCGATGGATGATACATTTTGCGCTTCCGTTGGGTCAGGTAAATCAGCGGCCGTAGCCAGGGCGTGGGTACACCACCGAACCATCGTCATGGGTATACAGGATACGAAGTTGCCTTTTCTTAAAAAGGGCTTGGATCATTTGGAGGAACATGGTTTCCGGGCCATCGTGAGGAATTCCGGAGGGCTTGCAGTCGTCCTGGATGAGGGGGTCCTTAATTTTTCGCTCATTTTTCCTGAAAACGAGCAGAAAATTGAAATCAATCGTGGATATGATGCGATGTGGGAGCTTGTCCAATTGATGTTTGCCGATTTCCCGGTCAAGATGGAGGCGCGGGAGATCGTCGGTTCCTATTGTCCCGGCAGTTATGATTTAAGTATAAATGGGCAAAAGTTTGCCGGTATATCCCAACGCAGGATCCGCAATGGTGTAGCGGTGCAAATCTATTTGTGTGTCAATGGAAGCGGGGCTGAACGTGCCAGTCTCGTGAAGGGTTTTTATGATGCAGCTAAAGGAAATGCAGAAACCAAATTCGCTTATCCTGATATCGTCCCTTCGGTAATGGCATCCCTAACCGAATTGTTGGGTGTGCAATTGAGCGTTCAAGACGTGATGCTCAGATTCCTTCAAGTATTGAAGGAACATAGCGAAAGGATATTCTCTGACACACTTTCCGCTGAGGAATGGCCGCTGTATGAGGCGTACTTGACGAGAGTGGTCGAACGCAATGATAAAGTGTTCGATGCATTAAAGGATTGATATGAAAGAAGCCGTTCCATTAAGTCAGGAATGGCTTCTTTCATTTAATACGACTTTAGCATTCACTGAAACTGTAAAAGGACTGTATGATAGGCGGAGATAGTATTCCTTCTTTCTTGAAACAATGAAAAAAAGAGCCTTGTTGGCTCCCTTTTTTCGGATAAATAGGGGTGAAACGGCCTCTGGCATGTGGTTGATCTATATAACAGAACCCCACATTATCTTATTACTCGGCCATTTTTTCCAAATTGCCATTCCGGTCCATCTTGAACTTCGTTGCCGGACGTTCCTCTTCCTCTAACAAGACCAGCTTTCTTGCTCGATTCATGATATTCATCAAAGTTTCATAATCTTCCTGCATCAAGCCGCTGTTTTGTTCTAGGTGGCTGATTTTATTCTCCAAATCTTCGTTTCGCTTTTTCAGTCCTTTAATTTCAAGCTTCAATCTTTCATTTTCGGTTTTTAATACTTCGGCTTGAAGCATGCGGCCGTTCATGAATTCCAAATAGGCGATGACGGCATCAAGGCTCATGGCCGATTCCAAAGTAACTGGTGTGTGCTGTGTCTTAGGAGTGAGGGCTTCTGCCACAACGAATTCCTCTGCTGCTTCATAATTGGCAGTATCGACTTCGGTATTCAACTCTAGTTCCTCCTCTTGTACATGGGGAACCATTATGTCGGAAATCGTTGGGGACGGCGGTGTATAAAGAAGCCGTTTTTTCCCTCCTTGATCTTTTCCAAGGATCCTTTGCCGCTGCTTACGCTGTTTCTTGGCAAGGGATAGCGCTTTATCATAATTATGGCGGACAACTGCATTCCAGCGGAATCCGCATGCTGCAGAGGTACGATTCAACTTATCTCCTACCTCTTCAAAAGCATTAAGCTGAGTGCTGCCTTCCCGCACATGGCGCAATACCGTTTCTGCCAAAAGCAAATCATCTTCTTCTGTCCAGGCGTCTTGACGAACCTTCATTTCTACATACTCCCTTTCTGGTAACTTTTAAAATAAATAACTATATAAAATATCGTGTGGCAGTGATTTATGGGTGTTCTACTAGCATTTTGGACAAAATATGGATTTTTTATACAAAAAGGTTAAAAGGATACTAGTTTTTTGATTAATTACATCATTTTTCACATCATTCAGCCCTCTTGATATTCATAAGTAGAAACGGTAAAATACCTTTTAGTCATATAAATGGATGAAATACAGTTTGTCATGGAAAGGATGGTGACCGGAGGATGTCCAATGAATTCAGAGTGTGCGATGACTGCTTGGCGGTAAACATAAAAACATTGATCCCGCGTCTTGAAAAGCTTGATCCCGACGCGAAAATTGAAGTGGGCTGCCAATCCTACTGCGGTCCTGGCAGAAAGAAGTCTTTTGCCTTTGTCAATAACCGTCCGGTTGCTGCACTGACAGAAGACGAGTTACTAGATAAAATCAATAAAAAACTAAAGTAGGATCCATGATATATAGGTAGAGTGGATTGTTTCTTATGATATATGGAACCAGTAATCATCACCCAGATTCGACACACTGCGGTGATTTTTTATTTCCTTATTTTCGAGACAAAACCAGACTGGAACTTCCGTTTTCTTACAAAATGCCCCCTCTTACTAGCGAGGTGGAAGTTAGGGTTTTTTGTCAAAACACGCTATAATGAGTGCATCGAGATTATGAAAAAGAGGGTAGTTCATGGGATATTCCGGCGAAAAATTACAAGAAGAAAAAGTATTCAAGGATCCGGTGCACCGATATATACATGTTCGTGACCGGGTTATATGGGATTTAATAGGGACGAAGGAATTCCAGCGGCTTCGTAGGATCAAACAGCTGGGAACGACTTATTTAACCTTTCATGGTGCGGAACACAGTCGGCTTAGCCATTCGCTTGGAGTATACGAGATTGTCCGGAGAATCGTGGATGATGTTTTCGAGGGCAGACCGGAATGGAAACCAGAGGAGCGGTTACTATCCTTGTGCGCAGCCCTCCTGCATGATTTGGGTCATGGTCCTTTCTCTCATTCTTTTGAAAAAGTGTTTGATCTGGATCATGAGCAATTCACGCAGCAGATAATCGTCGGCGATACGGAAGTGAATAAGATCCTCCTTAGAGTTGGGCGTGATTTTCCAAAAAAAGTGGCAGAAGTCATCGCGAAAACCTATAAAGGCAAATTAGTAGTCAGCCTGATTTCAAGTCAGATCGATGCTGATAGAATGGACTATTTACAGCGTGATGCTTATTTCACTGGCGTGAGTTATGGTCATTTCGATATGGAAAGGCTTTTGCGTGTGATGAGGCCAAGGGAAGAACATGCCGTCATAAAGCAGAGCGGGATGCATGCGGTTGAGGATTATATCATGAGTCGCTACCAAATGTATTGGCAGGTTTATTTCCATCCAGTTACGAGAAGTGCGGAGGTCATACTTACCAAGATCCTTCATAGGGCGAAACATTTATATGAATCCGGTTATGAGTTTGCCCAAGAACCGCACCATTTTTATTCATTGTTCAAGGGAGAAGTGACTTTAACGGACTATTTGAAAATGGATGAATCGGTGATGCTCTATTATTTCGAAGCATGGGAAGAGGAAAACGATGCGATTTTAAAAGATTTATGCACTCGCTTCGTTAACCGTAAACTATTTAAATATGTGGAATTCCATCCGTCGAACAGTCAAATGAACAGATTGATGGAATTAAGGACGCTATTCAAGAAGGCAGGCATCGATCCGGATTATTATCTTGTCGTCGATTCCTCATCAGATCTGCCGTATGATTTTTACCGGCCGGGTGAGGAAGAGGAGAGACTTCCAATTCACTTGCTTAAAAATAATGGCGAAATTCGTGAATTATCACGTGAATCCGAAATTGTCGATGCAATTTCAGGGAAAAGAAGAACGGATCATAAGTTGTATTATCCAGCGGATTTATTGCGTGATGAATCTACGAAGAAAAATATTAAAAAACAGATCCGCAAGCTTTTGGAGCTATCGGATTAAAGTGGTACATTTTTGGTGAGGAGTGACGAGCCTTGTTTAAGGATCATGCAAACATTATCAATGCAATTTCTACTGCCGGTGAAATCTCGGGTCGAAAAAAATTACAAAAAATCGTTTATATCGCGAAGAAGCTGTCCTTCCCATTTCATGAAAAGTTTCAATTTCACTTTTATGGACCGTATTCGGAGGAGTTGACCTTACGGATTGAAGAGCTCTGCGAAATGGGCTACTTGAATGAAGTAAGGGAAAAAAAAGCAGGCTATTATCAATATTGTTATTCGATAACGGATGCCGGCCAGGATTTCCTATCCATACAGGAAGTGGAGATGCCGGCACTTGAGGCATGCTTACAGGATATGAACGAACAGAATGCCAGGTTTTTGGAGCTGGTTTCAACGGTATTATACTTCGACACGCTTGAAAAAGAGGAAGTCACCGAGAAGATTTTTACGCTGAAAAGCAAACAAAAATATACCCATGAAGAAATTGATGAGGCATATGAATATATTGAGCAGTTAAAAACAAAAGCTAAGCCGAATTGATGGCTTAGCTTTTCCCATTATGTAAATCTTATAGATCGCTTTTACGGACACCGGCTACTGCTAAATGATTTTTTGACATTTCTTCAATGAAAATCGTCACGGCTTCAGCTGGTGCTCCAGTTGTTTCCGTCACGGCTGCAGTCACCTTTTCGACTAAAGCCTTTTTTTGTTCGTCTGTACGGCCTTCAAGCATTTTGACTGTTACATATGGCATCTCTTTTCCCCCCCTTCCTCTCTTATCTTGTAGTGTTTCACAATGGAAAAAGAATTGCAAGACACGGAAGTCAGAGTTTTTTCACTTCATGAGCTTTTGATGTATACTAACGGTAATAAACAATGGGGGAGAAGCTATCGATGGAATTCATTGATCAAATAGAACGGTTTTTGGTTTATCCTTTGGAAATGCTTCCATATGTCATTGTGTCACTGTTGATCGCATTTACGGTTCATGAATTTTCCCATGCGTATGTGGCCTATAAGTTCGGTGACCCGACAGCTAAGAATGAAGGAAGAGTAACATTGAATCCGATTTCACATTTGGATCCGATCGGAACTCTGTTGATATTGATAGCCGGATTTGGTTGGGCGAGACCTGTACCGGTCAATCGTTTTCATTTCAAGAATCCAAAATTGGCAGGAGTGCTCGTCTCTTTTGCCGGTCCGTTCAGCAATTTGCTTGTTGCAATTTTGGGGTACTTGATTTTTTACTGGTTGCTGGCGGCAGGCGTTGGACCTGATTTACCGTTCTTCGTTAAGCCATTCTTCGAGGTGCTCATCAACTTGAATATCCTTTTGTTTGTATTTAATCTGTTACCGCTGCCGCCTCTCGATGGTTATAGGATCGTTCAGGATCTTGTTTCCGCAGACTTGCGAGCAAAAATGACCCAGTATGAACAATATGGCTCCCTTATTTTTTTGATTCTGATCATCACACCGCTGAGTCAATATACAATTAGACCGGTTTTGGGTACTGGTACTAAGTTTGTGGGAGACACCTTGAGTCAATTTTTTTCACTTTTGTTTTTTAACCAATAATAAGGAATGACAAACAATAAAGGGGGATATGAACATGGAAGAACAACCAAAGAAAAAGGTAGGCTTCAATATTATAAAAAACGACCCAACAGAAGGTCATGGCGGATATGGGGCAGGGGTATTAACACTCGATAATATTTCCCCGGTCATCATCGATGTGGATGCGGGTGAAGCAGAGGTCGATATCGGTGCGATGCACGCAAGGAGTGCAGTGGAAAAAGGGATCAAGTTCTTAAAGACTAAAGAGGAAGTTCCGAATGCCAAACCCTACTGGCTTGTTTGGGTGACCATTGAAGCCACTCAAAATGGTCCGCACTATGCAGGTGTGACAGCATGTGAAATGACGGTCGACAGGTCAATTAGACGCGGTTACAAATCGCTTCCGGAGCATGTTAACCGGATGGATAAATCGCTAAAACGAAAGATCATCGTTGAGGAAATGGACGATAAGTCAAAACGTGTGCTCGCAGACTTCCTGAAAAACCATGATGCGGGAATGTGGGAGCGTTCTTCAGATCAGCTGAAGGAGTCATTGACGGTTTGAATCTCGTTTGATGGATGAAATGTTAAGTTTAGTGAAAAATGCACTTGTAGGAAAGCGATAAAATCAGTAAACTTAAAGACAGCAGTTTAGTCACTGTGGAACTAGGACAGAAAAACCCCCGAAGCCTCTGCAGGCTTCGGGGGTTTTTTGTTATCCCCAAGGTTTTAAGATTTTCTTGTACCAAGGGGCCTTTTTAAGTTCTTCTTCTTTTGGGGCATGTTTCGGATTCCCGCCCTTAAAGTGCTCGGCACAGTATTCGACAGGCTCGGTTCCTTTAACATAATAAGTCATTCTTGAGACGGGACAATCCTTTGTGGCCAATTTTCCGCTTACGGGATTCACGTTTACCCCGATTACGTTTTCGGTTTCCTTAAATGATTTTGCCGGTTTACCTTTTAGACCCTTTTCCATATAGGAAGCCCAGATTTTCTTTGCATAGCCTTTTTCAGCAGGGATCTCGATTCTTTTGCCTTGGTCATATCCAGTCCATACTCCTGCTACGAGCTCCGGTGTGTAACCGATCATCCAGCTATCCGTCGGGGTGGAGCCTGATTTGCCGGCATATGGGCGGGTCAGCTGGGAACTGATGGTGCTGCCGGTCACTTTCGTATAGCCATTTAACGTTTCATCGAAAACACCTGTAAGCATCTGGGTCATGACAAATGCCTTGTCCTTATCCAGAATCTGTTTGGGTTTCTCCTTTTCATCAAAAATCACTTCACCTTTTTGATTTTCCACCTTTTTGATAAACACGGGTTCCACCTTCTTGCCGCCATTGGCCAGAATGCTGTATGCGTTCACCATTTCAATCGCCCTAACACCTGACGTACCGAGTGCCAGGGAAGGGACCGCATCCATCTTTGCCGTGATTCCGAATCGGCGCGCGGTATCGACCAATGACTGTTCCCCAAGGAACAAATGCGTTTTTACGGCAAAGATATTATCAGAAAGAGCAATGGCCTGAGCCATCGTGATTTCGCCTTCCGCATACTGATGGTTATAATTATGCGGTGTGTAAGATGAGTGACCATCATCGAAAGAAAAGGTAGTTGTCTCGCTTTTCAAGGTGGTGGACGGTGTGTAACCATTCTCCAGCGCTGAATAGTATAGCAATGGCTTCATGGTTGACCCAGGCTGGCGAACGGCCTGGGTGGCCCGATTGAATGGAGACTCGGAATAATCTTTACCGCCGACCAGCGCACGGACCTCCCCGGAATCCGGATCCATTGCCACTATCGAGGCTTGAATGCCTGAAGACTTGGGTATGGTACTGGAAAGGACCTCTTCGGCAGCATCCTGCTGGGTTTCGTCCAGTGTCGTATACACCTTAAGGCCGCCGAGCTCGATCGTCCGGTCATCTAAATGAAGCTGAGATTTTAAAGCCTGCTTGACGGCATCCTGGAAATAGGGAGCGGTCTTCTTGGTGACCGTTCCGTGTTCTCCTTTTAATGTAAGGGATGTTCGCAGCGCTTCCGCGATATCCTTTTCTGAAACGTAGTTTTTGCTTTTCATGGATTGCAGGACAACTTTCTGCCTTGATTTCGCTTTTTCAAAGTTATCCAATGGAGAATAGTTTGACGGCCCTTTTGGTATTCCGGCCAGCATGCTCGCCTCTGGAAGAGTCAAATCCTTGGCATCCTTGCCAAAGTAATATTGACTTGCAGCTTGGGCTCCATATGCGCCATGGCCATAGTAAATCGTATTTAAATAGCCTTCTAGAATTTCCTTTTTGGAGTAGTTCATTTCTAAACGTATCGTATAAAAGGCCTCATTAAGTTTACGCGACCACGTTTTGTCATGCCCAAGAAACAGGTTCCGGGCATACTGCTGAGTAATGGTGCTCGCACCCTGGACCTTGGACATTGCCTTAATATCGGCAAGGATGGCACCGCCGATCCGCTTTATATCAAATCCATAATGAGTGTAAAATTGGCGATCTTCAACGGCGACAGTCGCTTTGATGAGCTGTGGTGAAATCGACTCCATTCCGGCCCAATAACGCTTCTGGCCATTATCTGTTTCACCGATCACATTTCCATCATCACTATAATAGAGAGTGGACTGCGGCACGACCAAAGGAGGCGGACCTAATATTTTTGCGTAAATCAGTAAAGAGAGAAGCAATACAAAGAGTATTGTCAGCCCGATTGCTGCAAGGATAATGAAGGCCCGTACATATTTAGTTGTCCTTTTAAATCGTTCGCTTGGAATCAATTCCATTGCTTTCACCTCTCTTATCGGGTAAGAATCTAGTATCTATTACTATTATGGAAAAAAAAGAAAATTTTAAACATAAGAACTGCATTTAAGAAATTTATCTTGCAATTCTGCTAGATTCGTCTATAATTTTTCTAGCTAATGACTATACCGATTTTGGGGAACCTATAAGGTGACTGACAATATGAAATGGAAAAGGAGCGTTAATAAATGAGCATTTGGTTTACTGAAAAACAAACAGAGAACTTTGGTATTACGATGAAAGTGAATCGTACTTTACATACGGAGCAAACTGAGTTTCAAAAGCTTGATATGATTGAAACGGAAGAGTGGGGCAATATGCTATTGCTGGATGACATGGTAATGACTTCACAGCGCGATGAATTCGTTTACCATGAAATGGTAGCCCATGTTCCTTTATTTACCCATCCTAATCCAGAAAACGTTTTGGTTGTAGGTGGAGGGGACGGAGGAGTTATCCGTGAAATCCTTAAACACCCAAGCGTAAAAAAAGCTACATTGGTGGATATCGATGGGAAAGTCATCGAATACTCAAAGAAATACCTGCCGGAAATTGCAGGCATGCTTGAAGATCCGCGTGTAGACGTACAAGTTGGGGATGGCTTCATGCACATCGCCAAAAGTGAAAATGAATATGACGTGATCATGGTCGATTCAACTGAACCTGTCGGACCTGCTGTCAATTTATTCACAAAAGGTTTTTATGCCGGGATTTCCAAAGCTTTGAAAGAAGACGGGATTTTTGTGGCACAATCCGACAACCCTTGGTTTAAAGCGGACTTAATTCGCGATGTACAACGTGATGTGAAAGAGATATTCCCAATCACGAGCCTGTATTTAGCGAATATCCCGACGTATCCAAGCGGCCTTTGGGCGTTCACGATCGGATCGAAAAAATATAATCCATTAGAAGTGACTGAAGGTCGTTTCCATGAAATGGAAACTAAATATTATACAAAAGAACTTCATAAAGCAGCATTCGTTCTGCCTAAATTCGTTCAAGATTTAGTGAAGTAAGGGAGGCATGGACCATGAAATTCGATGAAGCCTATTCAGGCAATGTATTCATTAAAAGCCACCCTGTTTTTGAGGAATCTGAAGCTGTGCTATACGGCATGCCGATGGACTGGACGGTAAGTTTCCGTCCGGGATCTCGCTTCGGCCCTACCCGGATTCGTGAAGTTTCGATTGGTTTGGAAGAGTACAGCCCGTATTTAGATCGTGAATTAGAGGAAGTTAAATTCTTTGATGCCGGGGACATTCCATTACCATTTGGCAATCCGCAGCGCAGTATCGATATGATTGAAAAATTTGTCGACAGCTTGTTGGATGCAGGTAAGTTCCCGATGGGTATGGGAGGGGAACATCTTGTCACATGGCCTGTCATAAAAGCCATGTTCAAAAAGTATCCCGATATGGCCATCATCCATATGGATGCACATACAGATTTACGTGAGGATTATGAGGGAGAGCCGCTTTCCCATGCGTCCATCATCCGTAAATCCGCAGAACTTATCGGCCCGAAAAATGTATACTCTTTCGGCATTCGTTCCGGTTTGAAGGAAGAATTCCAATGGGCAAAAGAAAATGGCATGCACATCTCTAAATTTGAAGTTCTTGAACCTTTGAAAGAAGTACTGCCGCAGTTAGCTGGCCGTCCTGTATATGTGACGATCGACATCGATGTTCTTGACCCTGCGCACGCGCCGGGAACAGGCACCGTTGATTGTGGAGGCATTACTTCCAAAGAGCTTTTAGCTTCGATTCATGAGATAGCACGGTCTGAAATAAATGTGGTCGGCTGCGATTTAGTAGAAGTCGCACCAATCTATGATCCATCCGAGCAAACTGCGAATACGGCGAGCAAGCTGATTCGCGAAATGATTCTAGGGTGGGTTCAAAAAGGTTAATGATGGAAGAATTGACTGTTCCTGTTTTTTTAGCGGGAATGGTCTTTTTTTATCCGTGGATAGAATTAAGGGCTCTTTTTGAATAATTCCGCCCAATGAGTCATTATTGCGTTAAAATCAAATGGATTGCAACAACTTGATTTCGACAGCACACTTTTGGTTTAACACTTTATTTTCCGCTCCAAGTTGAAACTTCCTTGAAGAATATTTATACTTATAAAGTTAAGAACGACATGATGAAGGAAGTGTAGCTTTGACTCTTCATGATATAGATAAGCATGCTATTAAAGTGACTTTACAGACAAAAATCAAGCACGGTTCAGAAACGGAAACGTATGAGCTGGTCACATTTGGTACAAAAATGTATAAAGGTGCAGATTTATATTTGCAATATAAAGAGGAAAATGAAACCGGTCAAACACAAACGACCATCAAGCACAAACCGGATGAAACGATCCTGCTTAGAAATGGTGCCATTAAAATGAGGCAGCTTTTCCGCCTGCAGGAAGCGACAAATGGGCATTACGAAAGTATATATGGCAGGTTAGGATTACGGACGACTACGAAGAAGATCCATCATCAATGGGATGAGCAGTCCAAACAAGGGAAACTTGTCCTTAAATATACGTTACATATGCAGGGAAGCGAACCCGGTCAATATGAGATGACTATTTCCTACAAGGAGGAAGCATAACGCATGAATATAGTAAAAGAGGTACAGGAAAAACTGAAAGAAGAGATTAAAGCGGCAGTCATTAAAGCCGGTTTAGCAACGGAAGAGCAAATTCCGAATGTTGTATTGGAGTTGCCAAGAGATAAGACACACGGAGATTATTCCACGAATATGGCCATGCAATTAACGAAGATTGCAAAGAAAGCGCCAAAGATGATAGCAGAGGCAATCATCGAAAACTTTGACAATTCAAAAGCATCCATCGAAAAAATTGAAATTGCAGGACCGGGTTTTATCAATTTCTACATGGATAATGCTTATTTGACAGAACTGGTTCCTGTCATTTTGAAAGTGGATGAAGCATATGGGGAAAGTGACTTTGGTAAAGGCGAAAAAATCCAAGTGGAGTTCGTTTCCGCGAACCCGACCGGTGATCTCCATCTTGGTCATGCCCGTGGTGCAGCAGTAGGCGATACGCTATGTAATATCCTAGCTAAAGCAGGTTATGATGTTTCACGTGAATACTATATCAATGATGCAGGCAACCAAATCAATAATTTGGCCATTTCCATAGAAGCCCGTTATTTCCAGGCACTTGGACTCGAAAAGGATATGCCTGAGGGCGGTTATCATGGCGAAGATATCATTGGCATCGGTAAGACGCTTGCAAGTGAGTATGGGGATAAATATGTAAATGCCGATGAGAAGGAACGTTTTGAATTTTTCCGTGAGTACGGCTTGAAATATGAAATGGAAAAACTGAAAACGGACTTGGGTAATTTCCGTGTCGGATTTGATGTATGGTACTCCGAGACATCCCTCTATCAAGACGGTAAAATTGATGAAGCACTTAAAGTGTTGAGGGAAAGGGGCCATGTTTACGAGGAAGATGGGGCTACATGGTTCCGCTCTACGGAATTAGGCGATGATAAAGACCGGGTGCTTATTAAGCAGGATGGGTCTTACACATATCTGACACCGGATATTGCCTATCACCGTAATAAATTGGAACGCGGCTTTGAAACGCTGATCAATATCTGGGGTGCAGATCACCACGGCTATATCCCTCGTATGAAAGCGGCGATCGAAGCATTAGGGTACAACCGCGAGCAGCTTGAAGTGGAAATCATCCAGCTTGTCCACTTGTACAAGGATGGCGAGAAAATGAAGATGAGTAAACGTACCGGTAAAGCAGTTACGATGCGTGACCTGATTGATGAAGTGGGTCTGGATGCAACACGTTATTTCTTTGCAATGAGAAGTGCGGATACCCATATGGACTTTGATTTGGATCTTGCGGTCTCACAATCCAATGAAAACCCGGTTTATTATGCACAGTATGCCCACGCCCGTATTTCCAGCATTTTGCGCCAAGGTGTGGAACAAGGGATCAGCTATGAAGGAGTCACTGATTTCTCTGCCCTATCTACTGAAAAAGAAGTGGAGCTTTTGAAGAAATTAGGAGAATTCCCGCAGGCAATAGCGGAAGCAGCCGAAAAACGGATGCCTCACCGTATGACGAACTATATATTCGACCTGGCCTCTACATTCCACAGTTTCTACAATGCAGATAAGGTTCTGGATGTTGAAGAAATGGAAAGAAGTAAGGCGCGTCTTGGACTGGTCAAATCCGTCCAAATTACGTTAAAGAATGCATTGGCCATCATCGGGGTTTCGGCACCGGAAAAAATGTAATGGAAAAAAGCGGCTGTTTCTAGCGAAACAGCCGCTTTTTTAGGTTATTTAGCACTCAATGGCTCCGCCGCTCACCCTTTTTACACCTCGAATCTTAGCCATATCTTCAATCAGCTGCAACATTGCCCGATCCTTCATCTTGGCCTCGATCATGAAATCCGCGTCCTCTCCAAGATCCTTAAGCACTTTAAAAAGGGGCATGATGAAGTCCAAATCGATATAATCTGCATGCGAGCGAAATTCACCTGCCGATTTTGGGGATGAAATATGAATCTTTGGTACCGCCCCTGCTTGAATCCAAGTGGTGAACACCTCGGTGAGCAGCTCGTTAAGCGGCTCATCTGAAAGGTTTGCGAGATGATGGTGATAATCGAATACAAGCGGGATTCCCTCCCTTTTACATACGCCGAGGGTTTCAGATGCTGTATAGGTTTTATCATCATTCTCCAAAGTCATTCTTTCCTTGATATGCATAGGCAGTGATTTAAGGTTGTCATGAACCCTTACAAGGGCGGACTCTTTATCACCATAGGCCCCACCGACATGGATATTGATGAAAGAGGTGTCCGCAATGCCCATTGCATCAAGCATTTTATAATGGAACTCCATATCTTTCACTGCATTTTGTGTGATCTCGGGCTTAGGGCTGGTGAACAGAGTAAACTGATTGGGATGAAAGCTGAGCCTCATCTTGTGTGCAGTGGCCCAATCGCCAAGCTGTCTCCACTCTTTCTTAAAAGGAGTGACGAAATCCCATTCGATTTCGGGATGTGTCGCTAAAGGAACAATGGAACTGGACATCCGGTATACTTCTATTTGGTGTGCCGTGTTATATTGAAGGACCCTTAAGGTATTTTCAATGTTCTGCCTTGTCACATCCAGAAGCTTTTCCATTCCTTTTTCTGCGCCAAGTGTGCTATATCGCTTGAAAGTAAGTGTCTTAGCCGGAGAAGCCTCCCATAAACAGGTGGCATTGGATACGAACCCAAATCTTATTTTCATTATATTTTTCTCCTTGAGCAAAGGGTTGTCAAAGAAAAGGAGAAAGGATGGAAGCCAGCGATTCTTTTGCTGAACGGACTACATTCATGCTGGAAAGAGCGTCCCCGTTCAGCGGTTTGGATTCGGCCAGGTCCACTGCCAATTCCTTTTCTACATCTTTTATAAATGTCCGGTCAAATACGGTGCAGTTCATTTCACTATTTAAAAAACAACTGCGTTTATCAAAATTAGCCGTACCGATATCACACATTATATCATCGATCAGCATCACTTTAGAATGGTAGAACCCTCTTTGAAATTGCATGATTTCCGCCCCGTCTTTTATTAGTACCCGAAAATAGGGAAAAGAAGCTTCTTTTACAAGGGCGTGGTCTGAAATTTCAGGTACGATGACCGTAACGGAAACATTGCGTGCAAGGGCATCCCTCAATTCCTGAAATAAAGTTTCACTGGGAATGAAGTATGGAGTCCCGATAATGATTTTTTTAGTCGCTTGACGAATCATGTGTGTCAGTGACTGTTCAAGATCACTGCCATTCGAGACGACAAACTGATGGGCCTGCGTCCCGGGAGTCAATGTCGGAAAATAGGCAGGCGTTCCTCTGTAATCCTCGTTTGTATCATAGAACCAATCCGAGAGGAAGACTTCCTGAAGGTCCTTTACACCTTCCCCGGTCATTTTTAAATGGTAATCCCTCCATGGGTTCAGCTTCTCCCCTTGGTTTATATACTCCTTACCGATATTAAAGCCGCCAAGATAGCCGATCTTTCCATCTATCACCGAGATCTTACGGTGATTTCTTTTTTGTATGGTATAGAAAAGGAAGGGGAGTTTCGGTTTAAAGCTGAAAGAAAAATGAACGCCGCTTTCAGTCAGCTCCTGAATGGTTTGGCGGGACATTTTTTTACTCCCTATCCAATCGACTAAAAGCCGCACTTCCACGCCCTCTTCCGCTTTTGACTGCAGTAACTTCAAAAAGTCCTTGCTGAATTTATCGTTTTTTACTATATAAAAAAGGATATGGATGGAATCCTGAGCTTGCCTGACTTCCTTGATATAATCTTCAAACAGGATTTTCCCTGATGTGAATACAGTTATTTCGCTATTCCGAGGCGGATATTTAATGTTGGTTGCGTGCTTCGAATAACGGCTATGCCCTACCTTGAGATCAACCCAGCACCAAGAGAAGATCAATAAAAATATAGAGGCAATCGTGGTGATTATCTTCAAAAAAAATCCCCCCTAAATGATTATATTTAGTTTGGCTCTAATTCCCTGTCAGTAACCATTAAAAAGAGGGAAAGGGTCTTCATTTTTTTTGAATGCGGAAGGGGAATGCATGGATTTGTCGAATTATATAATTAAGGGGCAGAAAAATTAAATGATTTTTAAAAGAAAAAAGTTGACTGAATGCTCATTCATTATATAATGGAATTAATTAAATTTCAGAAAAATGCCAAATTTCCCATAATGGTACCTGGCATTTTGCAATTTACTAAAGAGGGGGAAAGACTGCATGGAAATGAATGGTTTACTGTGGATCAACTTAGTTGCATTCCTGCTTGTAACCGCTTACGCCGCCGGTTTGTTTATCTATTTGATAAAGACTCGTATTGCTTATATAAAACTTGGCAAAAAAGTGGAATTCGATAACCGTGTGAAAGATCGTCTTGTCAAAATAGGGGTGTATGTATTTGGACAGAAGAAGCTCTTTAAAGATAAAAAGAGCGGGATCATTCATGCCTTGTTATTTTATGGTTTCATATTAGTGCAATTTGGTGCACTTGATTTTTTCGTTAAAGGCTTAAGGCCGGGGTGGCATTTACCGTTCGGCCCTGTTTATCCGGCCTTTACTTTCTTCCAGGAAATTGTGACGCTTACCGTTCTTGTTGCAATCCTATGGGCGGCATACCGCCGTTATGTCGAAAAGCTTGTTCGCTTGAAAAGGGATTTCAAAGCAGGTTTGGTTGTCATCTTCATTACCGGTATCATGATCACCGTATTACTGGGGAATGGAATGGGAATGATCTGGCATGGACACGATGCAACCTGGTCAGAGCCAGTCGCATCGAGCATTGCATTTCTATTCGGCTGGATGGGGACAACAGCGGCAACCGTCGTTTTTTATGTAGCTTGGTGGCTGCATTTACTAATCATATTATCTTTCCTTGTGTATATCCCGCAATCTAAGCACGCTCATTTGATTGCCGGTCCAATAAATGTATTCCTTAATCGCCTGGACAATCCGGGGAAACTGAAACCGGTTGATTTGGAAGAAGAGATTCTCGACAAAGAAGGCAATCAATATTACGGTGCCAAATATATCGAGGACTTGACGCAATATCAAATGGTGGACCTCTATGCCTGTGTGGAGTGCGGTCGCTGTACGAATATGTGCCCGGCCACAGGTACCGGGAAAATGCTGTCTCCGATGGATATCATAATCAAGATGCGTGACCATTTAACTAATACAGGTGCTGCCGTTACAACGAAGCAGCCATGGGTGCCATCTTTTGTTTTTGGAAATACGAAGGGAAATAAGATCGCTCTGGCTGGTGCCGCGCAGGGGGTGCAGGAATCAGCTGCAGCAACAGAAGCATACAGTCCGAGCCTGATTGGCGAAGTCATTACGGAAGAAGAACTTTGGGCTTGCACCACATGCCGGAACTGTGAAGATCAATGCCCGGTAATGAATGAACATGTCGACAAGATCATCGATATGCGCCGTTATCTAGTGCTTACTGAAGGCAGACTTGATCCCGATGCACAGCGTGCCATGACGAATATCGAGCGTCAAGGGAACCCGTGGGGATTGAACCGTAAAGAGAGAGAGGATTGGCGAAGCCTTCGGGAAGATGTCAGCGTCCCAACCGTGAAGGAATTAAAAAAGGCAGACGAAGAATTCGAGTATTTATTTTGGGTGGGTTCAATGGGGTCGTACGATAACCGAAGCCAGAAGATTGCCCTTTCCTTTGCTAAATTATTGAATGAAGCGGGCGTCACATTTGCAATTCTCGGAAATAAGGAGAAAAACTCAGGGGATACTCCACGTCGATTAGGTAATGAGTTTGTTTTTCAGGAACTTGCCATGAAAAATATAGAAGAATTCCAGAAGAATGAAATAACGAAAATCGTGACGATCGATCCGCATGCATACAATATCTTTAAGAATGAGTATCCAGATTTTGGCCTGGAAGCGGAAGTGTATCACCATACTGAGCTGTTGGCCAAACTTGTCAGTGAAGGCAGGCTGGTGCCGCAGTATCCGGTGAATGAGACGATTACATTCCACGATTCCTGTTACTTGGGAAGGTACAATGAAGTTTACAGCCCGCCGCGTGAAATCTTACAATCCATTGATGGAGTGAAACTTATTGAGATGGAGCGTAACCGTGAGAAGGGTATGTGCTGCGGAGCTGGAGGCGGTTTGATGTGGATGGAAGAAGAAACTGGAAACCGCATTAATGTCGCCCGTACCGAACAAGCGCTGGCCGTCAGTCCAACAGTGATCAGCTCAGGATGTCCTTATTGCCTGACCATGCTATCTGATGGGACGAAGGCAAAAGAAGTTGAGGAAAATGTTAAAACGTATGATGTAGCTGAACTACTCGAAAAAGCGGTCATTGGTGAAAATAAATCGATTGCCTCTTAATTTTAAATGGAATTGCCTGCTTCCTCTAAATGAGATTCAAATGGAAGCAGGCAATATTTTCAATATTTATAAACTAAATATTTTCATTTTTGAGAAAAATGTGTAATATAATATAATATTAAGCGCTTACAACACTATTTTTTTAACTCCAAATTGAGCGAGCGTTCAATCAATGTTACTTATAGGGGGAAATAATGATGGCGAAAACAGTGATTATTAGCGGTGTGAGAACACCTTTTGGTAAATTCGGCGGTGGTCTTAGCAGTTTGACGGCATCACAACTTGGTGGAATAGCAATCAAAGAGGCACTTGTTCGGGCAGGGATTGAAGGAAGCCAAGTGGACGAGGTCATCATGGGGAATGTGCTTCAAGCAGGCCAAGGCCAAATACCGTCCCGCCAGGCAGCCCGTCATGCTGGATTGCCTTGGGAAGTGAAAACGGAAACCATTAATAAAGTATGCGCATCAGGACTTCGCAGTGTCACATTGGCTGATCAGATCATTCGCTTAGGTGAAGAAGAAATCATTGTTGCCGGCGGAATGGAATCGATGAGCAATGCACCTTATATCCTTCCAAAAGCAAGGTGGGGCCTAAGGATGGGTGATGGGGAACTGAAGGATACGATGATATCGGATGGACTTAGCTGCAGTTTTACGGGCGTCCATATGGGGACTTACGGTAACAGTACAGCCGAGGATCTTGAAATCACCCGTGAGGAACAAGATAACTGGGCTTATGAGAGTCACCAAAAAGCGATAAAAGCAATCGATGGCGGAATTCTTGCAGAAGAAATCATTTCCGTACAGGTGCCGGTCCGAAAAGGCGAACCAATTACCATCGAACATGATGAAGCCCCAAGAAAAGATACATCTGCCGGAAAGTTGGCTAAACTAGGTCCAGCTTTCAATAATGAGGGGACCATTACGGCTGGTAATGCACCAGGTGTCAATGACGGGGCGGGTGCTCTCGTATTGATGAGTGAGGAACGCGCTGAAAAAGAAGGGAAAACGCCTTTTGCCTATATTTTAGCTCATGCAGAAGTAGCAGTGGAAGCGAAGGACTTCCCTAAAACGCCAGGTCTGGTCATAAATGAACTTCTGAAGAAGACAGGTAAATCGATAGAGGAAATTGATTTATTTGAAGTGAATGAAGCATTTGCTGCGGTTGCATTGGCCAGCGGGAAAATTGCCAACATCGAGCCAGGAAAAGTGAATGTAAACGGAGGGGCCGTAGCATTAGGTCACCCAATCGGGGCAAGTGGTGCCCGCATCATCATTACGCTGATGCATGAACTGAAACGCCGCGGAGGGGGATTGGGCATCGCAGCGATCTGTAGTGGCGGCGGTCAGGGAGATGCCATTTTAATAGAAGTGCCTAAGCAAGGATAATAGTTTCATAGATAAATGAGGAGGGATATTCCCATGGGCATTCAAAAAGTGATGGTCATTGGTGCGGGACAGATGGGATCTGGCATTGCCCAGGTCTGTGCAATGAGCGGTTATGAAGTTCTTTTACACGATTTAAAAGATGAGTATGTAGAAAAGGGTTTAGGGACTATTGCCAAAAACCTATCGCGGCAGGTTGAAAAAGGGAAAATGGAATCCGAGGAGAAGGATGCAATCCTTTCCCGGCTTACTTCCTCAACGAATTTGAAAAATGCAGCTGCAGTAGATTTGGTGATTGAAGCGGCAGTGGAAAACATGGAAATAAAAACAAGAATATTCGCCGAGTTGGATGAAATCACGCCCCGGCACGTCATTCTTGCATCCAATACTTCTTCGCTACCGATTACCGAGATAGCCGCTGCCACGAAAAGGCCGGAAAAGGTAATTGGCATGCACTTTATGAACCCGGTTCCAGTCATGAAGCTGGTTGAGGTCATCCGCGGCCTTGCTACAGCGGATGAAGTTTATCAAGAGGTTGAAAAGATGGCTGAATCCATGAATAAGGTACCGGTGGAAGTCAATGATTTTCCAGGTTTTGTAGCGAATCGGATTTTGATGCCGATGATCAATGAGGCCATCTATACACTTTATGAGGGCGTCGCTACTAAAGAAGCGATCGATGACGTAATGAAACTGGGCATGAACCATCCGATGGGCCCGCTTACGCTAGCTGACTTCATCGGACTGGATACATGCCTATATATAATGGAAACCCTTCACCAAGGACTGGGAGACGATAAATACCGACCGTGTCCGCTGTTAAGGAAATATGTAAAGGCAGGGTGGTTAGGCAAGAAATCAGGACGGGGCTTTTATGAATATAACTAATCATGGAAAGATGTGCAGCCAGGGAGGGATGAAGGATGGATTTCAAGTTTACCGAAGAACATGAAATGATGCGGAAAATGGTAAGCTCTTTTGCGGAGAATGAGATCACTCCTCATATCGAGGCAATGGAAACAGGCGTGTTTCCAAAAACGATTCTGCAAAAAATGGGTGAGCTTGGTTTGATGGGAATTCCGATTTCAGAAGAATACGGTGGCGCGGGTATGGACTTCATGTCTTATATCATTGCCATCAATGAGATTTCCAAAGTAAGTCCCACTCTCGGTGTCATACTGTCGGTTCATACATCTGTCGGCACAAATCCAATCGTTTATTTTGGAACGGAAGAGCAGAAGCGAAAGTATGTGCCTAAGTTAGCCGCTGGTAAAAATTTAGGGGCCTTTTGTTTGACTGAGCAAAGCTCAGGTTCCGATGCTGCGAGTTTGAAATCGAAGGCAGTGGCAGTAAAGGAAGGCGGACAATATCGAATAAATGGGTCCAAGGTTTTTATCACCAATGGCGGGGAAGCGGATGTGTTCATTGTTTTTGCCTCGACCGACCCACAGAAGGGAAGCAAGGGAATCTCTGCTTTTATTGTAGAAAAAGGGACGCCGGGCTTAATCATCGGTAAAGATGAACGTAAAATGGGCCTTCATGGTTCGAGCACCGTGCAGGTGACGTTCGAGGATATGAAAGTCCCTGCAGCCAATCTCCTAGGTAAGGAAGGGGAAGGTTTTAAGATCGCCATGGCCAACTTGGATGCTGGAAGGATCGGGATTGCCGCTCAAGCGCTAGGAATTGCAGAAGGAGCCATGGAACATGCTGTCCGATATGCAAAAAGCAGGGAGCAATTCGGAAAACCCATTGCAGAACAGCAAGGGATTGGTTTCAAACTGGCCGAAATGGCAACGAGCATAGAAGCTTCAAGGTTACTCGTCTATCGTGCGGCGTTTTTACGCTCACAGGGATTAAAGTCCGGTAAAGAGGCGGCAATGGCTAAGCTATTCGCTTCGAGGACGGCCGTTGAGGTGGCGATAGAAGCCGTCCAAGTGTTCGGGGGCTATGGATATACAACGGATTATCCGGTCGAACGATATTTCAGGGATGCAAAGGTAACTGAAATTTATGAGGGTACAAGCGAAATACAGAGAATGGTCATCAGTAAAAGTCTGTAATTACGAGAAATTTAGGAGGCATTGCCATGCAATTTAAACTAACGGAAGAACATGAAATGATCAGGAAAATGGTGCGCGACTTTGCCCAGAATGAAGTGGCTCCGACTGCTGCCGAGAGGGATGAAGAAGAACGATTCGACCGTGAAATCTTCGATAAAATGGCTGAACTTGGATTGACCGGGATTCCGTGGCCTGAGGAATACGGAGGAATTGGAAGTGATTACTTAGCGTATTGCATAGCGGTTGAGGAACTTTCCCGCGTTTGCGCTTCTACTGGGGTGACTTTATCAGCCCATACTTCGCTCGCAGGATGGCCAATATATAAGTTTGGCACTGAAGAACAAAAACAAAAATACCTTCGCCCGATGGCACAAGGTGAAAAAATCGGTGCATATGGCCTGACTGAGCCTAGCTCAGGCTCAGACGCCGGAGGGATGAGAACGACTGCAAAGCTTGTGGGTGATGAATATGTTATCAGCGGTTCCAAAATCTTCATTACGAACGGCGGGATTGCGGATACATATGTCGTCTTTGCATTGACGGATCCTGAATCGAAGCAAAAAGGAACGAGTGCTTTTATCATTGAAAAGGACTTCCCGGGCTTCAGTGTTGGTAAAAAAGAGAAGAAGCTTGGAATCCGTTCATCACCGACTACGGAAATCATCTTTGATGAGTGCCGTGTTCCTAAAGAAAATCTCCTTGGAAAAGAAGGGGAAGGCTTTAAAATCGCGATGATGACGCTTGATGGCGGCCGTAATGGAATTGCAGCCCAGGCTGTAGGGATAGCCCAAGGTGCATTGGATGCTGCGGTTGATTATGCAAAAGAGCGCGTCCAATTCGGCAAGCCAATTTCTGCACAGCAGGGAATCGGTTTTAAATTGGCGGATATGGCAACGGGTGTTGAGGCTTCAAGGCTATTAACCTATCAGGCAGCCTGGTTGGAATCAGTGGGTCTTCCTTATGGGAAAGAGTCGGCCATGTCCAAACTTTTTGCCGGAGATACAGCAATGAAAGTGACGACGGAGGCCGTACAGGTTTTCGGGGGCTATGGATATACAAAAGATTATCCAGTGGAGCGGTATATGCGTGATGCGAAAATAACCCAGATTTACGAAGGTACACAGGAAATTCAAAAGCTGGTCATCTCACGGATGGTTACTAAATAGGGTTGAAACTGTGGTTTTCCGATGAGGCTCTGCCTTTACCGGAATTCCCTTTTCAATTTCTTCAGAATATCAATGGTTGAATAATGGGCTTTCAAAAGGAGTTTGGAAATGGAAAAAAGAGAGGTTCTTGCATCTGTAAAGGATGAGCGGCTGGTTGAAAAAAGGCGTACTCAAATGATTAAAGGAGCGGTGACCCTTTTTAAAGAAAAGGGATTTCATCGTACGACTACCAGGGAAATTGCCAAAGCGGCAGGCTTTAGCATTGGTACATTATACGAGTATATCCGGACCAAGGAAGATATATTATATCTCGTTTGTGACTTTATTTATGATGAAGTCCAGGAAAAGCTTCAGAAGGAAATAGAACAGAGTGATGGGACACTTGAAAGCTTGAAGTTGACGATCGCCTATTTTTATAAAGTGATGGATGATATGCAGGACGAAGTGCTTGTCATGTATCAGGAAGTGAAGGCCCTGACGAAAGATGCTTTACCATATGTTCTGAATAAAGAACTTCGGATGGTGGGCATGTTCGAAAAAGTGATAACGAAATGTGTTGAGAATGGGGAGCTATCATTAACGGAAAAACAAATAAGCCTTGTTTCACATAACATTTTCGTACAGGGACAGATGTGGAGTTTTAGAAGATGGGCTTTGCATAAACAGTACACACTTCAAGAGTATGTTGAACTGCAGACGCAATTATTGATTCAAAATGTATCGGGTTCCAAAGTGCACTGATATAAATAAGTTTCAATAAGGGGGAGCTAAATGAGTACAGTTGAGGTGTATAAACCGAAGAACCATATTAGATTCGTTACAGCTTCGAGTTTATTTGATGGACATGATGCATCCATCAATATAATGAGGAGAATCCTTCAGTCCAGCGGGGCGGAAGTAATTCACCTAGGTCATAATCGTTCGGTGGAAGAAATCGTGAATGCGGCCATTCAGGAAGATGTCCAAGGCATAGCCATGTCATCTTACCAAGGCGGACATGTGGAATATTTTAAATATATGTATGACCTGTTGATGGAAAAGGGAGCCGGGCACATTCGGATTTTTGCCGGCGGTGGCGGGGTCATCATCCCTAGGGAAATTAAAGAACTCCATGATTATGGGATTGCCCGTATCTTTTCACCTGATGAAGGGAGGGAATATGGTCTTCAAGGAATGATAAACGTTTTGATGGAGGAGTGTGATTTCTCGACAGTCAAACCATCTTTACAGGAACGTTTTGATGAATTGATTGCCGGGGTAACGAATGCCATTGCCCAATTCATTACCTTTGCCGAAAATAGACTCGATGTTTCACAGGAATCAGCGGCAGCGGTGGAGAGTCTTTTTGAGCAGATCAAGACTTCCGAAAAGAAGGTTCCTGTTCTGGGCATCACGGGGACTGGCGGAGCTGGAAAAAGTTCATTGACTGATGAATTGATACGACGGTTCATTAACGAAATTCCGAATGAGAGAGTCGCCATTCTATCTGTAGACCCGACCAAACAGAAAACGGGCGGTGCCCTTCTTGGTGACAGGATCAGAATGAATTCGATCTTTTCAGAGCGTGTTTATATGCGGAGCCTAGCCACGCGCCATTCAAAAAGTGAGCTGTCTTTGGCGATAAAGGATGCCATTTCCGTCGTGAAGGCAGCAGGCTTCGATTTAATCATCGTTGAAACGAGCGGGATCGGTCAGGGTGATGCAGAAATTGCCGAAATATGCGATGTATCCATGTATGTAATGACGAGTGAATTCGGTGCTCCTTCGCAACTTGAAAAAATCGATATGATTGATTATGCAGACTTGATAGTCATTAACAAATACGAGCGCAAAGGTTCCGAAGATGCAAAAAACCAAGTTCAAAAGCAATACCAAAGAAGCCGTACGCTTTTTGATCAAGATCCATCTGAAATGCCAGTATACGGTACAATCGCTTCCCAATTCAATGACCCAGGCACCAATGCATTATTCGCTGCACTGATTGAAAAGCTTAATGAAAAATCAGGAACGGCTTGGAGTACGGCCTTTTCGAAAGAAGCGGATGTTTACAAGCAAAATGTCATCATTCCAACTGACCGCCGGTATTATTTACGTGAAATCAGTGATACGGTCAGATCGTATCATAAGCGTGCCGCTGAACAAGTGCGTATTGCCCGGAGGCTTTTCCAGCTTGAAGGAGCCATTGATGCAGTTAAGGAAAATGATAACAACGGCGATATGGTGGCTTCTTTAGAAAAACTGAAAAAGGAAACCGCCTCGAATTTATCACCTGAATCTAAAAAAATCCTTTCTGGATGGATGGATTTAAAAGAAAAGTATGCAGGAGAGCAGTTTGTAACGAAAGTAAGGGATAAAGAAATCGTGACAAAGCTGAAAACGAAAAGTTTATCAGGTTTAATGATCCCGAGAGTATCACTGCCGAAATATGTGGATTATGGAGAGATTTTGGGATGGGTATTCCGTGAGAACGTTCCGGGCTTCTTTCCTTACACAGCGGGAGTCTTTCCATTCAAGCGTGAAGGGGAAGACCCGAAGCGGCAATTTGCCGGTGAAGGATCGCCCGACCGTACCAACAGGCGTTTTCATTATTTATCAAAGGATGATACGGCTAAACGGCTAAGCACGGCTTTCGATTCTGTAACTTTATATGGCGAGGACCCTGATCACCGACCTGATATCTATGGAAAGGTAGGAGAAAGCGGAGTCAGCATCTGCACGTTGGATGACATGAAAAAGCTGTATGCAGGTTTTGATCTTTGCCACCCCTCAACCTCTGTATCCATGACCATCAATGGACCGGCACCAATCATTTTGGCCATGTACATGAATACGGCAGTCGATCAGCAGATTCAACGGAAAGAAGAAGAGTTAGGCCGTCCCCTTACAGACGCCGAAGCTGAAGAAGTGCAGGCTTATACGCTTCAGACGGTACGCGGAACTGTTCAGGCGGATATTCTGAAAGAGGACCAAGGCCAGAATACATGCATCTTCTCTACGGAATTTGCTCTAAGGTTAATGGGCGACATTCAAGCATATTTCATCGATCGGAAAGTCAGGAACTATTACTCTGTATCCATTTCTGGCTATCACATTGCAGAAGCGGGTGCCAACCCAATTTCACAGCTGGCTTTTACATTAGCGAATGGGTTTACTTACATCGAATATTATTTAAGCCGCGGAATGAATATTGATGACTTTGCCCCGAATTTGTCGTTCTTCTTCTCAAATGGGCTCGACCCGGAATATACGGTGATCGGGAGGGTGGCAAGAAGGATCTGGGCGACAGTCATGCGGGATAAATATGGTGCGAACGACCGCAGCCAGAAGCTCAAATATCATATACAGACTTCCGGGCGCTCGCTTCATGCCCAAGAAATTGATTTTAATGATATCAGAACGACACTTCAAGCTTTAATGGCACTGCAGGACAACTGTAATTCCCTGCATACTAATGCGTACGATGAAGCCATCACGACGCCTACAGAAGAATCCGTGCGCCGGGCAATGGCCATCCAAATGATCATTACGAAGGAGCATGGTCTCTCAAAAAATGAAAACCCGATGCAAGGTGCCTTCATCGTGGAGGAATTGACGGATCTGGTCGAAGAGGCCGTCCTGCAAGAGTTCGATCGCATCAATGATCGTGGCGGTGTGCTGGGTGCAATGGAGACGCAATATCAGCGCGGGAAAATCCAGGATGAATCGATGCATTACGAAATGAAAAAGCATACGGGAGAATTGCCGATCATCGGTGTAAATACGTATTTGAATCCAAATCCTCCTTCCGAAGAAGCGGTGAACAGCATGGAAATTGCCCGTGCAACCAAGGAAGAAAAGGAAGGGCAAATCATAAATCTCCGGGCATTCCAGGAAAGAAATAAGGAGTTCACGGATGAAGCGTTAACTAAACTGAAATTGGCAGCCATGAATGGGGAGAATATCTTTGCTGAGCTCATGAACTGCGTGAGGGTGGCCAGTCTGGGTCAGATAACGAGGGCGTTATATGATGTAGGCGGTCAATATCGAAGAAATATGTAAGGCTTAGAAGGGGGCTCCGAACGTTTAGGGGCCCTTTTTTTAAATAATTCCCGTCTTTTTTAACAAAATGAAGATTTTACCTTATAATTATTCGGAAAAGGGGCAAAAATGAAGAATCAGCCCTATTGGAGTTGAGAAAATGAACCTGAAGATGATTGGGTTGATCATAGGTTACATTCTTGCCATCATTTTTTTATTTGAGCTGTATGAGCATCAATTGGGAGCCATTTCTTTTTTTATCCTGACTGTTGTCTTTTTTACGGCAGCCTATCGTCAGAAATCGAAAAAGAAAAAAAGGAAAGATCTTTAGCTTTTGGTTTCCTGTGAATGATAGACAATAAGGTAAATCTGTGAAAGTATCATATAGAACTAGCATAAACCCATTTAGATTGTTTATAATGGAGTATATGTCTAGCAGGAATTGTCGTTATTTTATCGAACTACTGTTTTAGATTATTTTTTTATGTGAAAAAACACGGAATTCAGTGTTTGAATAGAGAAGGGAAGTGCGGAATTTGAGTTTAAAACAATACTCAAAAGAGCAATTATTGGAAATGTCCTTAATAGAGATGGCATATGATTTGTTAGTTGAAAGAAATGAACCGATTCCATTTAAAGACTTAATTAGTGAATTAGCTTCGCTGCACCATTTATCCAAAGCGGAAGTGGAAAAGAAAATTGCCCAATTCTATACGGATTTAAATGTGGATGGCCGTTTCACTTCACTTGGAGACAACCGCTGGGGATTGAAAACATGGTACCCGGTTGACCAAATCGAGGAAGAAGTCGTACATGTTGTAAAACCTAAAAAGAAAAAGAAAGCCAAAAAGGCTGCTGTCGTCATCGATGATTTCGATGAACTTGAAGACGAAGACCTTGACTTTGAAGAGGATATCGATGATCTGGACGAGGATGAAGATGACGACGATGATGATATTCTAGGTGCTCCAGTCATCGACGAAGTGCTTTTGGATGATGACGTGGATGATGACGACGACCTGGAAGAAGAAATAATCGAAGATGATGCATTTGTCCTGGAAGATGATGAGGACGAAGATGAAGACGAAGATGACTTGGATGACTTGAATAAAGAGGATGAGAAATAAATAATCGCCCTTGACTTTTTAAGGCGAAATTTGTAGAATCATTTTTGGGCTCCTTAAAAAAGGACACAATGATTAAATTATATCGCTCCCTTACTTTTTTGTAAGCGGAGCGTTTTTGTTTTTAATGATGGAATGAATAAATGACATCATTTTTTTATTTTTAAAAATGATTTCTCGTAGAATTGTAAAAACTATAGAGAACATATTTATGTTAACTGTCATTTAAGGAAATTTATTCTTGTTCATGTATCCTGCATGACTCTCACTAAAGACCTTTAAGTGATTAATGGTTTGTACTGGTTACGGTTTTTAGCTTTTAACCGCTCATGTGGCGGAAGATTTGATTCAGGTTCCAATCTATTGAAGTGAAGAACTGAATTGGAAGAAAACATTCTATTAGGAGGATATAAGATGACAAAATATATTTTTGTGACAGGTGGAGTAGTTTCTTCCTTGGGAAAAGGGATTACGGCCGCTTCTTTAGGAAGATTATTAAAAAATAGGGGATTGAATGTTACGATCCAGAAGTTTGACCCTTATATCAACTTGGATCCTGGTACGATGAGTCCATATCAACATGGTGAAGTGTTTGTAACGGATGATGGTGCTGAAACGGATTTGGATTTGGGGCACTATGAGCGTTTCATCGATATCAACCTTGGTAAACACAGCAATGTGACTACAGGCAGAATTTATTCAACCGTCCTGAGAAAAGAACGCCGTGGCGATTATCTAGGTGGAACGGTTCAAGTCATTCCCCATATCACGAATGAAATTAAAGAACGGGTTTTCCGTTCAGGCAATGAAACGAATGCCGACATAGTCATCACTGAAATTGGCGGTACTGTAGGGGATATCGAGTCTCTTCCATTCCTTGAAGCGATTCGCCAAATCAAGAGTGATATCGGCATCAATAATGTTATGTATATCCACTGTACACTGGTTCCCTACATCAAAGCTGCAGGTGAAATGAAAACAAAACCGACACAGCATAGTGTAAAAGAATTACGCAGCCTTGGCATTCAGCCAAATATCATCGTTGCACGTACAGAAAGCCCGATTTCACAAGATATGAAGGATAAAATCGCTTTATTCTGCGATATCGATAAAAATTCTGTTATCGAATGTCTTGATGCGGATACACTTTACTCCATCCCTCTAGCGCTTCAAGCCCAAAATATGGACCAAATCGTTTGTGATCACTTGCAATTGGACTGTGGCGAAGCGGATATGGAAGATTGGAAGGAACTAGTCAAAAAGGTTACTTCTTTATCAAAGAAAACGAAAATCGCCTTAGTCGGAAAATATGTTGAATTGCAAGATGCTTATCTTTCTGTAGTGGAAGCACTTAAGCATGCTGGTTACGCATTTGATGCAGATGTTGAAATCGACTGGGTGAATTCCGAAGATGTAACTAAAGAAAATGTTGCAGAACTTCTTCAAGATGCAGATGGAATCCTTGTACCTGGAGGTTTTGGAGATCGTGGAATCGAAGGGAAAATTGCAGCGACTGAATTTGCCCGCACGACAAAAAAACCATTCTTCGGAATTTGCTTAGGCATGCAGTTGGCGTCCATTGAGTATGCACGCAACGTCTTGGGATTGCCAGAAGCACATTCAGCTGAAATTAAGGAGGATACTCCTGATCCAATCATCGATCTTCTTCCTGAGCAGAAGGATGTAGAAGATTTGGGCGGAACACTTCGTCTTGGTCTGTATCCATGTAAGCTTATCGAAGGTACTAAAGCATACGAAGCTTATAATGACGAGGTTGTTTATGAACGTCACCGTCACCGTTATGAATTCAATAACCACTACCGTCAAGCTATGGAAGAGGCAGGATTCGTGTTCTCCGGTACAAGTCCAGATGGCCGTCTAGTCGAAATCATTGAACTGAAAGATCATCCTTGGTTTGTGGCTTCCCAATTCCATCCGGAATTCACGTCACGTCCTAACCGTCCACAGCCGCTATTCCGCGACTTTGTCGGTATGTCATTAAAGAACGGCGAAAATCGTTAATAAACAAAAAAAACAGCCCCTGTGGCTGTTTCAGACTGTAGGCAAACTTGAAGAAAATCGAGTTTGCCTACAGTTTTTTTTATGGTTTGTACTTTGGGAGGTTGATGGCCACTCCAAGCACCGCTTAGACTTGCTTTCCCGCATGAGTCCCGCACACCCCCGCTCCAATCAAATTTGTTTTAACATTTAGAGGGTGGTCAGTGGGTTCGGGAACATCATTTGATGAAAGATATATTTTTCCGAACCTTTCTAGATGAATTCATCATTCTTCATCTTCATATTCTTTTATGATTTCTTCAAGAGTGAATTTAATTCCATGATAAGCGAAAAGAGCGGTAAGGAGGGTAGGGTACCCATATCGATTTCCGGTTTCATCGGGAATCAATCCCCGTTGGATGCGTAAATCAATATGTACGTCAGCCAACTCCAAAAGGGAATCTTCTTCGGAAGGGACGGATGTAGAAACCGCAACAAATGGGATATCTTTTTCCTTGAGTTGTTTTGCCAGCATCAATGCTTCTGAATCATCCGAATGGCGGCTGAATATAAGAAATCGATCTTCCTTGGAAATCGTTTCACTTAAATCATAGCTTTTTGCCTTAGGAAAGGGTTCTTCCCCATGCAATGCCTCGGCAGTGACGCCCTGCATTTCACCAAAACCGTGAATGAACACAGAACCGTCCCCAACCACAGCCTGAGCCAGCAGGCGTCCGGCATCCTCCATTTCAAAGGCTTCATTTTCAATCATTTTTTTAAATAAACCGCTTATCTGTGTCGAGAAAATTTTTAACATGATCAGGGACTCCTTTAAAAAATAATATACTTATTATAAAGGACTTTCCTTTGCATTGACAGGTTTCAGGGTTTTTGGTCCAAAGGGCAGAATTAACTAAATCGGTCGAAAAAACAAAAAAATTAAAATTCCTTTTAGCCATACAGCAGGAATTTTGTTACAATTATCGAATATGAACATAGATGTCATGAATGAATAAATGCGTTGCTCAAGTAATTTGACGCAATCTATGTAACTACCCTTTTTCGGGTAATAGGCCGAATAGGCTAATATATTTAATGGATGAATCGGGAAGGGGAGAGGTGATAAAATGCCAGGGAAAATATTGATTGTTGATGATCAATTCGGGATTCGTATTTTATTGAACGAGGTGTTACATAAAGAAGGGTATGAAACATTTCAAGCAGCTAATGGCATTCAAGCCTTGGAAGTGCTAAATAACCATTCACCCGATCTTGTATTGCTGGATATGAAGATTCCGGGAATGGATGGCATTGAGATCTTGAAAAGGATGAAAGTCGTCGATCCGGACATCCGGGTCATAATCATGACGGCATATGGTGAACTTGATATGATTCAAGAAGCAAAGGATTTAGGTGCAATGACACACTTTGCAAAGCCGTTTGATATTGATGATATTAGAAAAGCCGTTCGTGAATACTTACCGATTCAATCGAGTTAACGGTCTTGAAAGTTTAATATTATTGACGGGGAAATTACCGCGGCTATCTTTTTTTTAGATGGGCCGTGTTTTTTTGGAATAAAATTTGAGACATGGTACAGTTGTAATTGTTGCTGTTTTTTTGATGTATTGATATGCTAAAAGAGGAGAGATATTCTGATTTATAAAGCGTATGCTACTTTGGTTTTAGGGAATATCTAGAAAGAATTAACTTTAAAAATAAACATCCACTAGTAGGAGGAAATCAAATGCCTTTAGTTTCTATGAAAGATATGCTGAATAAAGCCCTTGATGAAAAATATGCAGTAGGTCAATTCAATATCAATAACCTTGAATGGACTCAAGCTATCCTAGCTGCTGCTGAACAAGAAAAATCTCCAGTCATCCTTGGTGTTTCCGAAGGCGCTGCCCGTCATATGGGTGGTTTTAAAACGACTGTCATGATGGTTCAAGGTTTGTTGGAAGACATGAAAATCACTGTTCCTGTGGCCATTCACCTTGACCATGGTTCAAGTTATGATAAATGTAAGGAAGCCATCGAAGCGGGATTCACTTCAGTAATGATCGATGCTTCACATCATCCAATTGAAGAAAATATCGAAACAACCAAGAAGGTTGTCGAATTCGCTCACGCACGTAATGTTTCGGTAGAAGCGGAAGTGGGCACGGTTGGCGGACAAGAAGATGATATAATCGCTGATGGAGTCGTATATGCAGACCCTCAAGAATGTGAACAGTTGGTTAAAGAAACGAATGTCGACTGTTTTGCTCCAGCTTTGGGATCCGTTCACGGACCATACAAAGGTGAACCTAACCTAGGCTATAAAGAAATGGAAGAAGTACGGGATTTAACGAACAAACCTCTTGTTCTTCATGGCGGTACAGGCATCCCTACGAAAGATATCCAAAAAGCGATTTCTCTTGGAACATCAAAAATCAATGTGAATACGGAAAATCAAATTGTGTTCACAAAAGCGGTTCGTGAAATCCTGAATAACGATTCTGAAGTGTACGATCCTCGTAAATACATGGTTCCTGGCCGTGAAGCTATTAAAGAAACGGTCATCGGCAAAATTCGTGAATTCGGTTCAAACGGCAAAGCATAATTTCAAAAGGGTTCCATCCCTTTAAATGTTAGGCAATATTCCCATTGGGGGGCTCCCCCCTAATGGTTTCTTTTAGATTTGGGCTTAATCCGATCTCTATTTTTCGAACAATTAGAATCAATAGAGAAATAAAAAATCGATTACATACGGAGGATATTTTATGAAATTCTTTATAGATACAGCAAATATGGAAGAAATCAAACAAGCGCACGAACTTGGCGTTCTAGCAGGTGTTACGACTAACCCATCACTTGTTGCAAGGGAAAAGGGAGTTTCTTTCCATGACCGGCTAAAAGAAATCACAAGCCTTGTTAAGGAATCCGTTTCTGCTGAAGTCATTGCGCTTGATTTTGAAGGAATGATGGCAGAAGCCAAGGAGCTTGTTGCGATTGCACCTAATATCACGATCAAAGTGCCAATGACTCCAGATGGCTTGAAGGCTGTTTCAGCACTTACAAAACAAGGTGTCAAAACAAATGTCACGCTTATTTTCAGTGCAAACCAAGCATTATTGGCAGCTAGGGCGGGAGCAACTTATGTATCGCCATTTTTAGGACGCTTGGACGATATCGGCCAAAATGGTTTGGATTTAATTTCGGATATTGCGGACATATTTGCAATTCATGATATCAATGCTGAGATCATTGCAGCTTCCATCCGCCATCCGATGCATATTACAGAAGCGGCTCTTAAAGGAGCACATATTGCAACGATTCCTTATAAAGTTTTAATGCAATTATTCCACCACCCATTAACGGATAAAGGGATTGAAGCTTTCTTGAATGATTGGAATTCACGTACAGAAGCATAATGCCTTGCCGCTAAGTCGCTATAGATTGCACTGTTTTAATAAAATTAACATAAATTAGAAATTTTTATCTTTTTTTACATGAATTTTCTACTTTTGTGTAAACTAAAGAACTAGATAGTAAATGTTGTCGGATTATGCAAATTTCTTGTGGTAAAATATTACTTTTTGGAAGTAGCTTCTAAGTGCTTAGCGTGGAAGGGAGTTTATTATGGAAAAACTTAAAATTGCCGGTGGCTATCCCCTAAAGGGAAGCATTCGTGTCAGCGGAGCAAAAAATAGTGCGGTTGCCCTTATTCCGGCAACAATTTTGGCGGACTCTCCCGTAACGATTGAAGGCCTGCCTGATATCTCGGATGTACAGATGCTGAAAGAGTTAATGGAGGAAATTGGCGGTGAGGTGTCCTTTGACGAAGGACAGATGACAGTCAACCCCAGCAGGATGATTTCAATGCCTCTTCCGAATGGCAGGGTCAAGAAGTTACGTGCTTCGTATTATTTAATGGGGGCAATGCTTGGCAAATTCAAAAAGGCAGTGATCGGCTTGCCAGGAGGCTGCCATTTAGGACCCCGTCCGATAGATCAGCATATTAAGGGGTTCGAAGCACTTGGCGCACAAGTGACGAATGAACAAGGAGCCATTTACCTTAGGGCAGACGAGCTCCGGGGAGCACGCATATATTTGGATGTCGTTAGTGTAGGGGCAACGATCAACATCATGCTTGCCGCCGTTTTGGCCAAAGGCCGCACTGTGATTGAAAACGCTGCGAAAGAACCGGAAATCATCGATGTCGCCACATTGTTGACCAATATGGGAGCGAAAATTAAGGGTGCTGGAACGGATATCATTCGTATTGATGGTGTGGAAAGTTTGCATGGTTGCAAGCATACGATCATACCGGATCGGATTGAAGCCGGTACTTTCATGATTTTAGCCGCTGCTGTCGGTGAAGGGATTCTGATCGATAATGTCATTCCCCAGCATTTGGAGTCATTGACTGCCAAATTGAGGGAAATGGGGATCAATATTGAAGCGGGTGATGACCAGATATTTGTCTCACCGGGAGAAAATTATAAATCCGTTGATATCAAGACGTTGGTTTACCCTGGATTCCCAACAGATCTTCAGCAACCTTTCACTTCCCTTTTAACAAAAGCAAGCGGTTCTAGCATGGTGACCGATACGATATACGGGGCACGATTTAAGCATATTGATGAACTGCGACGCATGAATGCGAAGATCAAAGTCGAGGGCAGAGCGGGCATCGTCGATGGTCCTGTCCAACTTCATGGGGCAAAAGTGAAGGCAAGCGATTTACGTGCCGGAGCAGCTCTGGTAATTGCCGGTTTAATGGCAGAAGGAATTACAGAAGTGACAGGGCTTGAACATATAGATCGCGGATATAGCCATCTTGTTGAAAAACTTTCAGGTTTGGGAGCGACGATTTGGCGTGAAGAAATGACTCAAGAAGAAGTGGAGCAGCTTAAAAGCTGATCCCTTTTCTTGTTACCTCATTGTGTTACTATATATGATATAATGTGTTATACTAATATATAAATAAATCATGCTAGTGTACATGAGGGGGAACCGGAAATGGAAAGAAGTTTATCGATGGAGCTAGTCCGCGTAACAGAGGCGGCGGCACTAAATTCA
Organism: Peribacillus sp. FW305-BF15; assembly: GCF_058783805.1. Taxonomy (NCBI): domain Bacteria; kingdom Bacillati; phylum Bacillota; class Bacilli; order Caryophanales; family Bacillaceae; genus Peribacillus; species Peribacillus sp. FW305-BF15. Next base: position 148,501 of record NZ_JBYSYV010000003.1, on the reverse strand, counting down.
GCTCGTTGGATGGGAAGAGGAAAGAAAGACGAAGCGGATGATGCAGCAACAACTGCGATGCGGGATGTTTTCAATACCATTCCCATGCAAGGAACGGTTGTAATCGGTGAAGGGGAAATGGATGAGGCGCCAATGCTTTATATTGGCGAAAAACTTGGCACTGGTCTTGGGCCACTAGTGGATGTTGCGGTTGATCCATTAGAAGGAACGAACATCGTTGCATCTGGCGGCTGGAATGCATTGGCTGTATTGGCGATAGCCGATAAGGGGAACTTGCTTCATGCCCCGGATATGTATATGGATAAAATAGCAGTCGGACCCGAGGCGGTTGGTCAGATTGATATCAATGCTTCCGTGTTGGACAACCTGAAAGCGGTAGCCAAGGCAAAAAATAAAGATATCCAAGACGTGGTTGCAACAGTATTGAACCGCGATCGTCATTCGAAGATCATTCATGAACTTCGTGAGGCAGGGGCACGTATCAAGCTGATCAATGATGGAGATGTCGCAGGAGCGATAAATACGGCCTTCGATCTTACCGGTGTTGACATCTTATTCGGATCTGGCGGAGCTCCAGAGGGAGTCATTGCAGCCGTTGCCTTGAAATGCCTTGGAGGGGAAATTCAAGGTAAGCTCGTTCCACATACTGATGAAGAAGTGGAACGCTGTGGGAAAATGGGCCTTGAATTAGGAAAAGTCCTCAGAATGGAAGATCTTGTTCGCGGAGATGACGCAATTTTTGCTGCAACAGGTGTGACTGACGGAGAACTTTTACGCGGTGTACAATTTAAAGGGCATTACGGCGAAACGCAATCCGTAGTCATGCGTGCTAAATCTGGTACCGTTCGATTCATTGATGGGCGTCACAGTCTTAAGATTAAACCGAATGGTTTGATTGACTGATAGCATTTTTTAGAAAAATCACTTTTAAAAAGCGAGCGGTTTCATCGCTCGCTTTCTCTTTAAAAAAATTTAAGTTGAATAATTAAAATAAAAAAAGTAAAATAAAGCTTGGTCTACTATTAATAATTTAAAATCTGCCCTTTCACTCCAAACTTCAAGAAGCCTTCAAATAATTTTCTTCTTTACATGTAAAAATGTATCATCCTTTCTAAGAAAACTCTGGTCGGGTACATGGATTGCGGTTTTTCTTCCATCTAACAAACCAATTCTTTTTCAGTATGGGTGAAAACGTTTAATTAATAAAAGTGTGGTGTCATAATGAATTTAACTATTTCTAATTTAGAAAACATGAAACTTAAGGATCTCTATGAGCACGCTCGTGAATATAAAGTTTCCTATTACAGCAAACTTTCCAAAAAGGAACTTATTTTCGCTATCCTGAAAGCGCAAGCTGAGCAGGACGGTCTCCTATTCATGGAGGGCGTTTTAGAGATCATCCCTTCAGAGGGCTTCGGTTTCCTGCGTCCAATTAATTATTCTCCAAGCTCGGAGGATATTTATATTTCGGCTTCACAGATCCGCAGATTCGATTTGCGAAATGGAGATAAAGTGTCCGGTAAGGTTAGGCCTCCAAAAGAAAACGAGCGCTATTATGGATTGCTGCATGTTGAAGCGGTCAATGGCGATAATCCGGAATCAGCTAAAGAGCGTGTCCACTTTCCAGGTTTAACACCGCTGTATCCTAACAGGCAAATTAAACTGGAAACGACACCGAAGAACTTATCGACCAGGATTATGGATGTCCTGGCACCGGTCGGTTTTGGACAGCGTGGTCTGATTGTTGCACCGCCAAAAGCCGGTAAAACGATGCTCATCAAGGAAATTGCCAATGCGATAACCACAAACCATCCCGAATCGGAATTGATTGTGCTGTTAATCGATGAACGCCCGGAAGAAGTGACAGACATTGAACGTTCCGTCGCAGGAGACGTGGTAAGTTCAACATTCGATGAAGTGCCGGAAAACCATATCAAGGTGGCTGAGCTGGTGTTGGAACGAGCCATGCGCCTTGTGGAGCATAAACGGGATGTCATCATTTTAATGGACAGCATCACTCGCCTAGCCCGTGCTTACAACCTTGTCATTCCGCCGAGCGGACGTACACTGTCAGGGGGTATTGACCCTGCTGCATTCCATCGTCCGAAACGCTTTTTCGGTGCGGCGAGGAATATCGAGGAAGGCGGCAGCCTGACGATCCTTGCTACAGCATTGGTAGATACGGGTTCAAGAATGGATGATGTCATTTATGAAGAATTTAAAGGTACGGGTAATATGGAGCTGCATCTAGATCGTGCCCTTGCCGAAAGGCGGATCTTCCCGGCAATCGATATTCGTCGCTCAGGCACGCGTAAAGAAGAATTGCTAATTCCGAAAGATCGCCTGGATAAACTATGGGCCATCAGGAAAACGATGTCAGATTCGCCTGATTTCTCGGAGAAATTCCTTCGCCGTCTAAAACAGACAAAAGGCAATGAAGAATTTTTCAGTAAGCTGGATGAAGAGATGTCAGAAATGAAAAAGGGTCCAGCGAGCGTAAAACGTTCTTAAACCCTGTAAGAAACAAACAGTTGCACAACTAGTCTTAAGTTGTTATAATGAGTTCATGTGTTTTTACAATAAATGTGAGGGTGCTTTTCCCTCAACTTGAAGTATATAACTCTGTTTCGAATGATTCAGGGCATAAGGAGATGAAAAGAATGAAAACTGGAATTCATCCAAATTATAAGCTTTCAAAAGTAATTTGCTCTTGCGGAAACACTTTTGAAACTGGTTCAGTTAAAGAAGAGATCAAAGTTGAGACTTGTTCAGAGTGCCATCCATTCTATACTGGTCGTCAAAAATTCGCTGAAGCTGGCGGACGTGTTGATCGTTTCAACAAAAAATACGGTATTAAATAAGCCGGACTTTTTAAAAAACAGGCAAGTATTTTTCTTGCCTGTTTTTTCTTTTCCATAAACAAGTAAGAATTTATACAAAGCCAGGTCGACTTCAATTATGGCCAATGGATCGACAGGTGGAAGGGAGTAGCTGTTTCCATGTATGTAATGAAACAAACAGGCTGGATCGAGCTTATTTGCGGAAGCATGTTTTCAGGTAAATCTGAAGAATTGATTAAACGAGTCAGCCGTGCTCAATTTGCTAAAGAGCAGATAGCTGTATTTAAACCAGCTATTGATAATCGCTATGCGGAAGAGGCTGTCGTATCACACAATGGCTCTTCTGTGATGGCAAAACCGATTGCCCATTCAACGGATATTTTTAAGTATTTGGACAAGCCCTTGGATATCATTGCAATAGATGAAGTGCAATTTTTTGATCATGAAATTATCGGGGTTGCCCAGCATCTTGCGGACAGCGGTTATCGAGTGATTATGGCTGGACTCGATCAAGATTTCAGAGGTGAACCATTCGGCCCTATGCCTGTTCTATTATCGCTTGCAGAATCGGTGACTAAGCTGCAGGCAGTGTGTGAAGTATGCGGATCACCTGCGAGCAGGACACAGCGCCTGATAGATGGGGAGCCGGCCTCCTATGATGAGCCGATCATCCTTGTGGGTGCATCGGAATCGTACGAGCCCCGCTGCCGCCATCATCATGAAGTTCCGGGTAAGCAGGCTGTTGGGATTAAAGAACATATTTGAATGATGGTGCCCTATGATCCAATGAGATCACAGGGTGCTTTTTTTATGCGGAAAAATGGAAAAACTGTCGAGTTATTCAGGTAGCCTGACCAATACATGGAAGGGAAATAAAAGATAAATATTGCCCCATTTTGGGTAGGCTAACGAGGAAATGTTCTTCTTAACCAGTCAAAATGGAGGGAAAAAATAATGAAATCAAAACTGCTTATCATGACGGCCTTTCTGCTTGCTGCACTAACGGCATGCGGTCAAAATGACAATGCAATAAATAATGATTCGGAATATGGAGATCAATCCCGGGATGGCAGGGTTGGCAATGGTTTAAATCAAGTATCCAATAAAGATTGGGATAATGAAGCGGAACGACCATCAGATCAGGTCCTCAACACACCGCATCATACATCCAATAATTCTCCATCCATGGGTCAGCAAATTGATGAAATCCGCGGGGTGATCGAATCGGAAACTAATTATGAGGCCGGTTCCGTTTGGTTTAATGGAAATACCATACACGTTACGGTCCATGATAAAGGCAAAATCAAGACCGAAAAAGAAAGAAAAAAGGAAATGCAGCGAATACAAGGCATGATAAACAGGGTTGTGCCTCAATATAATGTAGATGTCAAATTAAATAAGTAACGGCACGACATTTTTGAATCTCTTTGACGTTGATTATTCACCTATACTATAATTAACCTAGAAGTGAACTGAGCTGGGGCACTGAGCTACTTATTTATAGTAATAAGAGATGGATTACTTCCAAATCGTTTAAGATGTTTTGGAAAATTTATGAGGTGAATAATTTGTTTGATCGTTTGCAAGCAGTAGAAGATAGATATGAAAGATTGAATGAACTATTAAGTGACCCGGAGATCATTAATGACTCCAAGAAGCTAAGGGAATATTCCAAGGAGCAATCCAGCATTCAAGAGACCGCGTCGACTTATAAAGAATATAAAGCGGTTCGTGAGCAACTTCAGGAAGCGAAGGCAATGCTGGAGGAGAAACTTGATGCGGAAATGCGTGAAATGGTAAAAGAAGAGATCAATGAACTTGATGAGACCATACAAGGCCTTGAGGATAAGCTGAAAATATTGCTTATTCCGAAAGACCCCAACGATGATAAAAACGTAATCATGGAGATCCGCGGTGCGGCTGGCGGAGATGAGGCGGCCTTATTTGCAGGCAGTCTATACCGGATGTATAGCCGTTTTGCCGAGGTGCAGGGCTGGCGGACTGAAGTCATTGAAGCAAATCCTACTGGGCTTGGCGGCTACAAGGAAATCATATTCATGATTAATGGCAATGGCGCTTATTCAAAGTTGAAATTCGAAAATGGAGCCCATCGCGTTCAGCGAGTACCTGAAACGGAATCAGGCGGTCGGATTCATACATCTACAGCCACGGTTGCCGTTTTACCTGAAGCTGAGGAAGTGGAAGTTGAAATCCATGATAAGGATATTCGTGTCGATACCTTTGCATCAAGCGGTCCTGGAGGGCAAAGTGTCAATACGACAATGTCAGCGGTGCGCTTGACTCATATTCCGACTAATACGGTTGTATCCTGTCAAGATGAAAAATCACAAATCAAGAACAAAGAAAAGGCAATGAAAGTTTTGCGTGCCAGGGTGTTCGATAAAATCAATCGCGAAATACAGGCGGAATATGATCAAAACAGGAAGCTGGCCGTTGGAACGGGCGATCGATCTGAAAGGATTCGGACTTATAACTTCCCGCAAAACCGCGTTACCGACCACCGCATTGGTTTAACGATTCAAAAACTGGATCAAATCATGGAAGGTAAACTGGATGAAGTCGTTGATGCATTAATCATGGAAGACCAATCTTCAAGGCTGGAAAATGCAGATGAGTAATTCTGCCGTGAAAGTTTTTGAAGCCCTTAAATGGGCTTCTTCTTTTTTAAAGGAAAATGATCGTGATGCCAATGCTGGGGAAATCCTGTTACAGCACTTTTTAAAACAAACTCGCTCCCAAATGCTGGCCAACCTTCATGATGAGCTTAGTGAAGCGGATTTTGGGCAATTTAAGGACGCTATTGAGCTGCATGCTGAGGGGACGCCCATCCAATATATAATCGGCAGTGAAGAATTTTATGGACGGACCTTTTTTGTGAATGAAGAAGTGCTCATACCGAGACCGGAAACAGAAGAATTGATTTATTATACATTACGTAAACTCCCGGCCATTTTTATGGAGGGACAGAGGCTCCGTTTAGTTGATATTGGGACTGGCAGCGGCGCAATTGCCATAACGATGAAACTTGAAAAATCAAACCTGATGGTGACGGCCACGGACATAGCTCAACCATCGCTTGAGGTGGCGAGGAAAAATGCCGAATCACTTGGTGCCGAAGTGGAGTTCATGCAAGGTGATTTGCTTTCGCCTTTCATGAATATAAACGAGAAGGTGGACATTCTTTTATCGAATCCGCCATATATACCAGAAGATGATCATAAATCCATGTCAGTGGTCGTGACTGGTCATGAACCACACCGTGCGTTGTTTGCCGGTATCGATGGGCTGGATTTTTACCGCCGCTTTATGGAACAGTTACCTTTGGTGATGAAGGTGCCTGGACTGATCGGTTTTGAAGTGGGTGCAGGACAGGGGGCGGCGGTTGCCGATTTATTGAAGCGAACCTTTCCTGCCGCGGAAGTATCCATCATAAATGACATTAATGAAAAAGATCGAATGGTCTTTGCTGAATTAAAATGATCCGTCTCCCTTATGTGAGACGGTTTTTTTAGGGACAGCACCCTCATTATCCTTTGGAATCTATATTTCCAGCTATCAACTTTTTTTGTTTTTACTAGTTTAAGATAGCTGAAAAATGGTGAGACTGATTCATGTGAGGGGGCGAAGGCGATGAAAACTAAACATTTAGCCATTATTTATCTATTAATCTTAACTATAGGAACGATCGTAAGTATATATATGCCTAAAGCGGAGATGGTCGGTGCAGAAGATACAAAGGTAATCCCGGATGAGGCGATTCGGCTGCGGATACTCGCCAATAGTGATAAAGAAGAGGACCAAGCGGTTAAACGGCTGATTAGGGATAAGGTAAATGAAGATATCACAAAGTGGGTCGCTGAGCTTACTTCTTTGGATGAGGCGAGGGATGTGATCACCTCGCATCTGCCGGATATCCAGGCGACGGCTGAGGCGGTAATAAAGGAACAGGGTTTGGAGCAGTCGGTGAAAGTGGATTTTGGACAAGCTGAATTTCCGACAAAGCTGTACGGGCAGTATTTATATCCGGCAGGGGAATATGAAGCAGTGATTATCACGCTTGGTGAAGGGGACGGTGCTAATTGGTGGTGTGTGTTATTTCCCCCATTGTGTTTCTTGGATTTTTCAAATGGGACGGCTGTAAGTCAAAGTCCGATTGTCGAGGATGAAGAGGAAGGTTCCTTGACTTCGGAAGGAACGGCGTATGCTGCAACGAATGAAGAGAGTGAACCTGTTGCGGAGGAAGTGGTTGAAGAAGAAGTGCTGGCTGAAAAGGAAAAAAGGCCGGAGGAAGTAGTTGAAGAAGAGGTAATCGAGGAGAGTGTAAAAGAGGAAGCGCCGGAAGTAACGGTAAAAGAAGAGGTTGTAGAGCCAGAGGTAAAAGAAGAAGTGGCAGTGAAAGATAAGGAACAAGTGACAGAGGAAGTCATTGAAGGGAAAGCTGAAGAAAACAAGGTTGAACTTGCGGCATCCAATGAAAAAGGTCAACAATTATATGAAGGGGAAAAGGAGCCCGAGGTGGAAGTGAAGTCCTTGTTTGCAGAAATCTTCAATGATCTATTTTAAGGAGGGGGCAGAGTCCCTCTTCTTTAAATTCAGATAATTTTAAAAACATATCCACAGGGTTATTAACAAAAAATCAAAAAAGTCTGTCATTAATCATTAATATCCACAAAGTTATCCACGGATTCGATGTGGTTATCCCCAATTTGTGGATAACACTTGAAATATGTGTATACTTCTTTTATACTTTCAAAGTATCTTTTAAGTGGAATTCGTACGTTAAGTTGAAAATACCGTTCATATTAAAGCGATTATATAAAATAAGAAATGTTAAAAGGCGATGATGTTCAAGATGAAAACGAAAATTTGGTCAGTGGATAAAAATGTGGATAATTTACAAAGTTATCCCCAGATTACACAATCAGCTGAATTATTAAAGGCTAATCAAGTGGTTGCTTTTCCTACAGAGACCGTTTATGGACTCGGCGCGAATGCCAAAAATGACGAGGCGGTCAAAAAAGTGTTCGAAGCAAAGGGGCGTCCAAGTGATAATCCTTTAATCGTTCATATAGCCTCCGATGACCAGTTGTCGGGTATTGTAGAAGAGATTCCGGAACAGGCCCGGAAGCTAATGGCAGAATTTTGGCCGGGTCCTTTGACTTTGATCATGAAACGGAAACCGGGCCAGCTATCGAATCTTGTGACAGCTGGATTGGACACGGTGGCTGTCAGGATGCCGGATCATCAGGTTGCCCTTGGCCTTATTCGTGCGAGTGGTTTGCCCATTGCGGCTCCAAGTGCAAATACTTCCGGGAAACCAAGCCCCACTTCAGCAAAACATGTTGAAGATGACTTGATGGGCCGGATTGCAGGTATAGTCGATGGCGGGAATACAGGTGTGGGCGTGGAATCCACAGTACTGGATTGCACTGTGGAAGTCCCTGTTATTTTAAGGCCTGGCGGGGTGACCCTGGAACAGCTGGAAGCGGTAATTGGGGAAGTCAGGCAAGATGTCGCTTTGAAGAATCAGGAAACGGCGCCAAAGGCTCCGGGCATGAAATATACCCACTATGCTCCGAAGGCCCCTCTATTTTTAGTCAAGGGTAATCAAGCTTTCCTTCAGAAGCTTGTGGATGAAAAAAGAAGTGACGGGTTAAAGGTGGGCATCATTACGGCTCATGAACATCAACAGGATTATAAGGCGGATTATGTGGTTGTCCCAGGTTCACTAGCCGATTTACATACAGTTGCGACAGGCTTATATGATGCCTTAAGACAGTTTGACGAGCTGGAGGTCGATGTCATTTTTAGTGAAATGTTTCCTGACCATGGAATAGGGGCTGCGGTCATGAACCGGCTTGAGAAGGCAGCAGGTCATCAAATCATCAAGGAACATGTGTAATAAGGACTGATTTATCCTTCTATTTCTTTTCGGACATGCATAACATGTAGTAGGCACGTCCGAGGGGGATTGGAATGAATACATTTGCTGGAGAAATCATCACCTTATTGCTAATGGCCTTCGCTTTGGGAATGGATGCCTTTTCAGTGGGCCTTGGAATGGGAATGTTTAAGCTAAGGTTGAGGCAAATTCTGTTTATAGGTTTGACAGTCGGCATTTTTCATATTTGGATGCCCTTGCTTGGAATGGGGGCAGGCCGTTTCATTTCAGAAAAATTCGGGACCTTCGCTACATACGCCGGCGGTCTATTGTTGATCATTCTTGGTATACAGATGTTTATTCCTGGTAAAAAGGATGGGGCTGGTGCCATGCAAAATAAGATGCTGGCTCCTGTCGGGAAAGGTTTAATCATTTTTGCTTTAGGGGTAAGCCTGGATAGCTTCTCGGTAGGGTTGACTCTGGGGATTTACGGTGCCAAAACGATTTTAACGGTTCTTTGTTTTGGGTTTGCCGCCACTCTATTAACGTGGGCGGGGCTTTTACTGGGTAGAAAAATGCAGGGTTTGCTTGGCGTGTATAGTGAGATTCTTGGCGGAAGCATCCTGTGTGCGTTTGGATTGAAACTATTGTTCTCTTTTTGATCCGCCTGAATTCATATCATTCCTACCTCAACTGTTCCGATTAACGGAGCGGTTTTTATTTTTCTTCGGACAAAATGACAGTGATTTTTTGACTATAATAAACGGGCGATAGCTTATAATGAATAAAAAAGGAGGCGTTAAAATGATCCGAGTATTATTTGTATGTACAGGTAACACATGCCGAAGCCCGATGGCAGAAGCGATATTGAAAAACAAGAATATTGCGGGTGTTGAAGTGAAGTCCGCAGGCGTGTATGCTTCGACAGGTCAGGATGCTTCAATGCATGCTAAAAATGTATTGGTTGAAAATGACATAGTGCATAATCATCATTCAACGCCTTTATCCGCGAAGGAAATGGAGTGGGCGACTTATATCTTCACCATGACGGAAGGGCATAAATCGGCCATTACCCGTTCATATCCCCAAATGATCGATAAGACCTTTACTTTAAAAGAATTCATTCTCGGAGATAAATATGATAGAGATATAATGGATCCGTTCGGCGGTTCTGAAGGCATTTATCGGGAAACGTTTAGAGAGCTGCAGGAATTGATAGATGAATTAGTCAAAAGGCTTAAAAATTGAACTGGCGTACATAATGTTGCTGCTGGGGTAAAAGATACTACTAAGCTTGGTATAGGATCAAGGCAGCATTGGCTGCCATTGCAGAATAAGCATCTGCTGGAGCGGAAGAAGTGACGGCTGTCACAAGCGAACAAGGGGCAGTCATGGAAAATGTCGAAAAATCGGCAATGGAACTTAGGGCGAAAGCGGAAAAGTTGAACAGGACCATTACCCGCTAGCAGGAAACCAGAGTAGGTTTCCTGCTTCTTTGCGGGGAAAAGGATGGACATCCTTTATCTTTTCATAATTTTGTGACACAATAAAATCAAATGAAAAAGCTAGAGGAGGATTATGATGAAAGTTGCGATTGCTTCGGATCATGGTGGTATACATATCCGTGAAGAAATAAAGAATTTATTGAATGAGTTACAGATTCCATTCGAGGACTTTGGCTGTGAATGCAGTACGTCGGTGGATTATCCTGATTATGCCTTGCCGGTTGCTGAAAAAGTGGCACGGGGTGAGTTCGATCGGGGCATTTTAATCTGTGGAACTGGAATCGGAATGAGCATTGCTGCCAATAAGGTCAAAGGAATACGATGTGCATTGGTTCATGATGTCTATAGTGCGAAATTGACCCGTCAGCATAATGATACCAATATGTTAGCGATGGGGGAACGTGTCATTGGCCCGGGTCTAGCCAGGGAAATTGCCCAAACGTGGCTGACTTCGGAATTTGAGGGCGGACGCCATCAAAACAGGATTGGTAAGATTGCGGAGTACGAAGGTAAGCACAGCTAATTCTTTTGGTTTTTGGAGAGTTCCGATGGCAAGTTTCTTATTGAAAGGATGCGTTTTCATGACAAGTGATGCTACATTTTCAAATGAGCTTGAGATGTGGGAAAACCAGTTTCGGGAACTTTTATACGAGTTCCAAGAACAGACGGCTTTAAAAGAGAAACAGCTACTGGTTATCGGCTGCAGTACAAGTGAAGTGATCGGGAAAAGGATCGGTACTGAAGGGACGCTCGATGTTGCTGGGATGATTTTTTCCGTAGTGAGGGATTTTCAAGGAAAAACGGGTGTTCAGGTTGCATACCAATGTTGTGAGCATCTAAATAGGGCCTTGGTTTTACAAAGGGAAACCGCGATTCGTTATGGTTATGAAGAAGTTTCGGTCGTACCTGTAAGAACAGCTGGGGGATCGATGGCGACGTACGCCTATCAGCAATGGAAAGATGCAGTAGTCGTTGAACATATCAAAGCGGATGCGGGGATAGATATTGGAGACACATTCATTGGTATGCATCTGAAGCATGTTGCAGTTCCGATTCGCTCTGCCATTAAAGAAATAGGACATGCACATGTGACGATGGCAAAAACCCGCCCGAAGCTGATTGGCGGGGAGCGTGCTGTTTATCGGGACCTCTCTGAAAACAAAAGTTGTACTTAATGGGTAAGTAAGACAGCATTTCTCGGATGGGGAATGCTGTTTTTTAATTAAGGCGGGCAAAATCGTAACGCTCAAGGTAAAGGATCAAAAGAAAAAACTTTCCTTTATAGTGCTAATAGAATGGTGATTTCGCTCTTGTAATATAAGGTGAAAGAGCTATTTACCATAATTCTGATGTTAAATACGAACATTTTTAAATGAAAAAACATTTAATGTTCGATAAAATTAGACTATCACTTCTAAATTAGACATGTTAAAATGGAGTAGAATTTTCTAATAACTATTGATATGGCTTTTTCATGCTTTTTGAAGGCATGTTGCACATAAATACTAAAAAGCGAATCACGCACAATTTAAGGAGGAATTACGGAATGAATCGTTTAGCAAAGCAAGATGAGCAAGTGTTTAACGCAATTCAACTGGAATTAGGGCGTCAAAGAAGTAAAATTGAGCTTATTGCTTCTGAAAACTTCGTGAGTGAAGCTGTCATGGAAGCGCAAGGATCGGTCTTGACTAATAAGTATGCAGAAGGATACCCTGGAAAACGTTACTATGGCGGATGTGAGTATGTAGACATCGTTGAAGATCTAGCACGTGAGCGTGCGAAAGAAATTTTCGGAGGCGAGTATGTGAACGTACAGCCTCACTCTGGAGCTCAAGCCAATATGGCCGTTTACTTTACAGTGCTTCAAACTGGCGACACAGTGCTTGGGATGAACCTTTCGCATGGCGGTCACTTAACACATGGAAGTCCAGTAAACTTCAGTGGTGTTAACTACAACTTTGTTGAATATGGTGTAGACGAAAAAGATCACCGTATCGATTACAATGATGTATTGGAAAAAGCGCGTCAACACAAACCTAAATTGATCGTAGCGGGTGCAAGTGCATATCCACGGGAAATCGACTTCAAGCGATTCCGTGAAATTGCGGATGAAGTCGGGGCATATTTAATGGTCGACATGGCGCATATTGCAGGTTTAGTTGCGGCTGGATTACATCAAAGTCCAATTCCTTATGCTGACTTTGTAACGACAACTACTCATAAAACACTTCGCGGACCACGCGGCGGGATGATCATCTGTAAAGAAGAATTCGGTAAGAAGATCGATAAATCCATCTTCCCTGGAATTCAAGGCGGTCCTTTGATGCATGTTATATCAGCTAAGGCTGTTGCATTCGGCGAAGCGCTTCAAGATGATTTTAAAGTATATGCTCAACAAATCATCGACAATGCTAAACGTTTGGGTGAAGGTTTGAAGAAAGAAGGGTTCACTCTTGTTTCTGATGGAACGGACAATCACTTGATTCTTCTTGATGTACGCTCTACAGGGTTAACGGGAAAAATCGCAGAGCATGTTTTGGATGAAATCGGTATTACCGTGAACAAAAATGCGATTCCTTATGACCCGGAAAAACCATTCGTTACCAGCGGTATACGTATTGGGACTGCGGCAGTGACATCACGTGGCTTCGGATTGGAAGACATGGATGAAATAGCTGCTATCATCGGACTTGTATTGAAAAATAATGAAGACACAGCTAAGCTTGAAGAAGCAAAACAGCGTGTTGAATCATTAGCGAACAAATTTGAATTATATCCTTCATTGTAATATCGGGCCGCTCCCTTTAAAGGGAGCGGTTTTTTCATTTATGGAAGTCGGTGTGTTAGAAGAATCCGAATAGTGAAAATAGGTCTGACAACTAAACCTTTATTGAAGATTGAAACATTTTTCTGTAAAATAGGTTGAAGTGAAATTTAAAAGACACGAAAATTTTTCTATTCGATTAGGGAAATCATAAAAAAGCGCAAAACTAAGCAATGGAATTGGAGAGATGCCAAATGGGAAAAGTTTATGTTTTCGATCACCCGTTAATTCAACACAAATTAGCCTATATACGTGATATAAATACAGGAACAAAAGAATTCCGTGAACTAGTGGATGAAGTTGCATCATTGATGGCATTTGAAATCACGAGAGATATGCCGCTGGAAGAAGTGGAAATCCAAACGCCTGTAAGCACAGCGAAAGTGAAAATGCTTTCTGGTAAAAAAGTGGGAATCGTCCCGATTTTACGTGCGGGCATAGGGATGGTGGACGGAATCATTAAGCTGATTCCTGCTGCAAAGGTCGGACATGTTGGACTTTACCGTGATCCTGAAACATTGAAACCGGTTGAATATTATGCGAAGATGCCAAGTGACTTGGCAGAAAGGGAATGCATTGTCGTTGACCCGATGCTAGCCACTGGCGGATCAGCCATCGAAGCGATCCATTCCATTAAAAAACGCGGTGCAGTCAATATTAAATTCATGTGTTTGATTGCAGCTCCAGAGGGTGTGGAAGCTTTAAAAGAAGCTCATCCTGATGTTGATATCTATATTGCGGGTCTTGACGAAAAACTGAATGAACATGGTTATATCGTTCCGGGTCTTGGAGACGCAGGAGATCGTTTATTCGGCACAAAATAAGGAAAGAAACTGAGGTGTCACGAATGAACAAACCGATTAAAGTTATGACCATTTTCGGGACGAGACCAGAAGCTGTCAAAATGGCTCCCTTAGTACTCGAATTTCAAAAACACCCAGAATATTTCAAGCCGATCGTTGCTGTTACGGCTCAGCATCGCCAAATGTTAGATCAAGTTCTCGAACTATTTTCCATACAGCCGGACTATGACTTGGACATAATGAAGGAAAGGCAAACGCTTGCTGACATTACAACAAGAGCATTGAATGGTCTTGATTCCGTAATGAAGGAAGCTAAACCAGATATTGTTCTCGTTCATGGTGATACAACCACAACGTTTGTTGCCAGTCTGGCAGCTTTTTATAATCAAATTGTCATTGGGCATGTAGAAGCGGGGCTGCGCACATGGAATAAGTATTCCCCCTATCCGGAAGAGATGAATCGACAGCTTACGGGTACGATGGCGGATTTGCATTTTGCGCCGACTTCGAAAGCCGAGGAGAATCTGCTGAACGAGAACAAGAAGGATAATATCTTCGTGACGGGAAATACGGCAACGGATGCTTTAAAAACGACTGTAAGGTCGACATATTCCCATCCGGTTTTAAATGGACTTGGAGAAGACAGGCTCATTTTGCTTACCGCCCATCGCAGGGAAAATCTAGGGGAACCCATGAGGAATATTTTCAGGGCCGTTAAGAGAATCATTGTTGAGCATGATGATGTTCAAGTGGTATATCCTGTCCATTTAAATCCGCTTGTTAAAGAATTGGCAAACGAAGTTCTCGGGGACGATCCGCGGGTTCACTTGATCGAACCGCTGGATGTATTGGATTTCCATAACTTCGCTTCTAGAGCCTTTCTGATTTTGACTGATTCTGGAGGAATCCAGGAAGAGGCACCGTCACTTGGTGTACCCGTCCTGGTTTTAAGGGATACGACCGAACGTCCTGAGGGGATTGCGGCTGGAACCTTAAGATTGGCTGGTACTGATGAACAAACCATATATGATTTGGCACATGAATTGCTCACCGATCAAGAGGTGCACGAAAAAATGTCCAAAGCTTCAAATCCATATGGGGACGGAAATGCTTCGGTCCGCATAGCTGAAGCCATCCGTTACTATTTTAAGCAAGTGAATATGCCGCCAACTAGATTTGAACCATAAAAGAGGAAAAGCCATGCGCTTTTCCTTTTTTTATTTGCATACTCCAAGGTTGTTGAGAAAAGCTAACTGCTAAGGGGATGATTATGTTGGGAAAGAAAACGTTCATAGTGTTTGTTTTCCTTTTTATATTTATTTATCAATATGAAAAGGGCTTTGCAAAAGTCATTCTGCCGCCTTTACCAAAACTATCTGAATCTAAGGAAGTAACGGTTGTTGTCACGATGGATAAGGCGTTTAATCGAAAAAAGATCGAAAAACTGCTTGAAAAATATCCATCTCTTCAATTACGGAATGTTTATTCGGTTGCCCTGGATGGATTTTCCCTTCATGGGAAAATGAATGAAATAGAACAACTTAAAAAGGAGGGTGGAATTCAGGCAGTAACGGAAGTATCCGTTTATCAAGCCGTGTTGGATAAAAGTGTCCCATACATAGGAGGAGACAGGGTCAGGGGTTTCTTTGATAAGGAGAATCACCGGATCACCGGGAAAGGGATAAAGGTAGGGATAATCGATACTGGCATCGATTATACACATCCAGATTTGCAACGAGCTTATAAAGGAGGTAAGGATCTGGTTGATGGTGATGCAGATCCGATGGAAACCAAAAATCAAGGCGACCTGGATACATTGCATGGCACTCATGTGGCGGGCATCATTGCAGCCAATGGAAAAATGAAAGGCGTCGCACCTGAAGCGGAGATTTACGCATATCGAGCATTGGGGCCAGGCGGTTCTGGAGATACAGATCAAGTGTTGACGGCCATTGAGTCAGCCATGAAGGATAAGGTGGATGTATTGAACCTCTCTCTAGGTAATAACGTCAATGGTCCTGATTTACCTATCTCCCTTGCGTTGAATAAAGCTGTGGAAAGCGGCATTGTTGCCGTGACATCAAACGGGAATTCCGGTCCGGCTGTATGGACCGTCGGTTCACCCGGTACAGCGGAAAAAGCGATTTCCGTTGGGGCTTCGACTCCGCCCTTAAGGGTGCCGTATATGATTTACGGACTTGGATCAAAAAAGCATCAATCGCATTTAACCTTGTTTCAAGGCTCTAAAAAATGGAACCTGACGTTTTCCGAGGATGTCATATATGGGGGACTGGGTAATAAAAAGGACCTAAAGAATGTTCGGGATAAGATTGTGTTATTGGAACGTGGCACACTTACCTTCCAGCAGAAAGTATCCAATGCAGAAAAGGCGGGTGCGAAGGGGGTAATTGTTTTTAATAATACGAGCGGGACCTTTACTGGAAGCTTGGAAAAAGAAATGAACATCCCGGCTTCTTCTATTAATAGAAGAGATGGATTGCAGCTCAAGCAAATCATGGAGCAAGGGCAGAGCAAAACCGTTCAATTTGTTTATAAGAACGAGCAGGATAGGCTCGCGGATTTCAGTTCCAGGGGACCGGTAACCGTATCATGGGGAATAAAGCCTGACGTATTGGCACCGGGAGTGGAAATTGAAAGCACCATTCCTAAAGGATATATGTCCCTGGATGGAACAAGTATGTCCGCACCGCATGTTGCAGGAGCATGCGCCTTAATCCTGCAAAAACACCCGGAGTGGACTCCTGATCAAGTCAAATCTGCATTGATGAGCACTTCCAAGCCATTGAGGAAAACAGCAAATCAATTGTATCACACATATGAACAGGGGGCTGGGCGCATCCAGGTCGACGAAGCGTTAAAAGCGGACACGCTCTTGAACCCAAGCTCATTGTCTTTTGGGATGTATACAAAAAAAGAAGGAATTGAAGAGCATCATGAAACGATAGTCATAGAAAATACCGGTACGGAAATGAGGAAGTACTCATTCATGGTCCCATTAAAAGAGACGGGACTCACTTGGGAATTGCCGAAATCCCTTACTTTGAAACCGAAGGAAAAGAAACGGATAAAAGTCGGATTGCAGGTCAACCCAGCCAAGCTTAAAAAGGGAGTCTTTGATGGATACCTCATTATAATGGAAGGAACCAAAAGAATATCCCTTCCTTATTTATATGTAAAAGAAGAGCCTGATTATCCAAGGATAATGGGATTTGATTTTGGTCAAGGGGACCAGGAAGGCACATATCGATACGAAATGTATCTTCCGCGCGGGGCTGAAGAATTCGGTATTGCCCTTTATGAGGAAGATAGCTTGAAATTCGCTGGATATTTGGATTGGTCCAGATCGGCTCCTTCCGGTTTGATCAAAAAAGATGTATTGAAAAAGGACTTGCCTCCTGAAGGAGTTTATAAAGCGATAATCTTTGCAAGAAGGGGCGGAAGGGAAGATCGGATAGAAAAGACGTTACTTATTGAGTGAACAGAGGCTAATAAGTAAAATAAAACGGATGTCAATAGAAGAAAAAAGATAATTTGTGAACAATTCGTTAATAATTACAAACCTGTGACAAATTTCACTAACCACTCATTGACAATGATTCTAGCCTATTGTATGCTAACTAAGGATGTAAAATGAGAGGGGTTTCATACGTTAATAACGTGTCAAATAGAAGTAAGTTTTTGACCTTCTATTTGGACTTGTTACGGGCAAATTCTCCTAAGCTAAACAAGATACTACAATATTTCTAGGGAGATTACATGACAAAATGCTAGAATTGGAAAAGATGTTCAATAGGCAGCTAAAATACATGTTGTATTTAATGGGTATTTATCTACTTGGGGTGGTTTTCACTTCCCATGATTCAGTCTTCCAAGGATTATTGCTTGGAACTGCCTTCAGCCTATTTATATTCTGGTCAATGGTCAAAAAGAACAAGAAGTTCGCCCAAGAGGTTGCCGAAGGAAAGAAAACGCGCTCCCTTGGTAGTTTAACTAGAATGTCTGTAGCGGGTTTAGCTGCAATTATTGCATTGAGATATCCTGGTGAATTTCAGGTTGTCTGCGTGGTTGTGGGATTAATGACAGTTTACTTTGTCATTATGATAGATTATTTTATGCAAAACATACGTAGGTAGTAAAGAAGAGAGGTGAATACTGTTGAATCATGAAGCTCCTATGTGGGAATTTATGAATACCGGAATACATTTCAACTTGGCTAATGTTCTTATGATGACCATCGCAAGTCTCATTGTCTTCATTATTGCTGTAGCAGCAACGCGAAAACTTGCGATGAAGCCAACAGGTATCCAAAACTTTATCGAATGGGTTATGGATTTTGTGAAAAATATCATCAACAGCAATATGGATTGGCGTACGGGTGGTCAGTTCCTAATGTTGGGAATGACGTTAATATTGTACGTATTTGTTTCAAACATGTTAGGGTTGCCGTTCTCGATTGTAATAGGACATGAACTTTGGTGGAAATCACCTACATCTGATCCGGCAATAACTTTAACTTTGGCAGTTATGGTAATGGGTTTAACTCATTATTATGGTATCAAGATGAGAGGCATGAAAAATTATGCCAAAACTTATGTTCAGCCAATGGGTTTCTTGTTTCCGTTAAAGATTATTGAGGAGTTCGCTAATACGTTAACTCTAGGATTGCGGCTTTACGGGAATATTTATGCGGGTGAGTTACTATTAACTTTACTTGCTGGACTAGGAACAAGTGGTGTTGTGGGTGCAGCCACTGCTGCATTACCGATGTTAGCTTGGGAAGGGTTTAGTATCTTTGTCGGGTCCATTCAAGCTTTTATCTTTACTATGTTAACGATGGTTTATCTTTCCCATAAAGTAAGTGACGACCATTAATTATAAATATTGTTCATTTAGAACATTATATTGATGAAAAAATAAAACAACATTTCAAGGAGGAAATTTATCATGACAGGTTCTTTAGGTCTTATAGCTGCTGCTATCGCAGTTGGATTAGGTGCACTAGGTGCGGGTATTGGTAACGGTCTTATCGTTGGGCGTACAATTGAAGGAATGGCTCGTCAGCCAGAAGCTCGTGGTATGCTTCAAACTACAATGTTCGTTGGTATTGCATTAGTTGAGGCACTTCCAATCATCGCTGTAGTTATCGCGTTTATTGTAATGGGTAAATAAGATAACTTGAAAAAGTTCAATAATGGCGAAGATGATCCAAGGAGACCCTTCGCCATTGCTCTGTGTTAAAGTGAACATTTATGGCAGTGATACTGTCAATCGAAAATACAGAACTTCAATAGTGAATCTCATGAAGGGAGTGAACCGAGCGTGTTAACAAGCAATTTTGTTCTTGGTCAAGTCCACTTTAATGGTGGAGATATCATATACCAGCTTGTAATCTTTATTATTTTGTTAGCGTTGCTTAAGAAGTTTGCATGGGGTCCGCTAATGGGCATCATGAAAGAACGTGAAGAGCATGTTGCGAATGAAATTGAAGCAGCTGAAGTTAGCCGAAAAGAAGCACTGAAATATTTAGAAGAACAGCGTGAAATCGTAAAACAATCTCGCACTGAAGCGGGACAACTTATAGAGAATGCTAAGCAGCAAGGCGAAGCACAACGCGAAGATATTATTAATCAAGCGCGTGCAGAGGCTGAACGTGTTAAAGAATCAGCAAAACGTGAAATCGTTCAAGAGAGAGAAAAAGCAGTTGCCGCCTTACGCGAGCAAGTAGCTTCATTATCTGTCATGATCGCCTCTAAGGTGATTGAGAAAGAACTTTCATCAGCTGATCAAGAAAAACTAATCAATGAATATATTCAAGAGGCAGGAGAAGGTAAATGAGCGATATAACTGTAGCAGGACGTTATGCTGTAGCTCTTTTCCAAATTGCAAAAGAGCAAAATCTCATTAACCAACTTGAAGAAGAGCTTCGCATAGTGAATGAAGTTTTCACAAATGATAAAGATCTATTAAGCTTCTTGGCTCATCCTAAAATGACTAGAGATGCAAAAAATACAATGCTTGCAAATGCATTTGCAAGTCTTTCGTCTTCCGTTCGAAACACTGTAATGTTAATGGTGGAGCGTCATCGTACAGATGAAGTGATTCCTATGGCACAAGAGTTCATTGAACTTGCGAATGAAGAAAATTCAGTTGCGGATGCGACTGTTTATACAGTAAATCCATTAACTGAAGCTGAAGCGGAGGCTGTGTCTTCAGCTTTTGCTGCAAAGATCGGCAAACGTAATTTGCGTATCACTAATGTTACGGATAGCAATATTCTTGGCGGTATCAAACTTCAAATCGGTAACCGTATTTATGACGGAACGATACGTGGGAAGCTTGATCGCCTTAGCAAACAACTATTAGGTTAATATTCACAGATAGGGGTGAAATTCATGAGCATCAAAGCTGAAGAAATCAGTGCGCTGATTAAAAAGCAGATTGAAAACTATCAGTCGGAAATTAAAGTAAGCGATGTAGGTACAGTAATCACTGTTGGTGATGGTATCGCTCGCGTTCATGGTTTAGACAATGCAATGGCTGGGGAGCTCTTAGAATTTTCTAATGGTTCAATGGGATTGGCACAAAACCTTGAGCAAAATAACGTAGGTGTTGTTATTCTTGGACCATTCAGAGACATTCAAGAAGGCAGTGAAGTACGCCGTACTGGCCGTATCATGGAAGTACCAGTTGGAGAAGAATTAATCGGGCGTGTCGTGAATCCGTTAGGACAACCATTAGATGGTCTTGGTCCAATCGCTACAACAAAAACTCGTCCAATCGAAAGCCCTGCTACAGGTGTTATGGACCGTAAATCCGTTCATGAACCATTACAAACAGGAATTAAAGCAATCGATGCGCTAGTACCTATCGGACGTGGACAACGTGAGTTAATCATCGGTGACCGTCAAACTGGTAAAACATCAGTTGCGATCGATACAATCCTTAACCAAGCTGACCAAGATATGATCTGTATCTATGTGGCTATCGGTCAAAAAGAATCAACTGTTCGTGGAACTGTTGAAACACTGCGTAAAAATGGTGCATTGGATTACACAATCGTTGTATCTGCATCAGCTTCTCAACCAGCACCACTTTTATACCTAGCGCCATATGCTGGTGTGACTATGGGTGAAGAGTTCATGTTCGCTGGCAAGCACGTTCTTGTGGTTTATGATGATCTTTCTAAACAAGCATCTGCATACCGTGAACTTTCCTTGCTACTTCGCCGTCCTCCAGGTCGTGAAGCATTCCCAGGGGATGTATTCTACTTGCACTCCCGTTTACTTGAGCGTGCAGCTAAATTGAATGACACTTTAGGTGCCGGTTCAATCACTGCGCTTCCATTTGTTGAAACACAAGCAGGCGACATCTCTGCTTACATTCCAACAAACGTAATTTCCATCACTGATGGACAAATCTTCTTGCAATCCGATTTGTTCTTCTCGGGTGTACGTCCTGCGATAAACGCTGGTCTATCCGTATCCCGTGTTGGTGGATCTGCACAAATTAAAGCGATGAAGAAAGTTGCTGGTACTTTACGTCTAGACTTAGCTTCTTATCGTGAATTGGAAGCATTCTCTCAATTCGGTTCTGATCTTGATGCTGCAACTCAAGCAAAACTTAACCGTGGTGCTCGTACAGTTGAAGTTCTAAAACAAGATCTAAACAAACCGATCAAAGTTGAAAAACAAGTCATGATTTTCTATGCATTGACTAAAGGTCATTTAGATGATATTCCAGTATCGGATATCCTTCGTTTTGAAGAAGAATACTATGTATTCCTAGATCGTTCTCATCCGGAATTATTAGATCACATTCGCACAACGAAAGGTCTTCCTGAAGATGCTGCTATCGTTGCTGCAATTAACGAGTTCAAAAAGAACTTCGTTATTTCTGAATAATAAGGTCTAACTAATTTATAAAGGGTGGTGAGAATGAATGGCCTCTTTACGCGATATTAAGTCTCGGATTACTTCAACGAAAAAGACGAGTCAAATTACAAAAGCGATGCAGATGGTATCTGCTTCTAAAATGAACCGTGCTGAAGCTAATGCTAAAGCATATGTTCCATATATGGATAAAATTCAAGAAGTAGTATCAAGTATTGCGAACGGAAGTACGGGTGCATCTCATCCAATGCTTGTCTCGCGGCCAGTTAAGAAAACCGGTTACCTGGTAATCACATCGGACCGCGGATTGGCAGGAGCATACAATAGTAGTATCCTTCGCCACGTTCATAAAACCATTCTTGAACGCCATAAATCCAATGATGAGTTCGTCATTATCGCAATCGGAAGGGTTGGCCGTGATTTCTTTGTCAGCCGTAACATGCACGTAGAGCTTGAAGTAACTGGAGTTCCTGATCAGCCTTCTTTCGCTGACATTAGCTCCCTTGCAAAATCAACAGTGAATTTGTATCTAAATGAACTGTGTGATGAGCTTTACATGTACTATAACCATTATGTCAGCCCAATCCAGCAGGATGTAACGGAAACGCAAGTCCTTCCGTTAGCTGACTTTAATACTTCCAATGCAGCAATGACTTCTTATGAATTTGAACCGAATGCAGAAGAAATCCTTGAGGTATTACTGCCTCAGTACGCAGAAAGTTTAATTTATGGTGCTTTGCTAGATGGTAAAGCAAGTGAGCACTCTGCACGTATGACTGCAATGAAAAATGCGACCGATAATGCTAAAGAATTGATTGATTCACTTTCATTGCAATATAACCGTGCACGTCAGGCCGCAATTACTCAAGAAATAACGGAAATTGTCGGCGGTGCAGCAGCTTTAGAATAAAAATTATTAAAGGGACGGTCGGACCGGACGATGCTTGGCCGTTCCATAAACTAGATTGTCGTTACAAGCAACGTTAGGAGGGAAAACGATGAATATAGGACGCGTTACTCAAGTTATGGGTCCGGTTGTTGACGTGAAATTCGAAGACGGACAACTTCCTAAGATCTATAACGCGTTAAGAATCGAAAATACAGCGTCTGGTACAGGACTAACTCTTGAAGTAGCCCTTCAACTAGGTGATAATACAGTTCGTACTGTAGCAATGTCTTCCACTGATGGTTTAACCCGTGGTGCAGAGACTGTTGATACAGGAGCTCCAATTTCCGTTCCTGTAGGTGAAGTAACACTAGGCCGCGTTTTCAACGTATTAGGGGAAAACATTGACCTATTCGAACCACTTACAGCAGAGGTGCGCCGTGATCCAATTCACAGACAAGCACCAACTTTTGAGGACTTATCAACAACAGTTGAAATCCTTGAAACTGGTATTAAAGTAGTAGATTTACTTGCTCCTTACATCAAAGGTGGTAAAATCGGTCTCTTCGGTGGAGCCGGTGTTGGTAAAACTGTACTTATCCAAGAACTTATCAATAACATCGCACAAGAGCACGGCGGTATCTCGGTATTCGCTGGTGTAGGTGAGCGTACTCGTGAAGGTAATGACCTTTTCTACGAGATGACTGATTCCGGTGTTATCAAGAAAACGGCAATGGTATTCGGACAAATGAACGAGCCGCCAGGTGCACGTATGCGTGTAGCTCTTAGCGGTTTGACAATGGCTGAATATTTCCGTGACGAACAAGGACAAGACGTTCTATTCTTCATCGATAACATTTTCCGTTTCACACAAGCAGGTTCTGAGGTTTCCGCCCTACTAGGACGTATGCCTTCAGCGGTTGGTTACCAACCAACTCTTGCTACTGAAATGGGCCAATTGCAAGAACGTATCACTTCAACAAATAAAGGTTCAGTTACATCCATTCAAGCGATCTATGTACCTGCCGATGACTATACGGATCCGGCTCCAGCTACAACTTTCGCTCACTTGGATGCAACAACTAACCTTGAGCGTAAACTTTCTGAAATGGGTATCTACCCTGCAGTTGATCCATTGGCGTCTTCTTCTCGTGCCCTTAGCCCAGAAATCGTTGGGGCTGAGCACTATAAAGTGGCTCGTCAAGTGCAATCGACATTACAGAAATATAAAGAACTTCAAGATATTATTGCCATCTTAGGTATGGACGAATTAAGCGAAGACGAAAAAGTAATCGTTCAACGTGCTCGTAGAATTCAAAACTTCTTGTCACAAAACTTCCACGTGGCTGAACAATTCACTGGTCAAAAGGGATCTTATGTACCAGTTAAAGAAACAGTCCAAGGATTCAAAGATATCCTAGCTGGAAAATATGACGAACTTCCAGAAGATGCTTTCCGTCTAGTTGGCCGCATCGAAGAAGTTGTTGCTAAAGCAAAAGAAATGGCTTAATTAAAGGGACCTAGGAGGGAATGAAATGAAGACCATTAAAGTCAATGTTGTTACTCCCGATGGCCCAGTATATGATGCAGAAGTTGAAATGGTAAGCACTAAAGCTAAAAGCGGTGAGCTGGGAATCATGGCTGGACACGTTCCAACTGTAGCCCCGCTTACCATTGGTGCTGTCCGTCTTAAAAATGGAAGCAACACAGACTATGTAGCTGTAAATGGTGGCTTCTTAGAAGTTCGCCCTGATGTGGTAACCATTTTAGCTCAATCTGCTGAAAGAGCTGAAACTATCGATCTTGCACGTGCTCAAGCAGCAAAAGCCCGTGCTGAACAAAGATTGCAGAACAATGATGGATCAAATGATGCCAAAAGAGCTGATTTAGCGCTTAAACGTGCAATCAACCGAATCCAAATTGCAGAAATGCGATAACTTTAATTGATGAAAACACCTGATCAAACCATTCGTGGTAAGATCAGGTGTTTTTTTATCCAGATGGTTTTTGAAGATTATTGACATGGAATATCAGAATTAGGAGTAAAATGTCGAATTATAGAGTAAAGTATTTTCCATTTTAAACCTTAACTCGTCGACATGCTTTTATCCTAATGTTATAATGTATACGCTTACATTTATTGCTTCATACCCCTCCTTTCACGTTGCTTCTAAAAGAATGTTACCCTGCATAATATTTATAACGTATCCAAAATGAAGACAAGCAAACTTAAATTGTAGCCATTTAACATGATATATCCATAAAGGGAGATGAGCATGGGACAGCTGCATATTTACCAAAATAATTATTTAATTGTATTTGTTTTCCTTTGTCTCGGAATTTTATTACCTGTGATCGCTTTATTTCTTGGTAGACTGCTAAGGCCTTATAAACCGACAGATATGAAGTATACGACTTATGAAAGCGGAATCGAACCTTTTCAGGATTCAAGGGTTCAATTCAATGTCAGGTATTATCTATTTGGATTGATGTTCGTCATATTTGATGTAGAAACGGTTTTTCTTTACCCATGGGCGGTTGCCTATGATGAACTCGGACTGTTTGCATTGATTGAAATGCTGTTTTTTGTCGTGATCCTTATGCTAGGGCTAATCTATGCTTGGAAAAAGAAGGTGTTAAAGTGGAATTGAAGTTGGATGAACTTACCCCTAAAGAAATGGAAGAAATGCGCCACAGTATTTTCTTATCCACACTTGAACAAATAAAAGGCTGGGCTAGAAGTAACTCACTCTGGCCAATGACTTTCGGTTTGGCATGTTGTGCAATTGAAATGATGGGTGTCGGCTCCTCTCATTATGATTTGGACCGATTTGGTTCTTTTTTTCGGACATCCCCCAGACAATCGGATGTCATGATTGTTTCAGGAACGGTAACGAAAAAAATGGCTCCAATAATAAGTAGATTATACGAACAAATGCCAGAACCGAAATGGGTTATTGCAATGGGCTCCTGTGCAACTGCTGGCGGGCCTTATGTTCACTCTTACTCAGTGGTCAAAGGAGTAGATCAAATTGTACCTGTCGATGTGTATATACCGGGTTGTCCCCCAAACCCAGCTGCACTTATTTACGGAATCAATAAATTAAAAGAAAAAATCCGTTATGAGGCGAAAACCGGAAAGCGGGTGATATAGATGAGTGAAAAGGAAGACTTAGCGAAACAAAAGGCAGAGGCCGCGGCCAGGGCGAAGGCTGTAGCTTTGGCCCGAAAACAGGCGAAAGAAGAAGCGGCAGAAAAGCCGGAAGTCGACATGGATATAGCGAAGCAGAAGGCGGCGGCAGCGGCCAAGGCGAAAGCAGCCGCGCTGGCCAAAAAACAGGCGAAAGAAGCGGCAGAAAAGCCGGAAGGTGAAATGGATATAGCGAAGCAAAAGGCGGCGGCAGCGGCCAAGGCAAAGGCAGCCGCGCTGGCCAAAAAACAGACGAAAGAAGCGGCAGAAAAGCCGGAAGGTGAAATGGATATAGCGAAACAAAAGGCGGCGGCAGCGGCCAAGGCAAAGGCAGCCGCGCTGGCCAAAAAACAGGCGAAAGAAGCGGCAGAAAAGCCGGAAGGCGAAATG